>NZ_JAWOVZ010000320.1:0-1000 GCF_033340175.1 Vibrio sp. 1557 | reverse complement strand
ATCAGTGCTTAAGTCACATGGTCGCGGAGTACAGCAAGAGCTTAGTAACAAAGTAGAACAACATATATTGGCAGGTGCTCAGGTTTCGGAACGTGCTCCTCTATGGGTGGTTTGTTCGGTAACTTCCGCACTGCTTGTTTGTATTTTTATGTACTTCAGCTACGAGTTGAACAAAGCTTCCAACCAAACTTTTGCTCAATTGGTAAACCTGATTCAACCAACCCCAGCAGTTAGTAATCCTATGGTTGAGTCAAAGTCAGCACCTATTGCCGAAAGAATATCTATGTATTTGGCAACGGAGATTGGCAAGGATCTTGTCACTGTGGAAGCGTTGCAAGATAGAGTTCGTATTTCTCTTAAAGCTCAAGACCTATTTGAATCTGGTAGTGCGAGCGTTGTGGCTTACATACAGCCAGTTATTTCTAAAGTTGCACGCACCTTAGAAGCGACACAAGGGAAGATCATAATTACCGGGCATACCGATGACCGTCCGATATTTACCAGCAAGTACCCATCCAATTGGCACTTGTCTTTAGCTCGGGCAACTTCTCTTTCCGAACAGTTAATCTCCAACAGTGCACTTAAAGGAAGAGTGATTCCTGAAGGGTTGGGTGATGCGAGACCTTTGGTAGAAAATGATAGTGAAAAGAACCGAGCAATGAATCGTCGAATTGAAATCGATCTTATTGTGGGCAACTAACGGTTGGGCAAGGAAATGAGTATTAAAGAAATAGGCAGAGTATTTACCCAAAGATGGTTTCTTGGTTTAGTCGGTGTAGCCGCGTGCTCCATTTTTATTTGGGTTGTGGGTCCTCTGATCACGGTTGCCGGTTACGAGCCGCTTAAAAGTGATTTTCAACGTTTAGTTACGATCTTAGTGATTGTTTTTGCTTGGGCGCTTATCAACTTAACAAAGCAGCACAAACAGAAAGTTAGAGAAGACGAAAGTATTCAGACGTTGCTTGAAGTAGACAGTCAATCAGACAAAGAAGCCGCCAGT
>NZ_JAWOVZ010000319.1:0-1000 GCF_033340175.1 Vibrio sp. 1557 | reverse complement strand
ATCTCGCGTATTCTTATCACGTAAGTTGACTTTGATGTGCTGGCCAGGAAGCAGTTTGTGTTCTGGGTTTGGCACCAACGCACGCATAGCAATCGTGCCTGTTTTGGTATCAATACGGTTACCCAAGAAATCAAGCTGACCTAGGTGTTCGAAAAACTGGCCGTTTTCTAGCTCTAGTTGCACTTCCACACCGTTCGACTCGGCCGAACCATCGCCTTTAATTCGATCCATGCCCATCGCTAAACGCTCACGTTCACTGACGCTAAACGAAGTGTGCACAGGATCTAGGCTCACGAGCGTCGTCAGCACACCTGAAGATGGAGAAACCAGATCACCAGTACTCACTTTTGTGTCGCTAATACGACCACTAAACGGCGCTCGGATTTGCGTGTACGAAAGGTTGACTTCTGCAAGTTTAAGCTGTGCATTCGCGGCTTCTAGTTCTGCACGCGCGCCTAGCAATGTTGCTGTCAACGCATCAAATTCCGATTGGGAGATGCTTCCACGAGGAAGCAGGTTTTTGCCGCGTTGGTGGTCAAGCTCTGCCTTTTTAAGCGAAGCTTTTGCTTGTGCTAACGCTGCTTTCGCACTTGCCACTTGTGCTTCAAAAGAAGAAGGTTCAATAGAATAAAGAAGCTGACCTTTTTCTACCATTTGTCCTTCTTCAAAATGACGAGCTTGTAAATAGCCTGAAATCTGTGCTGTGATATTGGTATCTTCTACCGCTTCAATGCGACCGATATATGATTTACTCGGTTGGTAGTCGATTACCGTGACATCCTGAGTTACGACAAGAGGCGCTTGGCTCTCTCTTTGGGCATTATTCGCTTCTCCGCATCCTGCAAGGATAGCTGTAGCCGCCATTAATGCGACAAGTGGTTTCTTTTGCATGTATTTACCGTCTTTATGGAACAGGATATTGTTGAAAACACACTAACCTTACAGACAGTAGATTCCGAATTCTCCTACATAAATTGCGTAAAATGTTTCTAAATGTAAT
>NZ_JAWOVZ010000318.1:0-1003 GCF_033340175.1 Vibrio sp. 1557 | reverse complement strand
TGACGGATGATGCCAGCCGCATCTTGCTCATTCAGACTTAATAACAAAATGGCCGCTTTCTCTTCACCAGTAATGGTGGAGGCATCAAACTCAACTGGCATGCCTGCGCCGTTTTCATCTTGAGGTACGATATCGTTAGCCATTTTCGTTCATCCAGTTTTTCACAACTTGAGCCGCTAGCTCTGGTTCGTTCGCTACAAGTGCACGAACCGCTTTCAGTACGTCTTCATCTTTATGAAGGTTAGGCAGATCGATACTTGAACCAAATTCAAACAGCTCACTGCTTTCAATGTCGCTACCAATTAGGCTGGTTTCGCCATCGGCACCAATTGGCAAGCCGTCTGGGCCGTACATTTCATCGTCGTCATCACCAGCTGGGTTAAGCAGTTTCTTCATTGCAGGGCGAACCAGTACAAGCACAACCACGATGATAACTAAAGCGCTGGCGAACCAACGAACCCAATCGTTGAAGTTCGGGTGTTCCCAAATCGGTTGGTCAACAAGCTGCTCGGTTTCTGGCTCGGCAAACTTGACGCTCAATACGTTAAGTAAATCACCACGAGATTGATCAAAGCCGACGGTGCCAATCAACACCTGACGAATCGCGTTGATTTCACCTTCCGACATTGGTGTGTAAGTCACTTCACCTGTATCTGGATTAACTTGGCGACGGTCTTTGATGGCAACCGAAACAGTCTGGCGCGCCACGGTGCCCGTTTGCTTACGCTCATGGCTAATCGTGGTATCTAGCTCGAAGTTGCGGGTCGATTCTTTACGTACAGAGCCTTGCCCCATTACCGAGCCGTCTTTCATTTGCGCGACGTCTTGCGGAATAGAAGCATCCGCCGGAGGCTGATTACTAAGCGCACCCGGAATGCCTGCTACCATGTTGCCGTTGTTGTAATCTTCTAACGCGTACTCGCTGCGGGTCGATGGCGTATTTGGGTCGAAACGTTTACGAGTTTGCTCAACCGCACTGAAATCCATTTGGATATCCACTTGC
>NZ_JAWOVZ010000317.1:0-1004 GCF_033340175.1 Vibrio sp. 1557 | reverse complement strand
ATACCTGAAGAAGCTCGATTTATGGGAGAAGCGCAAAGAGCGTGCTCGTAACTTATCGGGTGGTATGAAGCGTCGTTTGATGATTGCTCGCGCGCTCATGCACGAGCCAAAACTGCTGATTTTGGATGAGCCGACGGCTGGGGTGGACATTGAGTTGCGTCGTTCAATGTGGGATTTCCTCAAAGAAATCAATCAGCAGCAAGGGATCACTATCATTCTTACTACGCACTATTTAGAAGAAGCGGAAATGCTGTGTCGCAACATAGGCATTATCAATCGCGGCGAGTTGATTGAAAACACAACCATGAAAGCGTTGCTCAGCAAGCTCAGCGTAGAAACCTTTATTCTAGATATCGAGACTGACGGCGAAGTACCTGAGTTGAATGGTGTCAATCGTCAAAGCTTAATCGATGGCTCATTAGAAATTGAGTTAGATAAAAGCCAAGGTCTCAATGCGGTGTTTGCTCAATTAACGGAACATGGCGTGAAAGTGCTGTCGATGCGCAATAAAGCCAACCGATTAGAAGAACTGTTTGTCAGCATTGTCAGAGAGGGGAGCAAGTAAATGTACCAACTGTATTGGACGGCATTTCGTAGTTTGCTGGGTAAAGAGGTGACGCGTTTCTCGCGTATTTGGGTGCAAACCTTGGTACCACCAGCGATTACAATGACGCTGTATTTCATCATCTTTGGTAATCTGATCGGTTCTCGAATTGGTGAAATGAGCGGATTTAGCTATATGGAATACATCGTGCCGGGTTTGATCATGATGTCGGTGATCACCAACTCATATTCAAATGTCGCGTCTTCATTCTTTAGTGCAAAACTGCAAAAGAACATCGAAGAGTTGTTGGTTGCACCTGTGCCAAACTACGTCATCATCGCAGGTTATGTCATGGGTGGTGTAACCCGTGGCTTGCTGGTTGGTGCTATTGTGACGTGCGTGTCGCTGCTGTTTGTAGATCTACAGGTTGAGCACTGGGGTATCATTGTGGCGACGGTAT
>NZ_JAWOVZ010000316.1:0-1005 GCF_033340175.1 Vibrio sp. 1557 | reverse complement strand
TCGGCTCTAAGTTCATTCGTCCCGTTTTTGTCACGGTCGTGAGCGTATTGGCGATTAAGCTGGCTTATGACGCTTGGTTTGTAGGTTTATCATGAACATCGAACAACTTTCGCAAAGTTTAGAACACATGGCGAATCAAGCCGCGACATTGGATCGCCAACGAGGAGAGCATCACGTTCCGTTGTTTGATGAACGTTTATTTAGCTGCCGTTCTCGCTCACTTACCCCTTGCGTAAAAGAAGCGAAATCGACACTGGACGCGATTATCCGAGAGCAAAACGAAAATAAGCTCACCGCTTTGCGCGCGGAGTACCTAACCGAACGACTCGTAGCGCAAATTGGCGCAATTCAGCGAGAGATTTCTACCACTAAAATTCGTAAGAATGAAATCAAGCATAGCAGCCACTTTCGCAAACCAATTAACGTGCTTTATCAAGAGCTCGCGCAGCACCAAGAATGGGCAAGACGCTTGCGAGAAATGGTGTTAGAAAAGGAACGCGCAGTGGAAACTGCACCTAGTTTTATGCGAGCTGAAGCTCAGAAAGTATTACTGGCGACAGAGCAACGTTTAGCTCGTTGTGAGGCAGCGCTTCTTAAACTAGAAAATCAAATTACACATAGGGAAAAGCACCAATAATGGCAGACCAACCAACCTCTCCTCTTGATGACGCGCCAGAAGAGATCAAGCTGGCCGTTGATTTGATCTACTTGCTTGAAACCAACGAGATTGATCCAGAAGTTGCGATTAAAGCATTGAAGATCGTACAAACAGATTTAGAAAACAAATTGAAAGCGCAGTAAAACGCGCTTTTTTCTTTTGTTGAGATTCATTTTCACTACGCTTTCAGAATGATACCATTCTAGAAAAATACGCCCTCAAAAGGATAAATAATGAAAGTAATCAGCTTTAACATCAATGGACTACGTGCGCGACTGCACCAACTCCAAGCGCTCATCGATAAACACCAGCCTGACGTTATTGGTCTTCAAGAGATTAAAGTGCAT
>NZ_JAWOVZ010000315.1:0-1005 GCF_033340175.1 Vibrio sp. 1557 | reverse complement strand
CGATGCATATGATCAAAATACGGCAAGCGCAGATAAGTCGATTTAGGGATGACTTTAAGTCCACAACCAGAATCTGGAACACCATCACCTAGTAATGCATGGCGCACTTTGTTCGCCACCTTCGATTGAAACCTAACCCAAGCTGTATCCAACCTTTTCGCTCGATAACCCGCGATGCAAAAGTTCGGATTGCTGACTTTAGCAGCAAGCTCAAGCATCTTAGGCATATCCGACGGATCGTTCTGTCCATCAGCATCGGAGGTAACGATCCACTCGCCTTTTGCATGTTTGACGGCAGTTAACACTGCTGTGCTTTGACCGCAACTATGTTCGTGGCTTACCACTTGCAGGTCACACCCACATTCTTTAGCAGCTTCAAGTGCCTCTTGCACCGTATCATCGGTACTACCGTCGTCCGTAATGACAATTTCGACGTTAGGGTATGCTTCTAAACTGGCATGAATTTCTTTCACTAACTTCCCGATATTTCCTTGTTCATTTTTTGCAGGAATAACGACTGATATACTCGGTAACATAGCTCTAACCTTATGTGAACTCTCGACCTTGAAAGTTCTGAATGACAAATCTTTTACTTGTTATAAAAATTCCGGTACCAAGCGACAAACTCGGCAATACCTTCTTCTACGGAAACTGACGGCCGGTAACCAGTGGCTTGATAGAAAGCTGTTGTATCAGCATAGGTTTGGTATACATCTCCTGGCTGCATCTCTCGATAATTTTTCTTTGCTTCTATTCCGAGTTCATTTTCTATTGCTTTGATAAAATCCATCAAACAAATCGGTGAACCATAACCAATATTGTAAATAGAATAAGGAGCAGAACTATCCGCTGGAGTACTATTTTCAAACTGCCATCGCTGATTAATTCTTGGTATGACATCAGAAATTCTGACTATCCCTTCGACAATGTCATTAATATGGGTAAAGTCCCTCCACATATCACCATTATTATTAATATCAATATACTGACCGTTAATTATTTTCT
>NZ_JAWOVZ010000314.1:0-1005 GCF_033340175.1 Vibrio sp. 1557 | reverse complement strand
CATGTTTAATGCCAAAAGCCGCGAAAAACGAAGTTGAGATTGCGGGCATGAAAGCCTGTCATATCCGCGACGGTGTAGCGATGAGCAAATTCCTTTGCTGGCTAGATGCCGAAGTGGCTGCAGGCAATCTTCATGATGAAGCTACACTGGCTGATCGCCTAGAAGCATTCCGTAAAGAAGACCCAACGCTGATGGATCTAAGCTTTGATACCATTTCTGCGGCAGGCGGCAATGCGGCTATGTGTCACTACAATCATGAGAACCAACCTGAGCCAGGTAAGCTAGAGCTGAACACACTTTACCTTGTTGATTCAGGCGGTCAGTACCTAGATGGCACAACCGACATTACACGCACCATCGCGATTGGTCAGCCATCAGCAGAAATGATCAAGCAGTTCACTCTCGCGCTGAAAGGTCATATCGGTGTAGCACGTGCCCGCTTCCCGAAAGGCACTCGCGGTTACCAAATCGATACATTGGCTCGCCAACATCTTTGGGCGGAAGGTTATGACTACGACCACGGCACTGGCCACGGTGTAGGTCACTTCCTAAGTGTGCATGAAGGTCCGGCAAGCATCTCTAAGAAACAAATTGATGTGCCGCTAACTGAAGGCATGGTGCTATCAAATGAGCCTGGCTACTACCGTGCAGATGCGTTCGGTATCCGTATCGAAAACCTAGAGCTCGTAGTTGAAACACCGACTAACGGTGACTTCCCTGTTCTATCATTCGAATCATTGACGCGCTGTCCAATCGACAAACGTAACATCAATGTCGATATGCTGACTCGTCCAGAACTTGCTTGGTTGAACGACTACCATCAAAAAGTATGGGAACAAATCAGCCCGCTTGTTGAAGGCGAAGTAAAAGAATGGCTACGCGAAGCAACTCTGCCGTTGGCTCACTCTTAAACTAAACAAAAGTGCGAACATCTATTAAAGATAAAATAGAAAAGGCTCTCCACTTGGAGAGCCTTTTTTGTTGGGGCTAAATTCGTAAATCGCA
>NZ_JAWOVZ010000313.1:0-1006 GCF_033340175.1 Vibrio sp. 1557 | reverse complement strand
ACATACGCCAGTGCCATTGCGGCGGTTGAGGCTGGTAAATCTTTATCTGCTAGATAACTTGGTAAGTGAGTTGCAATGAACATCACGTGAAAGCCGCACACAAAGAAACCTGCATGAATCAGCCAATAACCTCTGTGAGAGAAAGCTTCTTTTAATGCTTCTTTTAGGGTTTGTGTGTCTTCCTGAACATTTGCATGGTTACTTGCTTGTGGCTTCGCAGTTCTCATGAACAATGCAAACATCACCATAAAGCTACACAGTACAGCGAATGCTTGAAGTGCGCCTTGCCAGCCAAAATCACTCAAAAGCGCTTGTGCTCCAGGGATCATGGCGAACATACCGAACGATCCCGCAGCGGTAGTTAAACCAAATGCTTTAGCTGCATGTTGTGCAGGGACAACCTTTGCGACCGCCCCTAACACAATGACGTAGCTGGTTGCGCTCAAACCAAAACCGACTAAAACGCCAAGCGATAGATACATCATGATTGGCTCAACGGCGATAGAAGTATGGTAAAGGCCTAAAGCGTAAGAAAAGGCACCTAAAATGATAATACGCTTCGCGCCCCAACGGTCTGACGCCATGCCGACAAAAGGTTGGAATACGCCAAACAACAAGTTTTGCAAGGCAATAGCAAAGCTAAAGAACTCGCGCCCGGTCTGAAAGTAGTCTGAAATTGGCATCATAAAAATACCGAAAGATTGTCTGATCCCTAGACAAATAATCAAAATCCCTATTCCAAGCCAAACAAGAACTGGAAATCGGAAAATACTCATAGTTTGCTCTTATTAATGATGGTGGTGATGAGAATGATCATGGTGTTCGTTGTCTCCCGTTGTTTGGTGACAACCGCTGTTGATGGCTTGTTCTGCTAATATTTCCAGCAACTTCGGAGAGTTATGGACGATGATTAGCGATAGCCCCAACATGATGGACATTCTCAACACCTGAGCGAAAATGGATTGAGAAAAAAGCATGCATGGTGCGCTCATGTAGAAAAATGAGC
>NZ_JAWOVZ010000312.1:0-1008 GCF_033340175.1 Vibrio sp. 1557 | reverse complement strand
TGACCAAGTCGTTTAACCCTGTAGATCATGCCAAAACTAAAAGCATCGATAAAACCTCAGAGTCCATCATCAAATGGACCCCAATCAGCGATCTTGCGGGTGAGCCGATTGCGTGGTTGAAAACACAAACCAAACGCGAACACTATTCAAAAGGTAATACACTCTTTATTTACCTCTTTGCGACGGTTGGGGTGGTAGCGTCAGTCATTGCTACCAGCACGTTTTTCATCTTCAAAAGAAAGGTGGCAACACGCTTTAGCCACTTTGCCGAAGGCATTAACGAAATCGCCTCCCAATATCAGCTTGAAGGTTTGCAGTCCGTAAAGTTCGATGAGTTAGAACTCGCGACAAAGCTTGTGCAAAAGCTCTCTGAAAACACGTCTATGACTCAGTTACAACTGAAAGACTCCATGGAGAAATTCGGCGCACTTTACCACAGCTCATCGTTAGGCATGCTGATCGTTATTGAACGTGAAATCGTCGACGCCAACCATCGAGCGCTTGAACTACTGAGTTATAAAAAGTCCGAGCTTCTTGAGCAGTCATTAGACACGCTCTGCCCTACGACTGCTGATGAGTGTCGTGTTGATGCAATGTATCGAGAGCTTCAACATGGCCGCAATCAGTTTGAAGCACAGATGCTAGACAGCCACGGCGAAACCATCGATTGTTTAATAGAAGCAACACTGATTCAGCACAACGGGCACACCGCCTTGATGCTGCTGTTGCAAGATTTGAGTGAAAACAAACAACAAGCAGAGATGATTCAAAAGCTGACCGATTTTGATCCTGTGTCTGGCTTTTGTAATCGCCCAGTGATCTTAGGTGCACTTGAAGAGTTGGTGAAACACCAGCCGAATCACTTCTCGTTCATCTACATCACAAGTAAGAGCCTCAAGCAAATCGCTGAAGTGTACGGACACCTGATTTTTGATGAGGCGATCCAGTACATCTCGACTTTGTTGCGTGACCATTTGGGCACTCACCAAATTGGTCGGATTAGTGAGC
>NZ_JAWOVZ010000311.1:0-1008 GCF_033340175.1 Vibrio sp. 1557 | reverse complement strand
GACACCAGTTGGACCTAAGAATAAGAAGGAACCAATTGGTCGGTTTGGATCAGAAAGCCCAGCTCGGCTACGACGAATCGCGTTCGATACCACCGCAACTGCTTCGCTTTGCCCTACAACACGATTGTGAAGCCGAGCTTCCATGCGAAGTAGTTTCTCTTTCTCCGCTTCTAGCATCTTAGATACTGGAATGCCGGTTTGTTTAGAAAGCACTTCTGCGATTTCGTTATCTGTTACCTTATTGCGAAGCAGCGTCATTTCTTGCATTTCAGCCTGAGTCGCCAAGTCTAGTTGCTTCTCTAATTCCGGAATACGACCGTATTGAAGCTCAGACATTCGGTTCAGATCACCAGCACGACGCGCAAACTCCATGTCCATACGAGCTTGCTCTAGTTCAGATTTAATATGCTGAGTACCAGAAAGAGCTGCTTTTTCTGTATTCCAAACCTCTTCTAACTCTGCGTATTCGCGTTCTTTCTCATTCAACTCATCATTCAATGCTTGCAGACGCTTTTCACTCGCTTCATCGTGCTCGTTACTTAGTGCTTGTTGCTCAATTTTTAGTTGGATGATTTTACGCTCAAGCTTATCCAATGATTCTGGTTTTGAATCGATTTGTAGACGAATGCTTGAAGCCGCTTCATCGATCAAGTCAATGGCTTTATCTGGCAACTGACGGTCCGAAATATAACGGTGCGACAAACTTGCCGCTGCAACAATCGCTGGGTCAGTAATTTCTACATGGTGATGAAGTTCATAACGCTCTTTCAGACCACGAAGAATAGCTACCGTATCTTCTACTGTCGGCTCATCCACCAGCACTTTTTGGAAACGACGTTCTAATGCAGCATCCTTTTCGATGTATTGACGGTACTCATCCAATGTTGTTGCACCAACACAGTGAAGTTCGCCGCGAGCCAATGCTGGTTTGAGCATGTTGCCCGCATCCATTGAGCCTTCACCTTTACCAGCACCGACCATAGTGTGTAGTTCATCAATGAAGAGGAT
>NZ_JAWOVZ010000310.1:0-1008 GCF_033340175.1 Vibrio sp. 1557 | reverse complement strand
AAATTTCCGCCCGAGCACCGCCGTCTCTTCCACCATCGTAATGTTGGGCTCCCCATTGATGGCGACGTGCTGATAACGCATATTTTGAGCTTTGAGATAATTGATGATGGGCGTGGCGCGCTGAGTCTCTTTTCCCGTCACAAGCAAGACGCTATACCCAAATTGATTGATAACTGATAGTGAAGATTGGAGCGCTCCTTCACCGAAAATAATCCGTGTTGCAGTCATAAACTGAAACATACACTTCCTCCCCAAAACGACAACTTTTAATAGATTGCTATGGTTTGCGTTAAAAAAAGTTGACCCAATCCACCTTGCCATCAATAACCCTTCAAAAAGTATGTTTTTATGCGTCACTTCACATAGTTAGCATGTCATTTTCAAGGGTTATTTTTGTCCGGGTAAGCTGTTATTTACGTCTTTTGGTTTAAAGCTCGTTTAGTTTTTATCCGATAGATTTCGCCTATAGATACAAGAGGTAATTGCTGCTTTATTTCCGTATCTGGATAAGGCATAGTTACTTCAACAAAAGAGAGCGCACCAAGCCTCTATGTTTGTACGCTTTCAAAAAAGAATAGATTTAGGAGAAATAAGAATATGTTCGTTGTTATTTTTGGTCGTCCTGCATGTCCTTACTGTGTTCGCGCTAAAGAACACGCAGAAACACTAAAAGCTAAACGTGATGACTTTAACTACCGTTACGTTGATATCCAAGCTGAAGGCATTTCTAAAGCAGACCTTGAGAAGACAGTTGGCAAACCAGTTGAAACTGTTCCTCAAATCTTCATCGACCAAGAACACATCGGTGGTTGTGACGATTTCGAAGCTTACGCGAAAGAGCACCTAGGTCTATTCGACGAGTAATAAGCATTAGATTTTTTAAAAGCCGCATCATGCGGCTTTTTTATTATTTTTCAGCTTGTTACTTCCCTAAGTCAACTAATAGCAAAACCTAAAAAAATTCACTTATCTTTTTGCTATATTTAGTTACAATTCGCAGTTCTAAAC
>NZ_JAWOVZ010000309.1:0-1008 GCF_033340175.1 Vibrio sp. 1557 | reverse complement strand
AATGCATGGAAGTATCTGATTTATGGAAAAGAAAACACTGTTGACCCATTGTTCTGACGCACCGGGTTTGATCTCTAAAATTACTAATATCTGTTACAAACATCAGCTAAACATCGTTCATAATAACGAATTTGTTGATAACACCAGTGGGCACTTTTTCATGCGAACGGAGTTGGAGGGGTACTTCAACGACCAAACGTTTCTTGCCGATTTAGACCAAGCTCTACCGCAAGGTGCAAAACGCACTCTCATTGGCTCTCGCCGTAAACGCATCGTGATTCTCGTAACGAAAGAAGCACACTGTTTAGGTGATATTCTGATGAAAAATTACGATGGCAGTTTAGATGTAGAAATCGCCGCCGTGGTGGGTAACTACGATAAGTTGCAAGGCCTCACTGAACGTTTTGATATCCCTTACCACTATGTGACGCACGAAGATCTAAGCCGTGAAGAACACGAGCAAAAGATGTTAGAGGTGATCGATCAATACGATGCAGATTACTTGGTGCTAGCGAAATACATGCGCGTTCTCACGCCAACGTTTGTTGAAAAATACCGCCATAAGATCATCAACATTCACCACAGTCTCTTGCCTGCTTTCACCCCTGCTACGCCTTATCAGCAAGCTTACGACCGTGGCGTAAAAATTATTGGCGCAACAGCCCACTTCGTGACAAACGACCTAGATGAAGGCCCGATCATCAAGCAGGATGTTATTCCAGTCGATCACACATTCAGCGCACAAGATATGGCTCAAGCAGGCCGCGATGTTGAGAAGAATGTTTTGAGTAAAGCTCTGAATAAGGTAATTAACGACCACGTTTTTGTTTATGGGAATAAGACAGTGATTCTTTAAGTTCACGCATTTGTGAATGAAAGAAAGGGTTGCTCATTTGCAACCCTTTCTTCTTTCTAGTCGTTCAAAATTTGCTTATTCCGCCTGCTCAGACTCCACTATACGCTTGAGCGAATGCGGATGCAGCTTGATACAAATACCTTGGTACTTAA
>NZ_JAWOVZ010000308.1:0-1008 GCF_033340175.1 Vibrio sp. 1557 | reverse complement strand
GTTTTCTGGCCAAGAAAGCTCTGTAATTCGGCGTACTTCGTCCAAACTGATGTGCGGTGGTTGCAGCTGATAACGGCTTGCTGCATGACGTACGAAGTGTTTGTAAAGTGGGCCAATATCTTCTTTGCGTTCATCCAGCGTTGGTAAGTGGATGAGCGTTGCGAACGTTTTAACATCGGCATCAACCTTGGTCGTCGCACCAAATACGCGCTCCAATTTCGGGTGGTTAAACAGGCATTGCCACTGTGCGAGCGAGATATGTTCTGCGCTGTGCAGGTACAAACTGCAACGATTTGAGTCTTCCGTCAGGTGTTCAATGGCTTTGTCGAGTGCATCTAGCGACAGTTCGTAAAGGTCTTCACCTGATGCTGCAATCAGCTCGCTGTCTGGTGTGGCGTGAATATCGTGAGCAAATTGCGCAGCTAATCGGCGACCAGTGCCGTCTTGTCCCACGAAAATCAGAGGTTGGTTCGTCGGTGCGCTGATTAAGGCTCGGCGAATACTCACCATGACTTTACTGTGACCAATCATTTTTGGGCCGACATGGGTTTGCATGTCGAGCTCTTTCTTAAGCCAGATGTTTTCTTGCAACAAGTTCAGCTTATCGCTGGCGTTGTTCAGTGATTTCATCAGTTGATCGGTTGAAAATGGTTTTTCCAGAAAGTCGTACGCGCCGCTTTTCATCGCTTCGACCGCCGTTTTAACGTCGCCATGCCCAGTTAGAACGATGAATTGAAAGTGGTGATTTTTGCTCAGCAGCGTACGCATAAACTCTAAGCCATCCATGACCGGCATGTGAATATCGGTAATGATGATGGCTGGAGAATTGGCATCGATAACTCTGAGTGCTTCAACGGCATTGGGAAAGCAAGTGACTTCAATGCCCTCGATAAGTAGTGCTTGTGAAACGGCATCACGAATGTGTGGTTCGTCATCAACAAAGATAACTGCGTTATGCATGGTCGTTTTCCGTTACTGGTTTGGTGGTACTGGTGTTTGCCATCGGAA
>NZ_JAWOVZ010000307.1:0-1011 GCF_033340175.1 Vibrio sp. 1557 | reverse complement strand
ACAAGAACCCGGTTTAGCACTGGTCAAAGATAAAATCGTAGGCGGGTTGTATTTGCCTGATGATGAAACAGGTGACTGCTTTCAGTTTTGCCAACAGCTGACAGAACTTGCAAAAGCGCATGGTGTCACGTTTAGATTCAATACCGAAGTGAGTAATTGGGTTACTGTAGGCAAAAAGATCATAGGTGTCCAAACGAACCACGGTTTGTTTAAGGCCGACCAATTTGTCGTTGCTTCTGGTAGCTTTTCCACTGCGCTTTTAAAGCAGCTCGATATTGATATTCCAGTGTATCCGGTTAAAGGATATTCACTGACGCTTCCGATAGAAAATGAAGAATACGCACCGCGCTCTACCGTCATGGATGAGACTTACAAAGTCGCTATGACTCGATTTGATGACCGTATACGAGTGGCTGGCACCGCTGAGCTTGCAGGTTTCGACCCATCCTTGCCACAAAAGCGCAAAAACACGATTGAGATGGTGGTTCGCGATTTGTTCCCTCGCGGCGGTGATTTCAGCCAAGCAGAATTCTGGACAGGATTTCGCCCAATGACGCCAGATGGCACACCAATCATAGGTGCAACGCCATACGACAACCTCTTTACTAATACTGGGCATGGGACGTTAGGGTGGACAATGGCATGTGGTTCAGGGCACTTATTGGCCAATATCATGACAGGTGAAAAAGCAAAAATCATGGAGAACTCAGAGCTCAACTTACTTCGTTACGCGTAAATAATCGCACAAAAATCAAACAGACCTTTATTCCACATACTGCATAGTAGTTAGCATTTTTAACTCATCGAATATGCAGCACATTAAAATGACAACGTGCTGCATATTTAATCAAACCAATAAATTCCCCATCTAATTGCGCACAATAATCAACTAGAACCAAATTTTAACAACATCAAACCATTCTGTGCCCACCATCACGCTATAAACGATTTATAGACAAAAAAGTTAACAATTGCATTACAAAAAGGGTAATGTATTGTTTGAAAAATAAC
>NZ_JAWOVZ010000306.1:0-1013 GCF_033340175.1 Vibrio sp. 1557 | reverse complement strand
CTCATTGATCGCTTTTTGCTAAGCATTTCACTCTATTCCTTGGCACTTTTAAAGAGCTGTAAGGTTATCTCTCTTTCAACCTTGTGATCAACCATCGGCTTGTGATATTCCAGTAAAGAAAATCCCTCCCAAGTCCATGGTTTATGGACGAACTTATTCGGCACACTCTTAATTTCTGGAACCCAATGACGTACGAACTGACCGTCGGAATCGAACTTCTCGCCTTGGCTTATTGGATTGAAGATACGGAAGTATGGTTGGCCATCACAGCCAGTCGATGCCGACCACTGCCACCCACCATTATTTGCCGCAAAGTCGCCGTCGACGAGCTTGCTCATAAAGTATTCTTCGCCCCAGCGCCAGTCGATATGTAAATCCTTGGTAAGAAAGCTCGCGACAATCATACGAAGTCGGTTGTGCATCCAGCCAGTTTGATTGAGCTGACGCATTGCCGCATCAACAATTGGATATCCAGTCGTCCCCGTTTTCCAACATTCAAAAGCTTGTTCATCGTAAGACCATTGAATTTTATCTTCCCAGTCGATGAATCCGCGACCTTTGACAAGTTTAGGTTCAAACACCAATAAGTGCTGGTAGAACTCACGCCAAATGATCTCGCTCAGCCACGTTGCTTTGCCTTCTGACAAATCCGGTTGTGGATTCTCAGCATACAACCTCGCGATGCACTGTCTTGGCGACAATGCTCCGATGGCAAGATAAGGCGAGAGCTGACTCGTACCATCTATAGCGGGGAAATCTCGCTTCATCTGGTAACCGTCACTACGCTCGCGTGCAAACGTCCTCAATTGCTTGAGAATGTGGTTGGTCGATGCACACCAAGCTTCGCTCGATTCCCTCGGATAAGAGAACGTATAATCGGCATCAAAACCGTCTTGTTTTACCGCTTCTAACTGCTCACTAGGCAGTTCATTTTGTCTCTGAGGCTTGGATACCGTTGGCAAGGAAAACTTTTGCAACCATGCTCGTTTGAATGGCGTAAATACTTTGAAATA
>NZ_JAWOVZ010000305.1:0-1013 GCF_033340175.1 Vibrio sp. 1557 | reverse complement strand
CGAACGAAGCGACGGATACGCACACATACGATGACCGCGTACAAGTTGCAATTTCTTACGCGATCATGGGCGCAAAAGTGGGTTACACGTACAACGGTGGCGACTTCCAAGATTCAGCGTACATCGGTAAGCATTCAGCTGAATCTCACTTAGTATCTGCGGCATACGGTTCTTACGGTCAAGGTTTGTACCTAGCAGCGGTTTACGGCTCGAACGAAAACATGAACTTCGACGGTAAAACTCGTCTAGCTGAAAGCGACGCGTACGAAGCGTTGATCGCTTATGCACTGCCTAATAGCCTAAACCTGAGCATCAACTACGAAATGGTTGAAGGCAAAGACGTGAAAGGCGCGAAGACAGAAACGGCTCGTGAAGAAATGGCGCTGCAAGCAGAATACAACTTCACACCTAAGTTTGTGGGTTATGCGGGTTACCAGTTTGACTTGAACGACGCTAACGACCGCAAAACTGATGACAAATGGGCACTTGGTGCACGTTACTACCTATAATTGTCGTTACAGTTATCGATTCAAAAGCCAGCATGATGCTGGCTTTTTTCGTTTTTTCGAAGAATCAACATGCGTTTCAAACTGATGACACAAAACATAAAACGGGCTGAATGTCTTATTTTCGATACTTCAGAGCGCGTTCTAGTGTTGTTCCATCAAAAGGTTAGATTATGATGATGTTTTTGTTTTGCAGGGAAGATCAATGAGCGTCATTCAAGTTGAAGAAAAGAAAGTAGAAGTTGGAAAAGTGCTGTGTGTTGGGCGTAATTACGTTGAGCACATCCATGAGTTGGACAATGCTATTCCAGAACAAATGGTGGTGTTTAATAAACCTTCTACCTCTGTATCGACGATCTTACGCTCATTTCATCAAGAACCTTTGCATTATGAAGCAGAAATTTGCTTTCTAATCAAAGACGGTCAATACGCCGCCGTGGGTTTGGGGCTAGATCTGACGAAACGCGGTCTGCAATCTTCTCTCAAAAAGCAAGGCTTGCCTTGGGA
>NZ_JAWOVZ010000304.1:0-1014 GCF_033340175.1 Vibrio sp. 1557 | reverse complement strand
CCGGACCAAAACTGAAGATATCAGTATTTTTCACATCCACCTTCAGTGAACGCCCGGACAGCTCTGACGTAGGGTCATTTTCGAAGTTGATGAACATCGCCAACTGGCTGATTTCACACGGGCTCGCTAACGCTTGCATCGTCGGACGACGTTTACGCAGTGCAAAGGTATTTCGTAAGTCACTCACCATTTGGTAGAACTTATCGATATCTAGCTGTGCTTCACGCACCACGGCATGCAAACGCGTAGATTCGGTGATGAGGCCATTAAAGAAAGCCCACGAGACCAGTTTGCTCAAGTACTCGTGATGCTCAAGACATGGCTGCCCAAGAATGCGATGTGCGATCAATGGTTGCTTGTAGAGATACCAACCCGACTTGTTCACCCCACCTTCTTTAACTTCGATGAAGCTCAAATCTGGTTCATGTAAATCAGGGGAAATTTGTGGGTTCAGCAACGTCACTTTGCCCGGCAACACTTCAAACGCAGCGTACAACTTACGCGCAAGAATGCTGATGTCTTGCGGGCTGATCGCGGATGTGATGTCGTTGCGACGCGCAAACTGAATCAAGTTACGGTAGCTCTGCATCAACGCATCAAGCAACGCATGATGCACGACTTTCACCTGTTCAACTTTCCAGTTGCGACGGTCATCGAGCTCGGCAACCACGCTGTCATCCCAATTCCATTTCGCAATCATGTCGCTCAGCGCTTCACGACGCCAAGCCACCGAACCGACATCGGGTTCACGCGATAGCTTTTCATGGGTTTTGAGATAAAAACAACGACGCACCAAATCCAAACGTGTATCGTCTTGGATTCGTTCTAAATAGCGCGTAACTTTTTCCAACATTAAGTAGTATGCGTCCATGCCATAGAGATCTGGCTCATGGGCAAAGAATCGACGCTTGGTATCAATACTTAACAGTTGTGTGTGCGGGTATTCCCACGAGTAAGCTTCTAGCAAGATGGCTTTTAATACCGACTTGTATGGCGAATCGATACTTTTGTACA
>NZ_JAWOVZ010000303.1:0-1015 GCF_033340175.1 Vibrio sp. 1557 | reverse complement strand
TTGTGATGAGGTGGGAAAAATGAGTCGAAGTCTAGACAACGACTCATTGAAATTGAAAGGGTTATGGGCGAGTTGGATTGATCGTCAGTGGCTCTAGTGTCACGACAGCATTAACACTTGCTCCTGGGTGATCGACATACGACGTGTCTTGCATCAACGTGTAGAAAACGTCAACAAAGTCATCATCGTTGGTAAGCACACCATCTGGAATTGCATCGATGATCTTGTTTGTGATTTGTGGGATGACTGCGTATGCCTGAACTTGCGGATCTGGGATGGCTTTCAGAACTTCTTCAGCGACTTGCACCAATAGTTTAGCCAGCTGTTTGTAGTCTGTGCCGTCATCTTGCTCCATCAGAACAATATCTGCAGCGCCCCAGCGGTAGCGAGACCAGTGAATGATGATTTGATTTGGGTAGTAATCTTGGTTGTCGTAATCCAAGTAAGGAAGCTCTACCAGATCAATTGTCGGCTCGTCGCGGCTTGGATTGACACCTGTCACGATGGCGTAAACCTCTGCTTTGCCAGAGATCCACGGTTCTTTGTCATCCGCTAAGCGAATTTTCTTCAGTTGAGCTGTTTGAATCGGAGCGACATCACTTGTCGCTGCGCTTTGTAGCATTGGTGAAGATTGTTTTTGACTCTCTGAATAATAAGGCTGAATTAGAGCTGGCTGACCCAGCTTTTTCATTTCTGCCTGCATCGCCTGTAAGCCTGCTTTGAGCTCTGCAGAGCTGTTGTTATCGACAACTAGAACGGGAACGTCAGGAAGCTGATACACATCAAGTTGATGAATTTGCCCGTAAACGTCAAACGCTTCGATGTATTGCCAGCTTTCATCATCACCGCTTGGTTCAAAGGCAAAGAGTGGTGCAACGTCGCCATTGAGCCATGCTCCTAGCATTTTTTCGTTGGCTAAGCGCACTTCTAGCAATTGATCTGAGAATTCAGTAATTCCTTTCCAGCTACGAATTTGAGCGTCGGCTTCAACGAGCTGTTGGCTAAATTCTGCAGT
>NZ_JAWOVZ010000302.1:0-1017 GCF_033340175.1 Vibrio sp. 1557 | reverse complement strand
TGTGGCTTTTTCTAGTGCCGCTTCATCGCCATCTTCTTCTGTCGAGGTTTGCGTTTTCATCAGCAGAGATGCAACCGCGAATGACACGCCTGTTGCTGCCGCGATAGAGGCAAGAACGCCAACAATTGAGCCTTTCTGAGTCATCAACAAGATTGCAAAGATTGAACCTGGTGATGCTGGAGAAACGATGCCCGCGTTAAACATGGTTAGAACGAACACGCCAGTCATACCACCTGCAATAGCCGCAAGGATCAGACGTGGGTTCATTAGAATATACGGGAAGTAAATCTCGTGAATGCCACCGAAGAAATGGATAATGGATGCACCGCCAGCCGTTTGGCGAGCCGTACCTTTGCCAAACACCATGTAAGCCAGCAGGATACCCAAGCCCGGACCAGGGTTCGCTTCGATCAAGAAGAAGATCGATTGACCAGTCTCAGACGCTTGCTGAATACCCAGTGGAGAGAAGATGCCGTGGTTGATCGCGTTATTTAGGAACAGGATCTTCGCTGGCTCAACAAAAATAGAAGTCAGTGGCAGAAGGTGCGCTGAAACAAGGAAGTTTACGCCAGCTGCCAATGCGCCTGAAAGCACTTTGACAAATGGGCCGATAAGGAAGAAAGCCAGAATGGCGCACAGCATACCGATGATGCCCGCAGAGAAGTTGTTGACCAACATCTCGAAGCCACTTTTTACTTTACCATCGATGTAGTTATCGAATTTTTTGATTGCCCAGCCACCCATTGGGCCAACCATCATTGCGCCCATAAACATTGGGATGTCGGTACCGACGATCACGCCCATGGTTGTGATTGCACCAACGACCGCGCCGCGATCGCCGCCCACTAACTTACCACCGGTGTAACCGATAAGTAGTGGCAGCAAGTAAGTGATCATAGGCCCAACCATGGAAGCTAACGTCTCATTTGGTAGCCATCCGGTTGGGATAAATAGAGCAGTGATAAAGCCCCACGCGATAAACGCGCCGATGTTTGGCATTACCATGTTTGACAGAAA
>NZ_JAWOVZ010000301.1:0-1020 GCF_033340175.1 Vibrio sp. 1557 | reverse complement strand
TCTCACGCATCATTAATGGATTCATAGTTTGAAAATAAAGCGATTTTTTGCCAAAGACATGCGATCAGCGCTGCTCCAAGTGAAAGAGGTGTTGGGTGCAGATGCGGTGATCATGTCAAACAAGAAAGTGGCAGGCGGTGTAGCGATTGTTGCTGCAGTGGATAATGAATCCAATCCGTCTTCATCCAGTGCTTCTTCGCAATCAAATCGTGGTGCTTCTCAATCGAATCGCTATAACGAACATCGTCAAATGTCGTCATCAGCGGCCGATCGTTTTCAAGATCGCAGTTTAGATGAAGATAAAATTAGCCTACAAAACAGCAAAGAAAAATCAGGCTCGATGACACAGCGATTCGCGAACATGCTGAAGCAATACAGTGGTGGCGCAGCAGAATCTGATGATCATGTTGCGGAAAACGAAGATTCGTTATCAGCCCTATTGCAACGCCAAAATAAGCACCGCGAAAGCTACAACCAAGAAAAGCCCGTGCCATACCAGCCGGACTCTCCTTTGGCGAAATTGATTGCTCAAGATAACCGTTTTGAGCGACCAACGCCGAAGTTAGATCCTACGCGCTATGACCGTCGTCGCCCATCCTCTGAAGAGCGTGACGAGTCAGCAAAAGAGCTGGAGAACATGCGCGAAGAGATGACCTCGATTCGTCGTCTGCTGGAACATCAAGTCTCCGGCTTAATGTGGCAAGAAGTGGAACGTCGTGAGCCATTAAGAGCCATGCTTATCAAACGCTTAGAGCGTATGGGCGTGTCTCCTGAGCTTGCAGACCAAATGGCATGTTACATCCCAGAAGACACCAAGCCTGCACGTGCGTGGAAGGCGTTGCTGTCACTCGTTGCGGATCAAATTAACATACCAAAACAAGATATTTTAAAACGTGGTGGTGTGGTTGCATTGCTTGGCCCTACAGGCGTCGGAAAAACGACAACTGTCGCGAAGCTTGCTGCACGCGCAGCCATGGAATACGGTGCCGACAATGTGGCCCTTGTGACAACAGACACATA
>NZ_JAWOVZ010000300.1:0-1021 GCF_033340175.1 Vibrio sp. 1557 | reverse complement strand
GACATGATGCTGAAAAACTTGCTGCAGGGCGCGGTGCTTGTTGCGATCATGTTGACGATTTTCTTACGTTTCCGTTTGGCGATGTGGGTAATGATCGGCTTACCAGTGTGTTTCCTTGGTGCGGTAATGATGATGCCAGCTTTGGGTATTACAGTGAACATCGTCTCGCTGTTCGCTTTCATCATGGTGCTCGGAATTGTGGTGGATGACGCCATCGTCATGGGAGAAAGTGCGTACAGTGAAATCGAAGAAAAGGGCGGCGGTGTCGAGAACGTGGTACGCGGTGTCAAACGCGTTGCTACGCCAGCGACATTTGGTGTTCTGACAACGATTGCTGTATTCGCACCATTCTTGCTTTCGAGTGGTATTGATAGCGCTTTCTTTTACGGCATTGCTGGTGTCGTGATTCTGTGTTTGATCTTCAGTTTGATCGAATCAAAGTTGATCCTACCAGCGCACTTGGCGCATACCCATTTTAAACCAGTCAAACCTGGTGGATGGCGAGATCGTTTCAACCAACGTTTCTTCGGCTTTGTAAACGGCACTTATCGTAACTTCGTGAAAGCCTGTACGCATTGGCGTTGGACGGTATTTGCTGTGTTCTGTGGTTTATTGCTGATCAGTGCTGCATTGGTTAAATCCAACTATGTGCGTGTTATCCCTAACCCGAAAGTACCGACGGATTACCCTGCGATTACTATCGAGATGAATGACACGGTTTCCAGTGAGCAAACCATTGAAGCGTTGAAAACCATCGAGCGTGTCATGCAAGAGGTCGAGTCTCAAACTATTGCTGATCATGGGCAAGGTATGATTCGCGATGTGCTTTCTTACAATAGAAGCCGCACCGAAGGACGAGTGTTAGTGCCGCTTGTCGATGAGGAAATTCGTCCGTTCAATACCTTTGAACTTGCTCGACGCTGGCGTGAGGCGATGCCTGTTATTCCGGGGATGAAGAGTATCAAGATCCGCGAACAAAGTGCAGGTGGTGGCGATCGTGATGAGTTTGGCTACTTACTGT
>NZ_JAWOVZ010000299.1:0-1024 GCF_033340175.1 Vibrio sp. 1557 | reverse complement strand
AAAACCCAATATTGTGCACTTGCACTCTAGCAAAGCCGGGTTTTTAGGTCGATTTTTGAAACTCAACCACGCCCGCTTGGTGTATACCCCGCACTGCTATGCGTTTGAGCGAGAAGATATGTCAGGCTTCGCTCGCCAACTATACAGAGCTTTAGAAAAGGTGATGCTCAACAAAATTGACGTGGTGGCAGGCTGCAGTCAGCGCGAATGTGATTTAGCCATTAGCATTGGAGCAAAACGAGCGGAACTGCTGAACAACTACGTTTCTTATCAAAGTGCGACACGTGTCGGCCGAGACCATCAAGCTGCATTGAACATTGTTGTTTTAGGGCGTGTCGCACCACAGAAAGACCCTCAATTTTTACTTAACACACTCCGTTGCTTGAATCGATTTGCACTCAATCGCCAATTAGACATTACTTGGATTGGAGGAGGAGACAGAGAGCTAGAGCAAGCGTTAAGAGCCGAGGGCGTACAAGTAACGGGTATGCTTCCTCGCGATGAAGTGGTTAAGAAACTGCAGGCCTCCGATCTCTATTTACATACCGCCGCATGGGAAGGTATGCCTTTAACGATTCTAGAAGCCGCGAAGCTGCACCTCCCTATGGTGATTCGTTCCATTGGTGCCACAAAAGATCTCAACTATCCTTTTTTGGCGCAAACACCGGAAGACATGGCAAAGCAAATGACACATTGCATCAATCACTATGATGACATTGATTTTCGCCAATACACCACCGAGTTGAATGAGACGTTCAGTGAAGAAAAACAACGCCTCGCTCTAAACAACATTTACAGTTAGAGAAATAGAATGTTTCAAGCCATTCAACAAAAACTGCTACTTATGCCGAGTGGCAAAAAGAACTTGCTGTCACTCGGCATGAAAACGGCAATCACGCGAGTTTTCAGTGCATTATTTGCCTTTTCGCTTACGCTCATCGTGTCGCGCACACCCGATGCATCCCCTTCAGGTCAGTTTTTCTTCTTGTTCAATCTCGTATCGCTCACAGCCATTATTTCTCAG
>NZ_JAWOVZ010000298.1:0-1024 GCF_033340175.1 Vibrio sp. 1557 | reverse complement strand
GCCCCGTGATCATGGTTATCGGCCTTGGCCTTGCGCCAACGGCAGTCAACATGGCGGTAGGTAAAACGGGCGACGGTGCGGTTCAGTTAGTAAATGGCGATGCTGCGGTCATTATCTCTGCTGTTTCACTGCTAACGACAATTGCACTTAGCGTGTTCGCAAAAGGGTTCCTAAAACTGGTTCCTATCGTGGGTGGTATTTTGGCGGGCTATTCAGTATCCCTATTCTACGGTGTGGTTGACTTTACACCTGTGGCTCAAGCAGCTTGGCTTGCAATGCCCAACTTCACCATGCCTGAGTTCAACATCAACGCGATTCTATTCATGATCCCAGTTGCAATCGCTCCTGCGGTAGAGCACGTGGGTGACATGTTGGCTATCTCAAATGTAACGGGTAAAAACTACCTGAAGAAACCAGGCCTACACCGCACTATCGCGGGTGACGGAATCGCGACAATTGCAGCATCAATGGTTGGTGCGCCGCCAAACACTACTTACAGTGAAGTAACAGGCGCGGTAATGCTGACCAAAGCTTTCAACCCTGTGATCATGACTTGGGCTGCCATTACCGCTATTGTTCTTGCGCTGGTAGGTAAGCTAGGTGCGATTCTGCAAACCATTCCTGTGCCAGTAATGGGCGGCATCATGATTCTTCTGTTCGGTTCTATCGCAACCGTCGGTTTGAATACGCTGATTAAGAACAACGTTGATCTACACAAATCTCGTAACCTGGTGATCGTTGCAGTAACACTGGTATTTGGTATCGGTGGTATGGCTTTCGGTATCGGCGAGTTCAGCCTACAAGGTGTAAGCCTATGTGGTATCGTGGCAATCCTTCTTAACCTAGTGCTGCCACACGACCTTGGTGAAAACCACGTGGTTGATAACGCTCAAATGGAAGAGGAAAGCGCGAAGTAATTCGACTGTGCGACTTTTAAGTGGCGCACTTTAACCTTTCTAAACAAACAGCAACAAAAAAGGCTTGGTGAAAACCAAGCCTTTGTTTTATTCGGAGTAACTAATTA
>NZ_JAWOVZ010000297.1:0-1024 GCF_033340175.1 Vibrio sp. 1557 | reverse complement strand
GTGGAATACCAACAATCGCGGCTTCGGCAATTTTGTGATGCGCGACTAGCGCAGATTCAATTTCAGCGGTGCCCATACGGTGTCCAGACACGTTCAGTACGTCATCGACGCGGCCAGTGATCCAGTAATAGCCGTCTTCGTCACGACGCGCGCCGTCACTGGTGAAGTACATGCCCTTAAAGGTTGAGAAGTAGGTTTGTTCGAAGCGTTCATGGTCGCCGTAAACCGTACGCATCTGACCTGGCCATGAATCAAGAATTACCAAGTTACCTTCAGCCACGGTGTCTTCAAGGATATTACCCATGTTATCAACCAGCGCAGGTTGTACGCCGAAGAATGGGCGAGTTGCTGAACCTGGTTTGAGATCTGTCGCTCCCGGAAGTGGTGCGATCAAGATGCCGCCGGTTTCCGTTTGCCACCAAGTGTCGACGATAGGTGAATTTTCGTTCCCGATCGTTTTGTAGTACCACTCCCATGCCTCTGGGTTGATTGGTTCGCCCACTGAGCCCATGATGCGAAGGCTTGAGCGAGACGTGCCAGCAACCGCTTCGTTGCCTTTTGCCATTAGCGCACGAATAGCCGTTGGTGCGGTGTACAGAATGTTCACTTGATGCTTATCGACCACTTCGCTCATACGGCTTGTGTTCGGGTAGTTTGGTACACCTTCGAACAGGATGGTTTTCGCACCGTTCGCAAGTGGTCCGTAGATAAGGTACGTGTGGCCAGTGATCCAGCCTACGTCTGCGGTACACCAGAACGTTTCACCTGGTTGGTAATCGAAGACGTATTTAAACGTCATGGCAGCATAAACAAGGTAGCCACCTGTTGTGTGAAGTACGCCTTTTGGTTTGCCTGTCGAGCCTGATGTGTAGAGGATGAACAGTGGGTCTTCCGCTTTCATCTCTTCTGGTGGACAAACATCAGATACTTTTGCGGTTGCTTCGTGCCACCAAACGTCACGATGCTCATGCCAATCTACATTGCCGCCTGTGCGTTTTAGTACCACAACCTTGCTGATGGTTTT
>NZ_JAWOVZ010000296.1:0-1026 GCF_033340175.1 Vibrio sp. 1557 | reverse complement strand
AACACGAGCGGGACTTGGCTGGGCTGCTTCCCAGAATAAAGACAAACTGCCTTGGGTGCCAGGTTACGATATTTCTGGGAAAGTCGTCTCTTGTGGTACTAAGACTTCTCGCTTTGCTGTGGGAGATGAAGTGTCCGGTTTTGTTGGCTTTCCTCTCCAAGGTGGTGGTTATAGCCAATATGTTTGTGTTCCGGAGTCGGAGCTAAGTCACGTGCCAAGTTCGGTCATGCTAGAAGCGGCGGCGGTTTTACCATTGGCAGGGCAAACCGCTGCTCAAGCATTAAGCAAAGCGAATGTCAGCGAATGCGATAGAGTATTAATTCTCGCAGGAGCGGGTGGCGTAGGGCACTTAGCGGTGCAGATTGCTGTGGCGACAAAAGCCGAAGTGTTTACCACCTGCAGTGAACGAAATTTAGACTACCTCGCCACACTTGGCGCTCATGCAGTGAACTATCAATTTGCACCAGTGTCAGAACGTGTTGAAGGCGTTGATGTTTTAATTGATTTGGTTGGTGGCGATGCGGCTCTAGATGCTCTCAAGTGCCTAAAAGACAATGCCCGCGTGATCACGGTACCAACGATTAGCGCTGAATTAATTTGTGACAAGGCCAAGCTGTTAGGCTTCGAGGCAAGCGGTATGTTGGTTGAGCCAGATCCTTCACAGTTAGACACGTTGTTGTACATGGTAGGTGTGGGATTACTTAAAACAGAAGTGCAACACATTTACCCAATGGCTGAAGTTATCGCCGCACACCAACAAGTGGAATCGGGGCGAACGAGAGGCAAGGTATTACTTGATATGACATGCTAGACGCATTCAATTCAGCTTTTGAACATTTAGCCCTTTGGTTTTCTGATTCAGCATTGTGGGTGCTTTTTTTAACGGGTTTTCTGAGCGCCACCTTACTGCCTGGTGGCTCTGAAGCTGGGCTGATCGCAACTCTCTCACTCAATCAATATGCGGTTTCTTCTATTCTATTGGTTGCCACAATAGGTAATACGCTTGGTGGCTTAACCAATTACTGG
>NZ_JAWOVZ010000295.1:0-1027 GCF_033340175.1 Vibrio sp. 1557 | reverse complement strand
CGATTGAACCATTCGTTTCAACCTTGATTTCGTAACCCATCGCCGCAGCACCTTTCTCCAGTGCTTCTGCTGCTAAGTAGGTGTGCGCAACGCCCGCAGGACAACCGGTAACACCAATGACGAAACCTTGGTTTGCTGGAGCATCTGTCACTGGTTGCGGTTCTTCTTTAGCAAGAAGGAGTGCCAGTGCGTCTTGGCTGTTTGCTGCGTCTAAGAACGCATCGATGAAACCATCTTCAATCAGTTTTGAAGACAGTTCTGCAAGTACTTCGATGTGGTGGTTATCGCCACCGTCTGGAGAAGCGATCATGAAGAACAGCTTTGAAGGTAAACCGTCTTCTGCGCCATACTCGATACCTGATTTGCTAACGCCGATCACAACCGCCGGTTCAATCACAGCGGCGCTTTTCGCGTGTGGAATTGCCACGCCATCTTCAAATCCGGTATTTCCTAATTCTTCACGTGCTTTTATATCTGAAAGAAATTGTGTTTGGTCAGAAATACGACCTTGGGCATGAAGAACGGCAACCAGTTCTTTAAATACGTCTTCTTTTGAAGATGCTTTAAGATCAAGCTTAATTAAGTCTTCATTTATTAGTTTGGTGATCATTGTCGAACCCCTATAAATATAATTTTTATTTCAGGGGTATTTTTAAATTACTGAGAAAAAGACTGTAGTGAAGAAAAAATGCATTTACTGGAGGATTGTAACCGACTAACTATAGTGTGATTTAGATCGTTCACTGGACAAATCTAGCTGCATATCTGTGACATGATGGATAAGAAGCTAAACGATAAGTAAAATGTGGCGTTGCTCCCATTTAAAAAGGGATTGAGTGTTATTGATAGAGTTTTTGTTACTGGAAATTTGATGCGTTAACTGGATTTTTGTAACATTAAAATGGAAGTGTGATTTTGCTCAATAGCACAAAAATCCAGTCCGGTGTATATCTATAGTAAATAGCATCATTGATGCATATATAGAGTGTGAGACAATGATTTTTCATGATTTAATTTCAGCGGTATT
>NZ_JAWOVZ010000294.1:0-1027 GCF_033340175.1 Vibrio sp. 1557 | reverse complement strand
TCTAGCTTGCGCGCGCGTGTTTCTGCCTGACCAACCTCATCGAATGCCATGACGATCACAGCTGCGCCATAACGACGGATCAGTTTAGCTTGCTCAACAAATTTCTCTTTGCCTTCCTTCAAAGAGATAGAGTTCACAATACCTTTACCTTGAATGCATTTCAGACCCGCTTCAATCACTTCCCATTTGGAAGAGTCGACCATGATTGGCACTTTGGAGATTTCTGGTTCTGAGGCACATAGGTTTAGAAAACGAACCATACAAGCCTGTGCATCTAACATCCCCTCATCCATGTTGATGTCGATGATTTGGGCACCATTTTCAACTTGCTGACGCGCGACTTCTAATGCTTCGTCATACTGTTCTTCTTTGATCAAACGTTTAAAGCGAGCAGAACCTGTGACGTTAGTTCGCTCACCGACATTGATGAATAAAGTCTCTTTCTCAATCGTTAATGGCTCTAATCCGGAGAGACGACAAGCAACAGGCAAATCTGGCAAAGCGCGAGGTGTAACACCTTCAACGGCCTGCGCCATTTGGCGAATATGCTCCGGCGTTGTACCACAACAGCCACCAATCAGATTTAAAAAGCCGCTGCTAGCCCACTCTTTTACATGCTCTGCCATATCTTCTGGAGAAAGGTCATATTCTCCAAAAGCATTCGGCAAACCTGCGTTAGGGTGTGCGGAAACAAATGATTCAGAAATACGAGAAAGCTCTTCCACGTATGGGCGCAGTTCATCTGGCCCCAATGCACAGTTAAGACCGAAAGATAACGGCCTTACATGACGTAGAGAGTTGTAAAATGCTTCCGTGGTTTGCCCTGATAACGTGCGCCCCGAAGCGTCGGTAATCGTACCGGAAATCATGACAGGCAGTGCAACACCAAGCTCTTCAAATACAGAATCGACAGCAAAGGCACATGCCTTAGCATTCAATGTATCGAAAATAGTTTCGATCAAAATAAGATCAGCGCCACCTCTGATTAACGCTCGAGTTGACTCGGAATACGCTTCAACCAACTCAT
>NZ_JAWOVZ010000293.1:0-1029 GCF_033340175.1 Vibrio sp. 1557 | reverse complement strand
AAAACGAACGTCACCTTGGGATAAATGCGGATCTTTCTCGTCAATATACGGCGGATTGGAAACAATTAAAGCAAACTTTGTTCCCTCTGCAATAGGCTCGAACCAGCTACCTTGGTCAAACGTCACATTTTTGATGTTTAGCTGCGCGGCATTGTACTCAGCAAGCTCTTTGGCCTCTTGTTTGAGGTCAACTCCCATTACCTGACGATTCGGTAGCTCAGACGCTAATGCCAACGCAATTGCTCCTGTCCCCGTGCCTAAATCTAGAATCGATCCGGTCTGCCCATAGGTTTTATCCAAAGCAACTTCCACCAAACGCTCGGTGTCTGGTCTTGGGATCAAGGTAGTAGGAGAAACTTTGAGAGGTAGAGACCAAAACTCACGCTCACCAATAATGTAAGCAACGGGTTCGCCTGTTAAGCGCCTTGCGAGTAAAGCATCAAACTGCGCTTGTTGCTCAGGTTCCAATGCTTTTTCTGGCCACGTTAGCAAATAGGTTCGCGGTTTGCCAAGAACATGGCAAAGAAGGACAGCTGCATCGAGAGAAGGCGACTCTTTGCCGCCTTCTGTCAGTTTTGCCGTCGCACTTTTCAGTGCTTGCTCAATCGATTGAACTTGGCTCATCGATTAAGCGTTCTCAGCTAGCGCCGCTAGTTGGTCTGCTTGGTGTTCTTGAACCACTGGGTCAATCAAGCTTTGTAGGTCGCCTTCCATCACTTCGTTCAAACGGTAGATGGTTAGGTTGATTCGGTGGTCAGAAACGCGGCCTTGCGGGTAGTTGTAAGTACGGATACGGTCACTGCGGTCACCAGAACCTAGTAGGTTACGACGCGTGTCAGACACTTCTGCCGCACGACGCTCTTGTTCCGCTTGAACGATACGAGCAGCCAGTACTGCCATCGCTTTCGCTTTGTTCTTATGCTGTGAACGCTCGTCTTGACACTCTACCACTGTACCCGTTGGTAAGTGGGTAATACGAATTGCAGAATCCGTGGTGTTAACGTGCTGACCACCCGCGCCAGATGCACG
>NZ_JAWOVZ010000292.1:0-1030 GCF_033340175.1 Vibrio sp. 1557 | reverse complement strand
TCACCTTTTCTGGTGAATCTTCCATTTGCTCTAGAATACGAGCCATTTCATACGTGGTTAACGACATTACTTTTTGAATTCCATTATGGTGTCAGGAAAAGTGTGAACGACAAATATACACGCGTTACATACATTGGAAAATACTAAATTACACTGATTTACGCATTAGCGAAGCGTGCGTGCCAGCTCTTACCAGCCTTTGAAAATAGAATCACCAATGCTGGTAGCAATACCCACATATGAATAGCAATCAATGTTTGTGGATCAAACGGCAAACGCTGTAAGGTACCCACTAACAAACCAGAACCGCTCATTTGGAACAAACCAAGTAGCGCCGCGGCTGTGCCCGCTTTATCACCGAATGGTTCCAACGCCTTGCCCGCGGCGCCGCCAAGAATCAAAGCAAAACCAACGGACGACATAAAGATTGGCAGCATGAACGACAGCGCCGTGTTTTGGCCATTCATCACCAGCATCACCACACCAGCCAGAGCCAACGTCGAGATACCAACCACAAGCGTGTTGTGTGTGCCAAAACGTTCCATGAACTTCGGTGCCAACATACAGCCAGCGATGTTGATGACCGCGTTAATGCCAAACCAGAATGTGAACTCATTCATTGAAAGGCCCATGCCTGTCATCAATACCGACGGTGCTGACGTCACGTAAGCTAAGATAACCGCCATGGCCATCAAACATAGTGATGCGTGGAAAATGAAAGATGGCGTGCTCAGTACCGACCAGTAACGACTTACTTTGAATACCGCTTGTTTCTCGGTTGCTGGGTTGGTTTCCTTCATCATCAAAAACATCAACGTTCCTGAGACAACCGCAAAACCAGCCATAAAACTGAAGTTTGCACGCCAATCGAATTGCTGTGTTAACCAGCTACCTAAGATTGGTGCCAGTGCCGGAATAAAGCAGATCGCACCATTAAGGTAGCTGATCATCTTTCCGCTTTTCTCTGGGCCGAAAATATCGCGAACTGTTGCAAAGGCTGCTACCGATGTCGCACACGCACCTAAGCCTT
>NZ_JAWOVZ010000291.1:0-1034 GCF_033340175.1 Vibrio sp. 1557 | reverse complement strand
AGAAAAGTCATGGAATACATCGACGGTTATCTTTCTTCTGTTGCACTTGAAGGCTCTTACGTTTCTATGATTGCTGACGAGCCATTCTTTTATGAAAATCTTGGTTACAAGCTAGTGACTCCCAAAAGTCAAGGAATGACGAAAAAATTTAAACCGCAAGCATAAAGCCGAGCCGATTAAACAGATAAAATGAACAATAAAAAACAGGAGAATATACTCCTGTTTTTATTTTAGATTATCGCTTAAGCCACTTCTGGAATTGGCTTTGGTGGTTGTTCCAAATCGGGTTCTTTTTGCACGGTCGGAACAATCCCTTCACCGACTGCACTGAGGTAGCTACCACTGAGTTTGATCGCAAGGTACATATCGGCACGCAGCAAAATCCCGCCTTCGCTGGTGCTTATTCCCGTTAACTCACACCATTGACGCAAGCGGCGTTTTCTTCCCGCGAGGACTAATCGTATTCCTCTTTTCTTGAGCACTTCGTGAATGTCGGCCAATGTCGCCATGACACTCAAATCTAGGTGAGTAAAGCTTGATACGGCATCGACTACGACACAGCTGACATCTTTGTTTTGCTCTGCGTGCTCTAGCAAACGACGCTTAAAGTATGGTGCATTAAAGTAGGTTAACGGTGAGTTGAAGCGATAAATCACCATGCCCGGAATTGGAGACGCTTTTCCGGTTTCATCAATGGTGCGAATGGTGCCTTTTTCATCCAGACCCAGTAGTTGGTCACTTGGTCGCATGACGATGCGTAAAAACTGAAATAGACCTAATAGAACTGCCAGTGTGATACCCGGAATAACCCCAATCACTAGCACGGAAATAAAGGTAATGATGGCAAGGTAAAAGGCATCTTTGTCACGTGTTTTCAGTATCCATATGGCTTTGAGGTCAAGCAGTGACAGTGACGCGATGATGAGTACCACGCCGAGTGAGGCTATAGGGATGAACTGTAACGGCTCGTAAATAAAGGCCGCGATAATAGCAATGGTGATGGCTGCCACAATCGATACCAATTGCGATTTTCC
>NZ_JAWOVZ010000290.1:0-1036 GCF_033340175.1 Vibrio sp. 1557 | reverse complement strand
CTGAAAGCAAAGGTTTTTTTGAAACCTTAGCGGGAGTTTTTACAGGTTCACAAAAAGCAGAAAAAGCGGTCACTCAAACAGCAAGTACAGATGCAAAGACCGACGTTAGCGCCACAGAAGGTGAAACGGTCGAGAAGAATGGCGAGAGCCAAGAATCAGTCGCGAACCGTGAGAGTGTCGACGGAAAAGCGGCTGATGCATTGCTAGAGCATGAAGGCGTAAAAGCCGTTGCTGACGAATCCGAGCAAACTTCGGAAGCATTTCAAGAAGAAGGTAAAGCCCCCGTCGTAGCGAAGCAAGCTTTGTCGCCAATGGAGTCAGAGGCTCAGTTGGATTCAAAACAAAGCGCTCAGAACACAGACTCGCAAGATAAGATAGCGGTGGCCAGTGCGATGGGAGAAGGTCAGCAACTACTCGGTCGTATTGAACAAGCGAATCAAGCATTGCAAACCAATGATTCTTTTGTTGATAGCGGCAAGGGTTTGCCTCTACAGACGACGCAAGCAACCTCTTTCTCTGCTCCAGTGTCGAAACTGGTCGAAACAGATGACGCAAAAGCGCTAGCAGCGTTGCAATCGACGCCTTCTGTTGAGCAAGTGAATTTGGCGGCCGAGCAGCAACTGGAACCAATCTTAGATGCCAATGGAAAGCCGATTGATATTGAGAAGCTACAGTCTCAATCAACTGAATGGCAAAACCTGACTGCGCCGCCTGTAATGGATACTGCAGCAATGCAACAAGCTCAGGCGAACACCTCAGGTGCATTGGATGGTTCGGTGTCACTTGACCCTGCGACGGTCGGCTTTGAAGGTAAGGCGGTTCAGCTGGTTTCAATTGATGAGCTGGAAGTCATTGATACCAAGTTGGCGCAAGGCAAACCTCTGAGCGAACAAGAAATCGATGTCATTGAAGGTTTGAGAACAGGTGACGTCGTCGCGGATATTCCTGAGCAAGAGCTAGCCCAGTTGGTTGCGCTGCCAACGGACGTGAAAGCCATTCTTGCGGAGCAAAATACAACGCAGCATAACAATGTACG
>NZ_JAWOVZ010000289.1:0-1037 GCF_033340175.1 Vibrio sp. 1557 | reverse complement strand
CTGACCTTTCATTTGACCTAAATAAAAGCCACCTTAGCTTTATTCTAGAGAAGTTAACCGCAAACGCGATTGCATTGGATGGTAAAGCCGATGTGACATTGGGAGACATTCCAAAAATACGTTTTGCCCTTCATAGCCCTAATATCGATTTAGATGAATTCTTAGGCTTGGATAAACAAGCACCAGCAAGCGAAAAGCCAGCCTCTGGTGGTAAGAGTGCATCCGCGGGGCCTGAAGTTGAGCCGGATCTTTCAGCACTGAAAACGCTGGATGTCAAAGGTGATATCACCATCGATAAGTTCAAAGCGGCTAACGCGAAAATGGAAGCGGTAAAAGCGAGCTTCACTGTCAATCGTGGTGTGTTTGACCTCACATCATTTAGCTCGAAGTTGTACCAAGGCACAATTTCAGCAACAGCAAGACTAGATGCACGTAAGACGCCAGCGACTTACAGCGTGAAAAAATCAATCAAAGGTGTGAAAGTTCAACCGCTACTGATTGATGTTGCTAACAACGACAAGCTAGAAGGTACGGGTAACATCGACGTGAATGTCCAAGGTAGCAGTTTGACGCCGACAGGTATCAAACAGAACCTTGCTGGTACGGTAGTGATTAACTTTGCTGATGGTGCGGTAAATGGCATCAACGTTGCTCAATTGATTCGTGAAAACTACGCGCGATTCAAAGGGCAAAAAGTTGAAAGTACCAACGAAGTGAAGAAAACAGACTTCAGTGGGATGACCGCGACGTTGAAACTAAACAAAGGTGTGGTATCAACGGACAACTTGCATGCTCAATCACCGTTACTACGTGTGCGTGGTAACGGCAGTGCAAACTACATCAATGAGACGGTCGACTTTACTATCAGTACTTCAATTGTGGGTACGCTAGAAGGCCAAGGTGGTAAAAACATCGATGAGCTGAAGGATATCACGATTCCAATCAATGTGTCTGGTAAGTGGGCGGACCCTAAATTCAAACTCGTATTCGATGATGTTCTTAAACAGAAAGCTCAGAAAGAAATTGACCGTGGCGTA
>NZ_JAWOVZ010000288.1:0-1040 GCF_033340175.1 Vibrio sp. 1557 | reverse complement strand
GGCTTCGGTTGGCGTCTTTTCTAAAACCGAACAAATCGCCCTTCAGAAAGTCGATCTGGCTACAAGAATCGTGATGTGACCTGCACTATTCTCAAGCAAAGAAAAATCCAAGTAACTGCAATTTTCTAATGATAAAAGAGTGAGAAACATGATTAAGTTTCCAGATAATTTCCTTTGGGGTGGTGCCATTGCTGCAAACCAAGTAGAGGGGGCATACAACCTTGGGGGTAAAGGTTTATCAACATCAGATATGTTGCCAAACGGCATTCTGAGCCCGCATCAAACGCGTGAAGAACGAACGCCCGGTATCAAAGATCTTGCGATCGATTTCTACAATCGCTATCCAGAAGATATTGCCTTATTTAAAGAAATGATTGGCTTCACTAGTTGGAACTCGTTTGGCGCCATTTGTGGCGTTGCTAGAGTTCAAGGCTTAGCTGTTGTGCTTAATCATTTCTTTGGCGTTTATATCAATGCTGTTTATGCCATTGCTGTTCAAGTAAATGGAAAGCTAAAGGAATTTAGCATTAACATCATGAAAGCATTCAATCCACGAATCGTAAAGGCAGAAAGCAAGGGTAATAGGGAGGAAATGCTCCACTTATCCATGTTAGCAAGCCGTTTTAGCTTGTTGCTTTACTCAGTCATCGCGCTGCCGATCTTTTTTGAAACAGATTTTATGTTGTCGATATGGTTGGGAGATTATCCTGATGGTGTACTGACTTTTATCAAGCTATTTTTAGTACTTGCGTTTGTAAACCTTACGACGGTTGGTCTTCAAACGGCTATACAAGCAACCGGAGACGTAAAGGCTTACCAGTCAACAATTGGGTCAGTGCTGCTGCTAACTGTGCCATTGGCCTATATTTTCCTATCGTTAGGTTATCCCCCTTACACCGTTATCGTTGTTTCCATTTTTATGGAGGTAGTTTCTTGTGGAATGAGGCTCGCTTTTCTCAAGCTCAAAGCCGGGTTATCCATTAAGAAATATATATTGTTTGTAATCAACAAAGCGCTTCAAGTACTAATACCAACGATAG
>NZ_JAWOVZ010000287.1:0-1041 GCF_033340175.1 Vibrio sp. 1557 | reverse complement strand
ATGGTCTCAGCAAAAAGGCACCCTTGGGTGCCTTTTTAATGCTCGTTTTTCAAGAACGAATACGTGCTCTAGCAACTTCATGGCTCTAGGCCGTTCGAATTTATTTCAACTTCAGCTTGGTGCCGTCGAATTTGAGATGGCTCAGCAGACTCTTGGCGTTAGTTTTGCCTACCTCATCAAACTCCATTCCGTAGCGGGCATAGTGAGTCGATTTTTGCAGGTTACAAATACGACCATTCAGTGGCGCTAACAGGCGACCATCACTCGGCATGGTGAGGTCTAGAGTGATACGGTCGCCAACTTGTAAAGGTCGGCTCATTGGCGATGTCACAAAACGACAGCCGCTGCGAGACAGGTCTCTGATCTCACACTCACTTCGATATTCACCCAAGCGGACTCGCGCTTTCAAATTCACCTCATAACGCACTTCTTTACGAAGTTGGAATACCTGCATTGTATTGGGAAGGCTAAGCACTAAAATGGGATAAGGGTCGCCCAAGCGATGTTGAAGCTGAGCCCTAAAAGGGATGACGGCGCCTTCGCCACGATGAGAATACGCTTTTACGTTTATCCAAAAGCCTTCTTGAAAATAGAATTTCAAATCTTCATCGGAAATATTCGGAACTTCGATCAATGCCGTATTGTTAGAGTGGCAGCCGACAAACGTACTGGTAGTGATGAACTTCGTTCCAACAGGCGTGGTCACATTAAGAGTGACTTCACTACCGTGCTCGACCATCGCCATTGCATCGGTGCTGTTTAATGTGGTGGCCTGACGTTCTGGTGCTCTCTTACTCTGCAGAGGTAGATTGCCGTCTCTGGCACTGGTTATCATATTTCTCATTCTTATTGTCGTACCTGATTTGAGAAGAGGTGACTGCTATGAAATTTAGCACTAAACGACTGGGTGTCTTTGCGTGGTAATGATTTTATTCAGTGATATAGTTTGATTCAATAAATCCGTAACAAAATTAGAGAAGAAGATATGCATAAAGTGATTCACGACACTGAAAGTGGCCTCTTTTGGGTTGATTTAGAGCA
>NZ_JAWOVZ010000286.1:0-1041 GCF_033340175.1 Vibrio sp. 1557 | reverse complement strand
ATTTTTGGATTCCTCAAGGATGTTTGAGCTCACTCACTTTTTTACCTAACACTCATGTCCATCGTTGTGATTTTTCTGTGCGTTTGAATGATGCATTTGCTCAACAGGCCGGTTTTATCAAACCATCGATTTTGCTGAAAGCCTTAATTGAAAAGTTGGCGAAGACGGAGACGCATTCTGATATCCAGTTAGATTTGCTCGCAGTGGTTAAACACGAAGTACTGGCGATTTCACCAAATCTATCAAACTCGGCACCCAGCCAAGCAATCAATCAGTGGAAGCCAGCATGCGAAGCTCGCATTTCGAGAGAGCTTTGTTTGGTGCTTACGCTGCGCGAAGCAAGAAAAATGAAGTTGTCTGGGAAAAAGGAATCTCAAATTGTTGAGCACTTGTTTGCTGGCAACACAGAAGAATACGAACAGCTTTGCTTTTTAGTGTTTGGTGAAGCGCTATAAGTTAACGGTGTATAGCGTTTTCTCACACGAGACTCACACAAGATCAAAAAGGGCGTACTTTGCGGTACGCCCTTTTCTTATTCTTTGCCTCACGTAGGGTCACATATTTCCCCAAGTAATCCCAAGCACAACACACATCGAACGCTCGGTGAAAAACGATGAACTAAAATGGCACTTCAATTTGCATCATCCAGTCGGCGTCGTAATACTCGTGCCAACGATAGTCGAAGCGCATTCTTGGCTCACCATCAGCTTTATTACCAAAACCGATGCTGAACATGAGACCATGGCTGCGAAGCCACTCTTCTGTGGTCATTTTGTTTTCTTCTTCACGTAGCTCTTCTGGCATCCAAATACCAAGACCAAAATAGTTTTTGTCTACGTTTTGAGTAAGAAACGGAATGTCTTGCGATTTGATTGCCCACTCTTCCCAGTAGTTTTCTGTTGGTCCTTCTGCTGTCGCTTCAGCAGCATACCAATCTAAGGTATCGGTACTAAGCACACCAACAGTATCAAAAATTTCTTCACAGATGGGCATGGTGCTGTCTTCAAACACCACGGAGCGATCAGAAAGATAGTTACATGC
>NZ_JAWOVZ010000285.1:0-1041 GCF_033340175.1 Vibrio sp. 1557 | reverse complement strand
AGGTAACCCAAACCGTGGTTTGCTAGAGAGTGCGTTATCAGAGTTAGAGTCTGGCAAAGGCGCAGTGGTGACTAACTGCGGTACTTCCGCACTTAACTTGTGGGTATCGGCTTTTCTTGGGCCAGATGATCTGATTGTTGCACCGCATGATTGCTATGGTGGCACATACCGTTTGTTCAATACACGAGCTAACAAAGGCGACTTCAAAGTGCAGTTCGTTGATCAATCGGATGAGCAAGCTCTAGAGGCTGCACTAGCGAAAAAGCCAAAGCTTATTTTGTTAGAAACTCCATCGAACCCTTTGGTTCGTGTGGTTGATATTGCTGCGGTATGCGAAAAAGCCAAACAAGTAGGCGCTTTGGTTGCGGTAGACAATACCTTTTTGACACCGGTGTACCAAAAGCCTTTGGATCTCGGTGCTGACTTTGTTATCCACTCAACCACAAAATACATTAATGGTCACTCGGACGTGATTGGTGGTGTGGTGATCACCAAAACAGAAGCGCACGCAGAAGAACTTGCATGGTGGGGAAACTGTATTGGCGCCACGGGTACGCCTTTCGATAGTTACATGACGTTGCGTGGGATCCGCACTTTAGGCGCCCGTATGCGAGTGCACGAAGAAAGCTCTCAACACGTACTCAACTACCTACAACAGCAGGCTTTGGTCGCGAAGATTTACCATCCGAGCTTGCCAGATCACCCAGGTCACGAAATCGCGAAAAAGCAGCAGTCGGGTTTTGGGTCTATGTTGAGCTTTGAATTTGCAGGCTCATTTGAGCAACTTAAAGTGTTTGTTAAAGAGCTCGAACTGTTTTCTCTTGCAGAGTCGCTTGGTGGCGTGGAGAGTTTGATTTGTCACCCCGCATCTATGACGCATCGAGCCATGGGGGAAGAGGCGTTAGCGGAAGCGGGCGTGTCGCATCAGCTGCTTCGTTTGTCTGTGGGTTTAGAAGATGCACAAGACCTGATTGCCGATCTCGATCAAGCCTTTGTAAAAGCTGCTCAGTAATAGGAGAACTAAAAAATGAGTGTACAACG
>NZ_JAWOVZ010000284.1:0-1045 GCF_033340175.1 Vibrio sp. 1557 | reverse complement strand
CGCCGCCTACAAAGCGTTGATAACGAGTCCAAAACTCATTAAGTAATCGACGAACTTCATCTTCGTTCGCTTCATAATGGCTCCAATCCAAATAGTATTGTCGCAAAGGATCGTTTGGATCGACGCTGTTTCTACTCGCTTCTAATGCTGACATCAACATGATATCCATCGCTTCTACTTGCAACCAACTGTCGGGAAAGAGCGTCTCTTGCAGTTGATACAGCGCATTCATTATCAGAAAGTTTCTTTTGAATAAGTCTTTGTCTGGCGAGGGGTCAAGCTGGTTAATGTAACCGCGTTCACTGAGCTTGCTGGCCAAGGTGTGTACTTTCCAACCAGACGGTTGCTTTTTGAGAATCTCAAGCATTGGCCAAAGCAACGGGTTTTCTATTTCACTCTGACTGCTATCGCATACGCCATATTGATCTTCCATGCGCCCTCGTTTGATTTATAAGCGATTAAAATTGAGCACGTTTCAAAGCTCAACGTCATTACTTTTGTACCATAAACGAAAAAAGGCCGATAGCGAAAAACCATCGGCCTTTGGAATCAGGATCGCGTTTGATTAAATAACGCCTAGCTCACGTAAGCGTTCCATTAAGTAGCTGTGTGCTGTGTAACGCTCAGAAAGTACTGTATCTGGTTTTGGGTGCAAGAAAAGCGGTAATGAAATGCGCGATTTTTCTTGGCGAGCACCTGTTGGGTTGATAACTCGGTGTGTCGTCGACGGGAAGTAACCACCTGATGCTTCTTGTAGCATGTCACCGATGTTAATGATCAAGTTACCAAAGTCACATGGAACATCGATCCACTCGCCATCTTTGCTCATAACTTGCAGACCAGGCTCGTTCGCCGCTGGCAGTACAGTCAGTAGGTTGATGTCTTCATGAGCGGCTGCGCGAATTGCACCTGGCTCTTCTTCGCCTGTCATTGGTGGGTAATGAAGAACGCGAAGCAACGTTTTGTCGCTGTTATTGATCATTTCTGACAACGCGATAGAGAACTTCTCTTGTACGTCTTTTCGTGCGTACTCTTCTACCCAACC
>NZ_JAWOVZ010000283.1:0-1047 GCF_033340175.1 Vibrio sp. 1557 | reverse complement strand
TGGCGGTTGTGTGCGTTTGCCGCGTGTTATCGGTGCAGATAGCGCGATGGAAATCATCACGCAAGGCAAAGCATGTCGTGCAGATGAAGCATTGAAGATTGGTTTATTGGATGCTGTGGTTGAAACTGATGCGTTGTATGAATCCGCATAGCAAACACTGACTTCAGATATCAACGAAAAGATCGATTGGCAAGCACGTCGTAAACAAAAAACCTCGCCACTGACACTCAGCAAGCTAGAGTCGATGATGAGCTTCACAATGGCAAAAGGCCTAGTGGCACAAGTAGCCGGTCCACACTACCCTGCGCCAATGACTGCAGTTATTACGATTGAAGAAGGCGCACGCTTTGCACGTAACGAAGCACTCGACATTGAACGCAAATACTTCGTTAAACTCGCGAAATCAGAAGAAGCCAAAGCTCTGGTTGGTCTGTTCCTCAACGACCAATACATCAAAGGCATCGCGAAAAAAGCGGCGAAATCAGCAAGCAAAGACACTGAGCGAGCAGCGGTATTAGGTGCAGGCATCATGGGTGGTGGCATCGCTTACCAATCTGCGCTGAAAGGCGTGCCAGTATTGATGAAAGACATCGCCCAACCATCTCTCGATTTAGGCATGACCGAAGCGTCTAAACTGCTGAACAAACGCCTTGCTCAAGGTCGTATCGACGGCTTCAAGATGGCGGGAATTTTGGCATCAATTACCCCAAGCCTACATTACGCAGGCATCGAAAACTCAGATGTGATTGTTGAAGCCGTTGTCGAAAATCCAAAAGTAAAAGCAGCGGTACTGAGCGAAGTCGAATCGCACGTTGGTGAAGACACCGTCATTACATCAAACACATCGACGATTCCAATCAACCTATTGGCACAATCACTTAAACGCCCAGAAAATTTCTGTGGTATGCACTTCTTTAACCCTGTGCATCGCATGCCTTTGGTTGAAATCATCCGTGGTGAGAAAACTTCTGATGAAACCATCAACCGCGTAGTGGCTTACGCAGCGAAAATGGGTAAATCCCCAATCGTCGTGAACGACTGTCCGGG
>NZ_JAWOVZ010000282.1:0-1048 GCF_033340175.1 Vibrio sp. 1557 | reverse complement strand
AACCGTTATCGAAAACTGGCTCAACTTGTCACGGATAGAGCGAATGCGAATGAACATGACGGCGTGCTGTGGGTCAAGATGGTGTTAGATAAGCTAGAATTGCCATTGCTTGGTAAGTTTGGTGTTTGCCAAACTTCGTTTGAACAGGTAGCAAACGATGCGCTTAAGTCTGTTGCGATTAAAGGTAACCCTTTACCTCTTAATCAGGAGCGTTTGGTGTTCATACTAAAACAAGTGTGCGATTGCAGTGGAGATTGTGCCGCAGAAAGCACGCCGCACATGAGTTCAGTAGAGGTATTGGAATCGAGAAGCGATTTATCGAGTGTGAATGAGTAAATACAAGTAAAGTCATTGCGAGAAGAAATAAAAAGGGGAACCAATTGGCTCCCCTTAATCAATGCTTAGTACTGACTTAGCTTGTCATAACGACTGTCTTTTAAGGCATCTTTCACGCGTTTTAGGTTTTCGCGGAAACCTGTACCACGGCGAAGTGTAAAGCCTGTGGCTAATACGTCGATAACGGTCATTTGAACGACACGGCTTGCCATTGGCATGTATACGTCCGTATCTTCAGGAATATCTAAAGTGATAGCCAGTGAACTTGCTTTCTCTAATGGAGAATCTTTCGCAGTGATAGCGATGACAGTTGCACCGTTCTCACGAGCCAGATTCGCAATTTCAACTTGGCTTTTCGTACGACCAGTATGAGAAATGAGAACAATCACGTCGTTGTCGCTGCAGTTAATACAGCTCATGCGTTGCATGACAATATCTTCAAAACAAGTAATTGGGATATTAAAACGGATGAACTTGTTTTGAGCATCGCGAGCAACAGATGAAGACGCACCAAGACCAAAGAAAGAAATACGTTGTGCTTGAGTCAGCAAGTCAACCGCACGGTTTACTTGCATCGGGTCTAGGCTATTTTTCGCAACATCCAAACACGCCATTGTCGATTCGAAAATCTTATGCGTGTAAGCATCTGGGCCGTCATCTTCTTCCACATTACGGTTTACATATGGCGTACCGTTAGCAAGGCTCTGAGCCA
>NZ_JAWOVZ010000281.1:0-1049 GCF_033340175.1 Vibrio sp. 1557 | reverse complement strand
GGTTGGACAAACGATCAAGGCATTTGTTTTTCGCACACCCAAACTGCGCTGGGATATCCCGCAAGAGCTGAAATTGCTTGAAGGGCAAGTGATTCGATCCATTCATCGCCGCGCAAAGTATTTGCTCATAGAAACGGATGCAGGGACTGCTATTGTGCACCTTGGAATGTCCGGCTCGTTACGTGTGTTGGATGCTGATTTTCCTGCGGCTAAGCACGATCATGTCGATCTCAAACTTACAAATGGTAAAGTGCTGCGTTATAACGACCCTCGACGCTTTGGTGCTTGGCTATGGTGCGCTCCTGGTGAGTCCCATGCGGTACTTGATCATATGGGACCAGAGCCTCTAACTGATGCGTTTAATAGCGAGTACATTGCCGATAAAGCGCAAGGTAAGCGTGTTGCGGTTAAACAGTTCATTATGGACAATAAAGTGGTGGTTGGCGTTGGGAATATCTACGCCAATGAATCTCTGTTTAAATCTCGTATTCTCCCAACCCGACAAGCAGGTCAAGTGACACCCCAAGAGTGGGTGCTGTTAGTGGAAAACATCAAAGCCACGCTAAAAATTGCCATTAACCAAGGTGGTACGACTTTAAAAGACTTCGCTCAAGCCGATGGCAAGCCGGGTTATTTTGCTCAAGAACTTCTAGTGTATGGAAAAGCGGGTGAGCCTTGCCCAGAATGTGGAGAGCCGCTTCAAGAGCTAAAAATTGGCCAACGTAATACCTTCTTCTGTAATGAGTGCCAGCAATAGAAATACGATCGCGTACGGTGTATTGCCATCAAGCAGTTGTAATCGCCGACCTTTCCTTCAATAATTCATACAATTTTGAATAGATCAGTACATCCTATGAAAGTCATTTACCCAGGTACATTTGATCCAGTGACCAATGGTCACTTAAATCTTATCGAGCGCACTCATGAAATGTTTGATGAAGTCGTTATTGGAGTAGCTGCAAGCCCTTCAAAGAACACTATGTTCACATTGGAAGAGCGCGTCGCTTTGATGGAAGAGGTAGTGGCACATTTACCTGGTGTGACAGTAA
>NZ_JAWOVZ010000280.1:0-1050 GCF_033340175.1 Vibrio sp. 1557 | reverse complement strand
GCCCACTTTCCCCATTTGATACACCAAGATGAAGTTATCAGCCCGAAGTTCTCGGTTCTTTTCAAATTGTCGAGCGATAGAGTATTTCATTGATCAAATCCTTGATTATTAAAATTCGTGACTTTTATTGACTGGCAGCGAATGGATGACTGTCTGAGGTTCTGGTGTTCGTTTTCGACTGATCATAACTGGCAACAAAAGTATCAAAATGATGGTGGTATTTACGGCAACGAAGAACACCATGATGAGGGCGTAAACCGCGAGTAAAAGACTTTTTCTGTTGTCATCGATACTGCGAAAACAAAATTTGATGAAAAGAAAGTAGCCTCCAAACAGAAACGCAATGCCGAGCAAACCGTATTCGATGGCGGTATCGAGCACAAAGTTGTGGGTGTAAATTGCTAATTCATCGTAGTTGAAGTAATCGATCATAAAGTTGGGCAGCATTTTGGCGCCCACTCCTAAAATAGGATGCTGCGTTAAGATATCCATGCCGTTTGCGAGTAGCAGCTTGCGATGCAAGTTGGACACCCATCGCGCTTCACTTTGGTTGGCAAACAAAATGTCTTCTTGAGTGATCTCCAGTTTATCGGCAAGAGCATCAAAACCGACGTAGAGCGTGGTAGAGACTGTTCCAATAACCATAAATGCCAACGCCAAGAGAAGCATCCATGTATAGGTTTCACTGATGGTTTTTCGCATCCAGTTTTTAATAACAATCTGATCGAGAAAAAACAGCAAACAAAAGCCCAGCAGAGCTTTTCGTTCTTGAGATAAAACGAGTAGCGCAAATGCAACTAGCATTAAAAAAGGGAACAGGCGAATTTTGTCGCGATACAAATAGAGTAGCGAGCACAACACTCCAAATCCGTATTTACTGACCCCGAGTAATTTAAATCCGCTTTGATAGCCTTGGGCGAAGTGCCATGCTGCGACTAGACCACAGATGATAAAAAGTAGGTAGGTGAAATAGACCATCACTCGCTCATCATCAAATGCACCGTAAGCGTAAAGTAAGCTCAGTAGACAAAGAATGGCTAGCCACTGAAC
>NZ_JAWOVZ010000279.1:0-1051 GCF_033340175.1 Vibrio sp. 1557 | reverse complement strand
AAGTAGGACAAGAAGACCTGTATCGATTTCCCCAACCACTTCACCGTCTACACGAACGGCCGCTTCACTGACTCGTTGAATTAGCGCTATCACTACTCTCGCTTCCTTCATTTGCTAACTGAGATTCAGCCGACGAGTGTATCATGTCTAGATCTTCACTCCAGTGCTCTTGCTCACCCAATGCTGCGGTGACTTCTGCCCCCAGCAAGACGATCATCCAGCACAAGTAAACCCAGACAAACAAGATAGGAATTGCGGCTAAAGCGCCGTAAATCAGCTGGTAAGACGGGAACTGAGTGATATAGAGGGCAAAGCCTTTCTTACTTAATTCAAACAGTATCGCCGCAACGGCTGCGCCTACAGCACCATGCGCTAAATGCACTTTTTTGTTTGGCACCAGAATGTACAAACCTAAAAATGCAAAAAATGACAGCAAGAGCGGCAACCAGCGTAAGAACAAATTGAAGGCGCCAGACAGCGTTTCATTTTCTAAGATTTGTAACGACGTGACATAAGACGTTGCTGCAATACTCGCGCCGACTAAAATCGGCCCCAGCGTTAATACCATCCAATACATCGAAAATGAGAACACCAAACGGCGCTTGTCTTTGACTCGCCAGATGTAGTTTAGATTTTTATCGATGTTGGAGATCAGCATCAGCGCAGCAATAAACAAGAAGCCACCACCGACGGCACTCATTTTGCCAGTGTTCGCCACAAACTCTTGCAGTGCAGTGTGCACCGCCTCACCAGATGCCGGTACAAAGTTTTCGATGATGTAGCCTTGCAGCACTTCGCCAACGTTCGCGAAAACAGGGAACTTCGACAATATTGATAACAGTACCGTTAACATTGGCACGATGGATAGCAAGGTAATATAGGCAAGGTAGCCAGCATTTACATTAACGCGATCATGCGTCAAACGCTTAAGAAGATACTTAAAAAACGCGACGCAACTTGGCAGTAGATTGCTCAATCTCGCCTTGTAACTCTCTGATAACTGGTTCATAGTTCATCCCATAATTAGCGCCGAGGACATAAGAATGCCTTA
>NZ_JAWOVZ010000278.1:0-1053 GCF_033340175.1 Vibrio sp. 1557 | reverse complement strand
ATCAGAATACCCAACACGATCATTGGCGTTGATAGAATTTGTCCCATCGAAATATAACCACCAAATAGACCAAGCTGAGCATCCGGTTCGCGAACAAACTCGACTAAGAAGCGGAATGTACCATATCCAGCTAAAAATAGCCCTGATACCGAACCCAATGGGCGAGGCTTTTTGATGAACCAGTTCAAGATGAAAAACAGCACTACGCCTTCTAACAGCATTTCATACAGTTGCGATGGGTGACGTGGTAAAGGCCCGCCATTTGGGAAAACGATAGCCCAAGGAACGTCTGTTACACGCCCCCAAAGCTCGCTGTTCATGAAGTTACCCATACGGCCCATACCCAAGCCAAATGGCACAAGAGGCGCAACAAAGTCAGCAACGCCGAAGAAGGTACGACCGTTCTTGTGTGCATACCAGAACATTGCCGTAATCACACCCAACAAACCACCGTGGAACGACATACCGCCAGTCCAAACTTTGAAGAGATACAAAGGATCATCTAAAAACAGTTCAAAGTTATAGAAGATAACGTAACCGACGCGACCACCGATGACGACCCCTAAGAAGCCCGCGAAAAGTAGATCAGAGACTTGCTCTCGAGTCCAGCCGCTGCCTGGTTTGTCAGCACGACGGTTCGCCAACCACAATGCAAACATGAAACCGACGAGGTACATCAAACCGTACCAACGAATTGAAACAGGACCAATAGAGACTAAAACCGGATCAATATTGGGAAATTGAAGGTATCCCTGAGACATAAATCATTCTCTTCTTATTTACAAATAAAACCAATATACCCAAGTCACCTCAAATGCTCGGTTCAGCGTGAATAACTTGGGAATAAACTTACAGCAGCATTGTTGCTGCAACAAACATTAAGAATATTGCGAATATTTTCTTTAATACCGCAGTAGGAAGATTGGTCGCGAGCTTCGCCCCCACTTTCGTGGTCAACATCGAAGTCATCGCAATCGCAAGTAACGCAGGAAGGTAAACATAACCAATACTGTACGCAGGTAAGCCTTCAACCTTATAGCCGTGCAAAATAAA
>NZ_JAWOVZ010000277.1:0-1054 GCF_033340175.1 Vibrio sp. 1557 | reverse complement strand
ATTACCGTCACACGCCTCAATCGCTTGCTCAATCGCCATTTTCTCTGTCATCCATAGCGGCATGATCTCTGAAACAGTCATCGCTTTTGGCTCAATCAGTTTAGATACAGATGGCCTATCTAACGGTTGATTCAGCGGCGGTGGCAACATATCTAACGTAATTTCTTTGCCGTTGTTGAGCACCACGATATTGCGTAGTACGTTTTGTAGTTGTCGGACGTTACCCGGCCACTCATAACTGTTAAAGCGATCAATCACTTCTTGAGAAAAGCGGACAAAGTTTTTGCCCTCTTCATGAGACATGTAGCCTAACAGTGAGTACGCAATTTCAATCACATCTTCACCACGTTCGCGAAGAGGCGGAAGATGCAAAGGAATCACGTATAAACGGTAGTATAAGTCTTCGCGGAAACGCCCTTCTTGAACTTCTTTCCAAGGGTCTCGGTTGGTCGCACAAACGAAGCGCACGTCCACACTCTTCATTTTTGAAGAGCCCACTTTCTGGAACGTACCGGTTTGGATGAATCGCAATAATTTGGTTTGTAAGTCCAAATCCATTTCACACAATTCATCGAGGAACAACGTGCCACCATCGGCTAACTCAGCGGCACCTTGACGGTCATTTGCCGCACCAGTAAATGCCCCTTTTACGTGACCAAACAGTTCACTTTCAATTAAGTCTTTAGGTATGGCTGCACAGTTGATGGCAATAAACGGCTTATCACCACGTTTGCTTGCAGCGTGGATGGCTTCTGCGCATACCTCTTTACCCGTACCACTTTCACCAGTAATAAAGATACTCGCTTTACTGCTAGCGGCAGAGTCAATGGTGCGATAGACCTGCAGCATGGTTTGGCTGCTGCCGATAAAACCTTGGTAATTCTGATTACCCGGATTATCTGCTTCATTTTTTAGCTTAGTTGCTTTGCGAATTGCGTTGTTGACCGTAACACGCAGACGGTCTGCTTCACACGGTTTGATCAAAAAGTCTTGAGAGCCATGACGCATCGCTTCTACCGCTGTATCGATAGAGCCATGAGCCGTCATGAAAATG
>NZ_JAWOVZ010000276.1:0-1055 GCF_033340175.1 Vibrio sp. 1557 | reverse complement strand
CACACCAATAAACAATCAACATCGCTGTCATGCCTCATGGGGAAAATAAGGAATTAGTAATGAGTTCAAATTCAATCAAGGTAGCAACCATCGCTCTGCTTGTTGGCGGGGCACTAGGGTTTGGCGTTAATCAGTACCTATCTGGTGCAAACCACGACATGAGCGGCACAAGCGGTAGCGCTGCGAACAGCTCAAACGAGCCACTCTATTGGGTTGCGCCAATGGATCCAAATTACAAGCGCGACAAACCGGGCAAATCGCCAATGGGCATGGACTTGATCCCAGTGTACGCCGAAGATCTCGCGGGTGAAAAAGACAAACCCGGCACGGTAAAAATTGACCCATCGGTTGAAAACAACTTAGGTGTAAAAACCGCTCAAGTCTCTTTAGAGCAACTTTCACCTCGAATTGAAACTGTTGGCTACATCGCGTTTGACGAAAGCCATTTGTGGCAAACCAACGTTCGCGTGGCGGGCTGGGTTGAAAAGCTTTACATCAATGCCGTGGGTGAAAAGGTCAACAAAGGCGACGTGCTGTTCACACTGTATTCTCCTGAGCTAGTCAAAGCACAAGAAGAGCTGCTGAACGCCTACCGAACTGGGCGTAGTGGCCTAGTGAAAGGCGCGACAGAACGTTTGGTGACACTTGGTGTTGATCGCTCTCAAATCAAAGACATTACTCAACGCGGGAAAGCATCGCAAACTATTGAAATTAAAGCTCCGGAAGATGGCGTCATCGCGAGTTTGAACGTTCGTGAAGGTGGTTACCTATCCCCTGCTCAAGCGGTGATCAGCGCGGGCCCACTTGAAAACGTATGGGTGGATGCCGAAGTGTTTGAGCGCCAAGCTCACTGGATGAAAGCAGGCAGCGACGCCACTATGACGTTGGATGCGATTCCGGGTAAAGAGTGGCAAGGCAGCGTCGATTATGTGTATCCAATTTTGGATCCTAAAACGCGCACGCTTCGTGTTCGTCTTAAATTCTCTAATCCCAATGGCGAGCTGAAACCGAACATGTTCGCCAATATTGCCTTGCAACCTGTCAGCGACAACGCG
>NZ_JAWOVZ010000275.1:0-1059 GCF_033340175.1 Vibrio sp. 1557 | reverse complement strand
CCTAATTTTTTACCAGTATTATTCTCGCGCAAACGTTTGCGCAACAACAATACAGTCTATATAGATTGCTTGATGTTGAACGCCGCGTGTTAGCCATATTTGGGAGTATCCATGCAGTCTGATATTGAAATTTGCCGAAACACACCGTTATCTTCCATCGATGTTATCGCTGAAAAAGCAGGGCTATTGCCTGAAGAATTTGATACACATGGAAAATACAAAGCCAAAGTACACCCTAAGTGTTTAGCCCGCCTGAATGACAACCAAAACGGCAAATTGGTTCTGGTCACCGCGATTACCCCAACTCCACTAGGTGAAGGTAAAACCGTGACAACCATCGGCCTTGCGCAAGGACTGGCGAAGCTACAGCAATCCGTGATGGCATGTATTCGACAGCCATCAATGGGGCCTGTCTTTGGCATCAAAGGTGGTGCCGCAGGTGGCGGATATTCCCAAGTTGCGCCAATGGAAGAGCTCAATTTGCATTTGACGGGTGATATTCACGCCGTTACGGCTGCACACAACTTAGCGTCTGCAGCTTTAGATGCGCGCTTATTCCACGAGCAGCGCGAAGGATATGACGCCTTTGAAGCTCGAACTGGTTTAAAAGCATTAAAAATTGACGTTGAAAGCATTACTTGGAAACGCGTGATGGACCACAACGACCGTGCACTTCGCATGGTCAAAATTGGTTTGAACGAACATGGCAAAACCATTAACGGATTTGAGCGTAACGAAGGGTTTGATATTTCAGCCGCATCCGAGTTGATGGCCATTATTGCGTTGGCAAAAAATCTTAAAGACTTACGTCAGCGCATTGGCAAAATTGTTGTTGCTTATGATCTCGACGGTCAGCCTATCACCACAGAAGATTTACAAGTAGCAGGTGCGATGGCCGTAACGTTGAAAGAAGCCATTGCACCAACATTGATGCAAACGCTTGAAGGTGTCCCTACTCTGATCCACGCAGGCCCTTTTGCTAACATTGCGCATGGCAATTCTTCTATTATCGCTGATGAGATTGCGTTAAAGCTTTCGCGTTACACGGTAACTGAAGCA
>NZ_JAWOVZ010000274.1:0-1060 GCF_033340175.1 Vibrio sp. 1557 | reverse complement strand
CGTCCAACTTCGCTTCCAGATCTTCAAGGTTGTCGCCTTTGTGATCTTGGTAAGCTTGGATAACTTCACCTAGAGGGTTGCCAGGGATAACTGTGTCTGATTTCGCCTGTTTACGCATTTTGCCACCGATGATCTGAAGGCGTAGGAAGCACAATAGCGCGATGATGACACCAACAGCGCCCATTGCTAGGATGACGTAACCAACGATACCGCCTTGGTCAATACGCTCCTGAACGGTAGGGCTCTGTACTAGTAGCGATAGAATTACGCCACGAGATGGATCAAGGAATAGCGGCTCATAAGTGCCTTTTGCTGATTCAAAACCAGCCACTTGGCTTGTGATGTTCTTGCTTGGCTGACGTGATAGTTCTTCGAACTTGCCAGTTTGAGGTACGTAAATGACGTATTTGCCATCTGCAATTGCGTTAAATTCACCTACTAGCGTTACGTCGCGAACGGCTTCTTTACCTTCACCGTAAACAACCGTTGCTTGTGTTGTTGATGTATCACCAGATACGACAACTTGTTGAAGAATAGTGTGCCAGAATGCTTCCAGCTCTTGAGTTGATGGTAGTTCTTTACTTTCTGCCAGTTTCGTCAGCAGTGCATCACGCTCTGGGAACTGAACGGCATTTTGCGAAGCGGCAAACAGCCCTTTAAATTCGCCTGCGTATTGACGAACCACACCAAACATTTCACCCAAGGTACCGGAGCGAACACGCAGTGTTTCGGTTAGTTCAGTCAGTTGTTTGTCGTTTTCGTCGAAAGTGGCTTTTAGTTGATCGCCAAGCGCTTGCTGTGCAGCTAGCTCTTCACGAGCCTGTTGTAATAATACAGCTTGTTGGTCGCGATCGCGCTTGAACACAGCTTCGCGTTCTTTGTTTTCTTTTGATTCAACAATGCTTTCTGATTTTACGTTTTTTAGTAGTTCAGAAAGTGTTTGTGGGGTTTCAGCTTGAACGCCAGAAACCATAAATAAGCTGGCTAGTAGACCAGCGGCTAGAGTTTTGAATCCTTTCATCTCTTATTCCTCCCCAGCATATACAGGCAATTTGATTAG
>NZ_JAWOVZ010000273.1:0-1061 GCF_033340175.1 Vibrio sp. 1557 | reverse complement strand
ATCAACCAAATTCTGTTGGACGCTGTGCGCAAAGGCGCATCCGATATCCACTTTGAGCCTTATGAAAAGATGTACCGAGTTCGTCTACGTTGCGATGGCATTTTGATCGAAACTCAGCAACCGCCAAATCACTTGAGTCGTCGCTTATCAGCTCGTATCAAAATTCTCTCTAAACTTGATATTGCCGAGCGACGTTTACCACAAGATGGGCGAATTAAACTCAAACTGAATCAAGACACCGCGATTGATATGCGGGTATCCACGCTACCTACCTTGTTTGGAGAGAAAATCGTACTCCGACTGCTCGATAGCAGCTCAGCATCACTGAATATCGACAAGCTTGGTTATAGTGAGCAACAAAAGCAGCTGTATTTAGAGGCTCTGCGTCGTCCACAAGGTATGATTCTGATGACAGGTCCAACAGGAAGTGGCAAAACCGTTTCGTTGTACACTGGGTTAAATATTCTCAATAAACCAGAGATCAACATCTCCACAGCGGAAGACCCGGTAGAAATTAACTTATCGGGCATTAACCAAGTTCAAGTCCAACCTAAGATTGGTTTTGGCTTTGCAGAAGCTCTACGTTCTTTTCTGCGTCAAGATCCCGATGTGGTCATGGTGGGTGAGATTCGAGACCTAGATACTGCGGAAATCGCGATTAAGGCGTCCCAAACCGGTCACTTAGTGCTCTCTACTTTGCATACCAACTCTGCGGCTGAAACCATCATTCGTTTATCAAACATGGGCGTAGAAAGTTTTAACCTCGCCTCTTCTCTTAGTTTGATTATTGCCCAACGCCTAGCTCGCAAACTTTGTCCATATTGTAAACAACCGCAAGAGCATACCGTTCAACTTCAGCACCTCGGCATTCAAACAACTGACAAAATTTTTAGAGCCAATCCAGATGGTTGCAACGAATGCACCCATGGTTATTCTGGCCGAACGGGTATCTATGAAGTCATGCGCTTTGATGAATCTCTATCCGAAGCTCTTATTAAAGGAGCCTCGGTACATGAACTGGAAAAGCTTGCCATTGCGAACGGCATGAGCACCTTGCAAAT
>NZ_JAWOVZ010000272.1:0-1062 GCF_033340175.1 Vibrio sp. 1557 | reverse complement strand
CCATTTTGAGAAAAGCCTCTGAGCTGCTGATGTTGTGATGAATCACGCTATCAGGACGCACATTGAAATGCTCCGTGAGAAATTTTTTATGTAAGTCATCATACTGATCGTAGGAAACCGCTGGCGCCTTTGCTAAGGTCTGATTGTTTACACCTTCAGAAAAGTAACGCTGATAAAACTCAGGGTTAGCCACACAAACGTAATCAATTCGTCCTAAGTAATCGGCGCGACAATTTGGTATCGCTTGAGACTCTAAACTGATCGCCCCTGCGACCTCACCACTTTTCAGTTTTTCTATTGAACGTGATTCACCGTAAATCGTCAGCTTCAACTCTACTTGACGAGTTTTCATGACGTCTTGCAAAGCAGGCAGTAACCACGTAGCCAAACTGTCGGCGTTAGTAGCCAAAGACAGTTGTACTGGGCGCGTTGTAGTATCGTTTTTTATCTCAGGTAAAATTTCGTGCTCTAGCAACCGAACTCGGCGGTAAAGCCCCAATAGTTTTTTCCCAATGGGAGTTGGCTTGGGTGGCTGCTCTCGAATTAACACAGGTTGCGCCAAGAATCTTTCGAGCTGTTTAATACGCTGCGAAATGGCAGATTGTGAGACAAACAGATGCTCAGCAGCTCGTTCAAAACTGCCTTGATAAACAACGGCATCCAAGGCTTCTATCCATTTGTAATCCAACCCTCGCATTCACGTTCTCCCAAAAAAACCAACACCAAACCATTAAATAAGTAACTCTAATAATATATTAAAATCATTAATTATACTTATTTAACCAAAGCCATTATCTTTCCCCTCTCTGTCGTTTTCTTAATTATTTGAGGTGTATTGTGAGCTTTTGGGTTTTATTGCAAGGATTTGGTTTAGGGGCATCGATGATCATTCCGATCGGAGCACAAAATGCGTATGTCTTGAATCAAGGCATAAAGCGCAATCACCACCTGACGACAGCCACTATTTGTAGCGTCTTAGATATGATCTTCATTTCTCTAGGTATCTTTGGTGGTGGTGCTATTCTGTCTCAAAATGAAATCCTACTGACATCGGTGACGCTT
>NZ_JAWOVZ010000271.1:0-1063 GCF_033340175.1 Vibrio sp. 1557 | reverse complement strand
TAGATCATCCGAGGTAACGTTCACCCAAGTATCACCTTGGCGAGTCGGGAAAGTAACCTGTGGTACGTTTTGACCTTCTTTAGATACAAACATATTGATTCCTTTAAAATATTCGAGTGAAGCGTTTAGAGCGTGACTTGTCGTTTGGCTCTGTTTCGTTTTGTTGAGCCCATTATTGTAAAAATCCTTTGATAGCTCTAATCGTTTAATGCTATGGTTTTGATAGACATTGACTATCATAAAATAGAAGCGAATCGTGTGTTATGAATATTCGGGATTTTGAGTACTTAGTCGCACTGGCGGAGCACAAGCATTTTCGCAAAGCGGCAGAGGCGTGTTTTGTCAGTCAGCCAACGCTTAGTGGTCAAATACGTAAGCTGGAAGATGAACTCGGCACGGCATTGTTAGAAAGAAGCAGCCGCCGAGTGTTGTTCACCGACTCTGGCTTACAGCTGGTGGATCAAGCTAAACGCATTCTGAGTGAGGTGAAAACCTTTAAAGATATGGCCAGCGGACAGAGTGGGGCGATGACCGGTCCAATGCACATCGGTTTTATTCCGACGGTTGGCCCGTACTTATTGCCTAAAATTCTTCCACAGCTGAAAGAAGAGTTCCCTGAGCTTGAGCTGTTCCTGCATGAAGCTCAAACTCATCAGTTGGTTCGCCAGCTAGAGGAAGGGAAGCTGGACTGCTTGGTATTGGCTTCTGTGGCGGAAACTGCCCCATTTAAAGAGATTGAAGTGTACAACGAACCGCTTAGTGTTGCTGTACCATGTGGTCATGAATGGGCACAGCTCGACCAGGTTGATATGTTGGAGCTCAATGGGAAGACTGTGCTGGCTTTAGGTGATGGACATTGCTTACGCGACCAAGCGTTAGGTTTCTGCTTTGCGGCAGGAGCAAAAGATGATGAGCGCTTTAAAGCCACCAGTTTAGAAACTTTGCGTAATATGGTTGCTGCGGGAGCGGGTATTACTTTGTTGCCTCAGCTTTCTATTCCAGCCGAAAAACAACTAGATGGCGTTTGCTACATTCCTGCCGACAACCCTACGCCTTCACGCAG
>NZ_JAWOVZ010000270.1:0-1065 GCF_033340175.1 Vibrio sp. 1557 | reverse complement strand
TAGCGGGCGGCCGGAAGGTGAATGCTAGGCATGATCTAACCCTCGGTCTCTGGCGTCGCGACTGCGAAATTTCGCGAGGGTTTCCGAGAAGGTGATTGCGCTTCGCAGATCTCCAGGCGCGTGGGTGCGGACGTAGTCAGCGCCATTGCCGATCGCGTGAAGTTCCGCCGCAAGGCTCGCTGGACCCAGATCCTTTACAGGAAGGCCAACGGTGGCGCCCAAGAAGGATTTCCGCGACACCGAGACCAATAGCGGAAGCCCCAACGCCGACTTCAGCTTTTGAAGGTTCGACAGCACGTGCAGCGATGTTTCCGGTGCGGGGCTCAAGAAAAATCCCATCCCCGGATCGAGGATGAGCCGGTCGGCAGCGACCCCGCTCCGTCGCAAGGCGGAAACCCGCGCCTCGAAGAACCGCACAATCTCGTCGAGCGCGTCTTCGGGTCGAAGGTGACCGGTGCGGGTGGCGATGCCATCCCGCTGCGCTGAGTGCATAACCACCAGCCTGCAGTCCGCCTCAGCAATATCGGGATAGAGCGCAGGGTCAGGAAATCCTTGGATATCGTTCAGGTAGCCCACGCCGCGCTTGAGCGCATAGCGCTGGGTTTCCGGTTGGAAGCTGTCGATTGAAACACGGTGCATCTGATCGGACAGGGCGTCTAAGAGCGGCGCAATACGTCTGATCTCATCGGCCGGCGATACAGGCCTCGCGTCCGGATGGCTGGCGGCCGGTCCGACATCCACGACGTCTGATCCGACTCGCAGCATTTCGATCGCCGCGGTGACAGCGCCGGCGGGGTCTAGCCGCCGGCTCTCATCGAAGAAGGAGTCCTCGGTGAGATTCAGAATGCCGAACACCGTCACCATGGCGTCGGCCTCCGCAGCGACTTCCACGATGGGGATCGGGCGAGCAAAAAGGCAGCAATTATGAGCCCCATACCTACAAAGCCCCACGCATCAAGCTTTTGCCCATGAAGCAACCAGGCAATGGCTGTAATTATGACGACGCCGAGTCCCGACCAGACTGCATAAGCAACACCGACAGGGATGGATTTCAGAACCAGAGAA
>NZ_JAWOVZ010000269.1:0-1067 GCF_033340175.1 Vibrio sp. 1557 | reverse complement strand
GGCGCTGCGCTAGCAGGATGCGGCTCAGACAGCGACAATTCTCCAGTAACCTGCGAGACTGCAGATTCTTGTACTAAATTCACCGTTCTACACACTAACGACAACCATGGCCGCTTTTGGGAAAACAGCAAAGGCGAATACGGCATGGCTGCACGCAAAACTTTGATCGACTCTATTCGTGCAGAAGTGGAATCAAGCGGTGGCGAAACCATTCTATTGTCTGGCGGTGATATCAACACAGGTGTTCCTGAGTCAGACATGCAAGATGCAGAACCGGACTTCATAGGGATGAACCTGCTTGGTTACGACGCAATGGCTGTCGGTAACCACGAGTTTGATAACGCTTTAGATGTTTTGAACAAGCAGATCCAATGGGCTGACTTCCCTATGCTCGCTGCAAACATCTACAAGAAAGACACCGATGGTAAAGTAACCGACGAACGTTACTTCGCGCCTTACAAAGTCTTCACGATTAACGGACTTAAAGTTGCGGTTGTTGGCCTAACAACAAAAGATACAGCGAAACTGGTAAACCCAAGTAACGTTGCTGATATCTACTTCGAAGATCCTCAAGTTGAAATCAAAAAAGTACTTAAGGAAATCGAAGCAAACGAAACTGTCGATCTAGTTTTTGCAACAACACACATGGGTCACTACCAAGATGGTAACCATGGTAGCGAAGCACCAGGTGACGTTTTATTAGCGCGTTCTCTTGAAGAAGGCCAACTAGATGCAATTATTGGTGGCCACTCACAAAACCCAGTATGTATGGAGCCGGGTACTAACGAATACGCAGACTTCAAACCAGGTGACGAGTGTGCTCCAGACCAACAAAATGGCACATACATCATGCAAGCGCATGAGTGGGGTAAATATGTTGGTCGTGCAGACTTCGAATACTACGATGGCAAACTGCACCTAGCAAACTACGCTTTGATTCCAGTAAACCTAAAGGCAAAAGATGCGAACGGCGACTACCAATTCATCGCTGAAGAAATCAAGCCAGATGCTGTAGTTAAGCAAATTCTTCGTACTTACCAAGAGCAAGGTCAAGATCTGCTTGACGT
>NZ_JAWOVZ010000268.1:0-1070 GCF_033340175.1 Vibrio sp. 1557 | reverse complement strand
TGGCAATGGCTATTGGTTATCCGGATCTGGTTTCTGTGTTTGCTGGTACAACCTTGAACCAGACAGGACAAGCCATTGAGATCATCGCGATGACAATGGGCGTTTATCTAACGCTGAGCTTGCTCACGTCTGCGTTAATGAACTTGTACAACCGCAAAGTTGCGCTGGTGGAGAGATAATATGAGTACACATCAATTTCAGCCCGATCTCCCGCCACCATCAAATACCGTTGGCGTGGTTGGGTGGTTACGCAAGAATTTGTTTAATGGCCCAGTCAACTCCATTGTCACGCTTATTCTTGCTTATATCGTTTTTAATGCGCTTTGGCACATTGTCGATTGGGCATTCATTAATGCTGACTGGATAGGCTCAACGCGTGATGACTGTCGCCGAGAAGGTGCATGCTGGGTGTTCATCAGTGTTCGCTGGGAGCAGTTCATGTACGGCTTCTACCCAGAAGCAGAACTTTGGCGCCCTCGCCTGTTTTACATCACGCTCGCGATTTTCACTGTGCTTCTTGCCTATGAAAAAACACCAAAACGCTTATGGATTTGGCTGTTCTTTGTCAACATCTATCCGTTTATCGTTGCTGCGCTTCTCTACGGTGGCGTGTTTGGCTTGGAGGTGGTTGAAACGCATAAATGGGGCGGATTGTTGGTCACACTGATCATCGCGCTTGTTGGTATTGTGGTTTCATTACCGATCGGTGTCGCACTGGCTCTAGGTAGACGCTCTGATATGCCCATCATACGCAGCATCTGTACGATTTACATTGAAGTATGGCGTGGCGTTCCACTGATTACCGTACTATTCATGGCGTCCGTTATGTTACCGCTGTTCTTAGCTGAAGGTTCCGAGACGGACAAACTTATTCGTGCCTTAATTGGTGTGGTCATGTTCAGCGCGGCTTACATGGCAGAAGTGGTACGTGGTGGTTTGCAAGCCATTCCAAAAGGACAATATGAAGCTGCCGATGCGTTAGGTTTGAGTTACTGGAAGAAAACAGGCCTGATCATTTTGCCACAGGCACTTAAGATCACCATTCCTTCCATCGTAAACACATTCATTGG
>NZ_JAWOVZ010000267.1:0-1072 GCF_033340175.1 Vibrio sp. 1557 | reverse complement strand
CCTTACTCGTTTTAAACAAAGCCAACTTGGTTGGCCTCTGCCTGAAAGTTGTAGCGATGCTGATATCACTCAAGCTCTGTATCACGGCAAGAAAGCCAGTCGCGATAAAGTCATGCCAGACTTCACGCAATACGCAGTCGAACTCAGACGTAAAGGCATGACGAAGATGTTGCTCTGGCAGGAATATCATGAGCAATATCAAGAGAAAGCTTACGCTTACACTCAGTTCTGCGAGCACTTCACTCGCTGGTTCAAAACGCAAAAGCGCAGCATGCGCCAGCTTCATGTGGCGGGTGATAAGTTGTTTATCGACTACTGTGGGCCGAGGCTTCAGGTAGTCAACCCTGACACAGGCGAAGTGCGCGAAGCAGAAGTGTTCGTGGCGACCTTGGGCGCGTCCAATTACACCTATGTTGAAGCCTTCCCGAGTCAAGGTAAGCCTTACTGGTTAGAGGCGCATGCCAATGCACTCGAACACTTCGGTGGTGTCCCACGGCTCTTGGTTCCCGATAATCTGCGCAGTGCGGTCACCAAAGCCAATCGTTATGAGCCGATACTGAATGAGAGCTATCAAAAACTGGCGAATCATTATCAAACGGCTGTGATGCCCGCTCGCCCCCACAAACCGAAAGACAAAGCCAAAGCAGAGAATGCCGTTCTCCTAGTGGAACGCTGGATCATGATGCGGCTGCGACACCAAACCTTCCATACCTTCAAGGCGCTGAATCTCGCTATCCGAGAACTCATGAATGAGTTAAACCAACGTGAGATGAAACAGTATGGCGCGAGTCGTCAATCACTGTTCGACAAACTCGATAAGCCTGCGTTAAAGCCCCTCCCCAAACAGCGTTACCTGTATACCGAAACCAAACGAGCTAAGGTTGGGCCTGACTATCACATCGACTATCGCCGCCACTACTACTCGGTGCCACATCAACTTGTTGGTCACCATGTCGAGCTGGAAGCCTCCAACCGTCTGGTGCAGATCTACCATCAAGGTAACTTGGTCGCCCAGCATCCACGTAGCCAAAGAGAGCGCGGAAACAGCACCCAACCAGAGCACATGCCGAGT
>NZ_JAWOVZ010000266.1:0-1074 GCF_033340175.1 Vibrio sp. 1557 | reverse complement strand
TTTTCATCAGGAGAGTGAGGGAACTTGATCGTTGGGCCGAAAGAAACCATGTCCATGTTCGGGTAAGGCTCTTTAAATAGACCACATTCAAGACCTGCGTGAATAACCATGATGTTTGGTTTGTGACCGTAAATGCCTTCGTACATATCACGGAAAATCGCCATGATTTCTGAATCAGCGTCTGGTTTCCAACCAGGGTAAGCGCCTGAGAACTCAACTTGTGCCCCTGCGAGTTCAGCAACAGAGCGTAACATGCTCTCTACTTGGCTGCGGCCAGAGTCAATCAAAGAGCGAATTAGGCACAGAACAGTCACTTTATTTTCTTCAGTAGTGATCACGCCAACGTTCAGTGACGTTTCAACCACACCTTCAATTTCGTCGCTCATGCGCATCACGCCATTTGGACATGCGTTGAGAGCAGCAATAAAGCGTTGTTGGTCCGCCGCGGTGAAAGCTTGTGATTCGGTTACGATCTCTTCATTGAACGTCACAATACCCGTTTCTACTTTGCCAAGCTCTGCTTTTAATAGCTCAGTGTAGTAGTTGAAAAGCTCTGCAAGCTTCTCTTGGTTTTCAGCAGGAACAGCAACTGTTACGAAAGCTTCGCGAGGAATAGCATTACGCAAACTACCACCACGGAATTCAACCAAGCGAAGATCCAACTCTTGTGCATGGCCCGCTAGGAATCGGCCAAGCAGTTTGTTGGCATTACCACGACCAGTGTGGATATCACAACCAGAGTGACCGCCTTTTAAACCCTTCAAGGTTAGCTGACGAGTCACAAAGCCAGTAGGGATCGCGTCGCGTTTGATGTCAAAAGTCATCGCACCATCGATACCACCAGCGCAGCCCATGTACACTTCGCCTTCTTGCTCGGAGTCGGTGTTTAGAAGAATATCACCTTCCAACCAACCTGCTTCAAGCCCGAATGCACCTGTCATGCCTGCTTCTTCGTCAATTGTTAGTAGAACTTCAATTGGCCCATGCTTGATATCTTTAGATGCTAATACAGCCAGACAAGAAGCCATACCAATACCGTTATCTGCACCAAGCGTCGTGCCTTTCGCTGTTACC
>NZ_JAWOVZ010000265.1:0-1075 GCF_033340175.1 Vibrio sp. 1557 | reverse complement strand
GACGCTTGTCTGGCTCGATGGCGCGAATCCTTCACAGATTGTTGAAGTGACGGATGGCAACGGCAATGTGCTGTATTACGAAATTCCTGAGTCGCAGCTGACGAATGTAGAAGTGCTGCCACCACTGCACAGCAACGACGATTTCACCTTCAACGTAGAAGGCATCGTAAAAGACAGCGCATCGCTTTCAACAGGTTCTGCGCAAGATGTACTTTCACTCGGGAACAAAACCGTCATTGTTGATGTGAAAGGCGTAGCGGATATTCCAATCGTTGAACTCAATGATAAGTCAGGTATTTGGCAAGAGTTTGATGATGGTAACGTACGTGGCGTTCAAACATTTGTGGATGAAAATGGCCAAGTTGATATTTCGTTCAGCATTCTTTCTGGAGAAGTCAAAGACAACCCGAACGACCACTCTGAAACGGTAACGGTACTGCTTTCCAACATTCCTGATGGCGTTGAGATATTTGATAATGATGGCAACTCGGTCGATTTAACGTTCGTTGGGTACGATGGCAATAACCAGCCAATCTATGAAGCGAATATTACGCAAGCAAACATCAACTCGGGCATTGTGATTAAACCGGAAGCATCGTCTACCGAGAATATTCACATCACAGCAACCACGATCGTTACTGAAAATGATGGTCATACGCGCACCTCAACTGGGGAAATTCGTGTGATTGTTGGCCCTGTGATTGACGCAAGAAATAACTATACCGTGGTTTCGGAAGGTGACGAAGATACGCGCTTCAACATCGACTGGAAACCAACGACCAGCCAAAGTCCAGATGCCGATGAGTTCTTCTCAGAAGTGACGATTTCTGGCTTCCCTCCGAGTTGTACCGTGTTCGTGGATGGTGTAGCGCAAACGCTCGTCGCTGGCACGTTAACATTAACACCGCAAGCTAATGAATCGGAGCAAGACTTCTCTGCTCGCGTTACGCAGAGTGGTTATGTTCAAGTTGAGTTGGAACAAGATTCCAGTACCGACTTTGATTTGAGCACAACGTTGACTGTGAAAGAGATTGACCATGAGTACGTTGATGCGGCAAATCCAGGACAAGGGATT
>NZ_JAWOVZ010000264.1:0-1075 GCF_033340175.1 Vibrio sp. 1557 | reverse complement strand
GGCTTCACCTCGAAGAGAAGCAACACCACGGATGTTGTAGTGTGAGCCAGGCAGCTTAGTCAACGGCGGAAGCTTTATCACCTCTTTCACTTTGAACACATTAATCGCAAATAACTGACGACTGTTTAACGTGAACAGCAAAAGTTCCAGTCGGTTTTCACCCACTAAGTTCGTACGCTGATCAACCGTATTTAAAACTCCGGACATACTACTACCTAAATTCTGAACGATTATTTTTCACTCTTTATTGGAAACCTTGCTGAGAATACAAGGCGACGTTTTTTAATGAGTGTATAGATATCTAAGTAAACTCAATACGTTAGCTTGATACGTTTAACATCATGAGCCAAATTAGATATAAGTGCAAATTACATCAATGACGTGCACATAGCAATGCACTGCTGCTCAGATTCGTCATTTGATGGCTTTTTAAGATCAAAAAAGGGTGCGCTCTTGAGCCACACCCTAAATCAAATTAAAGATAGAAAGAAGTGATTAACCTTCCACCACCTTCATTAACAACTGCCCATCATACAGAGCTTGTTTTATCAGCGCAGCGCCCGGCATCGTCGCTTGTTTATAAAAGCGAGATTCCACCAGCTCAAGATCTTGGTGATAAACAGGCAAGCTTTGTTCTTCAATACAACGGCGAACGGCTGGATAAAGCACCTCTTTCGCTTGGTTAATTACCCCACCAATCAAAATCTTTTCTGGGTTAAACAAGTTGATCACGATAGCAATTGCAGAACCTAAATAGCGTCCCAATTTTTCAATCACATCATCCGCGAGAGGATCGCCAGTGGCCGCGGCTTCACAGATACTTTCGATACTCATCTCTTCTTGATCCGCAAGAATAGAGGCTTCACCTTCAGAGATGCGTCTCACCACTTCTTCACGAATCGCTTGCGAGCTGGCAACCGTTTCTAAGCAACCAATGTTGCCACAGTGACATCGCTTCCCGTTGGGATCAATTTGAATATGCCCTAGTTCACCGATATTACCGTGGCGGCCTTGAAGAACTCGCCCATCAAGAATGATACCGGCGCCTAAACCATGGTGAATCGAAATAAGAACA
>NZ_JAWOVZ010000263.1:0-1076 GCF_033340175.1 Vibrio sp. 1557 | reverse complement strand
GAAAATACCGCCATAGATACCGCCAAGGATGATCACCACCAGCAACAAGCCCCAACTCGCATCTTTGGCGGCATCAAACGTTTCTTTCCATCCCACGAATGGTTGCTTAGGTAGATTCTTAATCCTCGCCGCAATGTAGATAGCGATCATCAACATCACGCCAGCCAGCAAACCCGGGATCACCCCCCCAAGGAACATACGCCCTACTGACACATCGGTCGCAGCCGCATACACCACCATCACGATCGATGGCGGAATCAAGATCCCCAAAGTACCTGCGTTACAGATAACACCCGCAGCAAACTCTTTCGAGTAACCGTTTTTGATCATCCCCGCTATGACGATACTACCGATAGCGACCACGGTTGCTGGTGAAGAGCCAGACAGTGCTGCAAACATCATACATGCCACAACGGAAGCCATGGCGAGACCACCACGGAACCAACCAACAATGGCAATCGCAAATCGGATGATTCGCTTTGCAACGCCACCTGTCGACATAAAACTTGAGGCCAAAATGAAGAAAGGTATCGCCAACAATGTATAGTGACCAGCAAAGGCGTTAAACAGCGTTTGAGCAACTGACGCCAAAGAGGCATCGGAATGCAGCATTAAGAAAAGTACACTGGAAAGACCCAGAGAAATTGCGATTGGCACACCAATGAGCATGAAGCCAATCACCATTAAAAACAGTAGTAAAATATCCATGGCTTAGCGCTCCTTGTGCTCAGAATCGTTCGAGGAACGAGGAGTCATGGCATCGCCAGCTTCACTCATTTCTTCTTTTAAGGCTTCCAGTTCTTCCTCAGCTTCATGACCTGCAATCAAGCGATCCAGCTTGCCTGTAGCGATCTGCCAAGTGACTTGTAAAAAACGGAAAGTGAGCATCGCCATACCAAGCGGCAAAGCGAAATAAGGAATAAAGCGTGGCAGTTTTTCGTAGCGCTCGCCTTCATTAAGCCAATCCGCTAAGAACTGTAAAAACTCAGGCATTGGGATATCGTCGGTTTCATACCATGCGCGCTCTGTCGCAAAGGGATACCAATAATTCCAAGCACCAATCAAAAGCAGAATCG
>NZ_JAWOVZ010000262.1:0-1077 GCF_033340175.1 Vibrio sp. 1557 | reverse complement strand
GCGCGGATGATCTGACGAATCGAGACCAATACTTCTTCGTACTTTTCCAATTTATTCATCCAGTCTGTAGGGAACATGTAACGACGCGACACTAACTCAAATGCGCTGTTATTTAAAGGGCTGCAGTCAAAATTTAGGTCTACATTTTTCAACTATTTATTCGTCTTTGGCGATTTCTTTTTATTCGCTCGTGCAACTGAAACAGAAAGACCTAAAATTAGTATAGCAATAATTGTTTGTGGTCTAATTAATGATGTGGAGATTTGCGCTTTTTGTAATGCAAATTACCGACTGAAAAGTAAGTTATTGGATTTTTTAACAGCAAAAGATAGACAAAAACGCCTCAAATGATAGGATCTTCCGCTTTCACGGAATGTAAAACGTATCGTGTTCGAACGATTTTTTGTTTGGTACGGAAAAAATAATACAAAAATAGAGAGGAACGATGACAAAGGGTATAGATAAGTACAGTATTGACAGTACCGACTATACGGTAGGTCAAGACAACGTTCAAAAGTGGGGCTTTGATGTTCATAACCCAGTTTTTGGTATTAGTGCAGGCTTTATTGCACTGTTTCTTGTCGCAGCATTAGTTCTAGATGCTCATACCGCGAAGACGGCATTGGATGGGCTTAAGTGGAAGATCATTGGTTCATTCGACTGGCTGTTTATTATCGCTGGTAACATTTTCGTTATTTTCTGCTTAGCGTTGATTGTGTCGCCGCTCGGGAAAATACGCTTAGGCGGTAAAGATGCCGTCGCTGATTATTCATTCATGTCTTGGCTCGCGATGTTGTTCGCAGCCGGTATGGGTATTGGTTTGATGTTCTGGAGTGTGGCAGAACCAGTGGCTTACTTCACTGGTTGGTACGAAACGCCACTTGGCGTAGAAGCAAACTCACCAGAAGCTGCACGTTTGGCGCTAGGCGCGACGATGTTCCACTGGGGTCTCCACCCTTGGGCAATTTACGGCGTTGTGGCACTTTCACTTGCATTTTTCACCTACAACAAAGGTTTGCCTCTATCAATGCGTTCGATCTTTTACCCATTATTGGGCGATCGCGCTTGGGGCTGGGC
>NZ_JAWOVZ010000261.1:0-1078 GCF_033340175.1 Vibrio sp. 1557 | reverse complement strand
AAGGGGTTAATGTCCCCAAAAGCACAAGTCCCTAACCCATCACCAACACCAAACGGCAACGAACGAGTGGCCGCAATTCAAAACGTTTTTGCATACGCCCCTGGTCGTTTCCCTGATGTACTCGCTGCTTGTATTGCGGATCAGTCTTGCACTCCTGATATGGCTAAAGACAAATTGCTTGCAGCGATGGGTAAAGACACGACACCGAGTTCTCCACCAAACTCAAGCCTGAGCGCATTTGCTAGCAACGGTAACATCGTCGGCGACAGCATGAAGCAAGCCCTATTAGGTCGATTGGGGCTAGATTCGGTAGAAAAGGACAACCCTTACAAAGTGTCTGATTTGTTCGACATGGCGAAAGCTTCGTTAGTGGATCGCGGTGTTAGCATTTCGATGATTGGTAGTCGCCAGCAAGTGGTTGGAATGGCTTTTACTCACTCAAACTCTGACTTTGGCAACATCCTGATCGATGTGTCTGAAAAGTCATTGCTGAAAGGTTGGGAAGAGTCGCCAGAAACGTTTGAGGCGTGGACTCAAAAGGGGCAATTAAACAACTTCAAAGAGGCTCACCGCGCTGGCCTGCATGGTTTCCCATCTCTGAATAAAGTGCCGGAAGGTGCCGAATACAAATACGTTACGACCGATGACTATGCCGGAGAGCCTATCGCTCTAGCCACTTACGGCAATATCTTCACCATTACTCGCCAAGCGATCATTAATGATGATCTTGGGGCGCTTTCAACTGTTCCTCAGCGCATGGGGCGCGCGGCCAAGCGTACTATTGCTGACTTGGTGTACGCAATCTTAACCAATAACGCCAACCTAAAAGACGGCAAGCCGTTGTTCCACGATGATCATAAGAACCTGATTGGCGGCGCGTTGAGTGTGGATAGCTTGAGTGCCGCGCGTGTGGCCATGCGAACTCAAGAAGACGGTAGCAATAACACACTGAACATTACACCTAAGCATCTGCTTGTTCCGGCTGCGATGGAAACGTTGGCCACGTCAGTCATTAAGTCAACGTCTGTGGAAGGCGCCTCAAACAGTGGCGTGATCAACCCAATCTCAGGGCTACTCA
>NZ_JAWOVZ010000260.1:0-1083 GCF_033340175.1 Vibrio sp. 1557 | reverse complement strand
ACGCACGAAATGGCGTTTGCTCGTGACGTCTCAAATCATGTGATGTTCTTGCATCAAGGCTTAGTGGAAGAACAGGGAGATCCAGCTAAGCTATTTACTAACCCCGATTCTCAGCGATTACAGCAGTTTATCTCATCTATCTACTAATATTCATTAGGCGGCAGAGTTTTGCCTCCTAAGTAAGCACAACGAACAAAACCAAATAAAATAGCAATCACAGGAGTATGGAAATGAAAAAGTGGTTATTGGCAGCAACTCTTGCTGCAACGGCAGTGTCTGGTGTTGCTCAAGCGAAAGAATGGAAAACAGTTCGCTTTGGCATTGAAGGCGCATACCCTCCATTTAGCTGGACAGAAACCGATGGCTCTCTAAAAGGCTTTGATGTTGATATGGCCAATGCGCTGTGTGAAGAAATGCAAGTGAAGTGTCAGATCGTTGCACAAGATTGGGATGGCATTATTCCTTCTCTATTGGCTCGTAAATACGATGCGATCATCGCGGCAATGTCGATTACCGAAGAACGTAAAAAGAAAGTGGATTTTACGGGTAAATACGCACTGATCCCAAATAAGTTCATCGCTAAGAAAGGTGCAAACCTAGACTTTGCTAATCTAGATGGCCAAAAAATCGCAGTTCAACGTGCGACCACTCACGATAAATATCTAACTGATAACTACGGTGACAAAGTTGAAATTGTACGTTACGGCTCTTTTGACGAAGCGTATCTAGACCTTGCGAACGGCCGTGTTGCTGCAGTTTTGGGCGATGCATCTGCTCTAGAGGAAGGTGTATTGAACAAGGCTGGTGGTGATGCGTACGAATTTGTTGGCCCATCTCTGACTGATGCGAAATGGTTCGGTGAAGGTTTCGGTATCGCTGTACGTAAACAAGATAAAGATCTAACGAAGAAACTTGATGCGGCAATCTTGTCACTGCGTGATAAAGGTATTTACCAAGAAATTGCTGGCAAGTACTTTAACTACGATGTTTACGGCGAATAAGCGGTATTTAAGCGACCGTTGGCTTGTTCCTAGAAGTAGTCAACGGTCGATTTTTTGAGTTTAGGGATTAGGAACTCACCTA
>NZ_JAWOVZ010000259.1:0-1083 GCF_033340175.1 Vibrio sp. 1557 | reverse complement strand
AATAAGCCCACCAAGGGCGAGCCCAAACGTCAGTGCCATCCCAATGTGTAAACCAGAAATCGATACAAGATGCAGTAGTCCGCTGTCACGCAGAGACTGCCAATCCTCTTTGGTAAGCCCAGTGCGATCAGCAAAAGCCAGTGCTTTGATTAGAGCAAAATGCTCAAGGCGAGAAATATCACGCTCAACAGTTTGAATAATAGCTTCGCGCCAAGACGAAGAAGTACGAATGACCCAGTATGAATCTTTAGTTACGACCGCTCTTGCAACAACACCACTTCCCATTGATTGCTTTTCTGCGTCGAAACCCGCTTCATTTCTGAGGCCGATAATAGGTTTAATCAAAACGTTAGTCGTAAACTCACTGTTAACAGCTAGTGGGAATGGCGTTATAAGGCGGACTTTAGGTTTAAGAAAAGGTAACAGAGTGTGAGTATTCACTTGTTTTATCGCTATGACACCTTCATATCCGTGACTTATTTGCGTAAAAGAGCTGTCAACTCTACCAATTATGGTACTATTCTCACCTGCTTGAAAAAGGGCTTGTCTCTGATACTCCATAATATTGCCGTGGACGATGACAACCATAAAGCCCACAATTACGCCTATGCTAATTAAGCCTCGACGTAATTTAATTATTGAGCCAGTGGTAATTATTCCCAGCAGCAACCAACGCCAATCCGGCATCGTCGGCCACCATGCAGACGAAATTACGCTCGCGACAAATAACGCCAAGGTCCAACTTTTTTCTAAGAGAGTCATGTCGTCCTATGCCTAGAAAGCTGATAAAACGCTTCATGCCTGATCACGAAGTGATCAAACGCCAAAAAGCATTGAAGGTCTTCGGCAATGTGTTATACAACCCGAACCTTTGGTGCTTAAACCGTCGCTCTGCGTCAGGTGCTTTTGCCGTTGGCCTATTTATGGCGTTTGTCCCGCTTCCGAGCCAGATGATCATGTCTGCAGGTTTAGCCATTTTAATGGGCGTAAATTTACCTCTGTCAGTCGCTCTCGTTTGGGTCAGCAACCCTATTACAATGCCAGTCTTGTTTTACTTTGCTTACAAGCTCGGAGCATGGGTCA
>NZ_JAWOVZ010000258.1:0-1086 GCF_033340175.1 Vibrio sp. 1557 | reverse complement strand
TAGCCTCCCGGAAGAGACCAGGCAAAAGCCGTCCCCCTAGCAAAACCAAATTCAGAGAATCGAGTTTTCCTAGAATCTGATGCCAAAGCACCGAACGGCAAAATTCCTTACTACCCTGAGTTTGGTCAAGATTTGGATCAAGACGGTTCATCTGAACAGCACATTCGCTTAGGTTCGCGCGTTGAAGGTTTACAGGGCGTAGTGAATTACAGCTACAACGAATACCGTCTGATCGCGACGAACGATGTAAACAACACTAACTTTGTGGCAGCGGGTGATGGTTTTGATGTAGAGCGTAAAGCGGCGCCAGCTATCGCAGAGTCGGATTTACGCGTTGCAAGCTTTAACGTGCTTAACTACTTCACTTCGGTTGCAGACAGCGGAAACAACAACCCGACAGGCCAAAACCGTGGCGCGACGAACCATGATGAGTTCTTGATCCAACAAGCGAAGATCGTGTCTGCGATGAATAAGATGGATGCTGACATCATTGGTTTGATGGAAGTGGAAAATAACGGCTTCGGTGATGGCAGTGCTGTGCAAAACTTGGTGGATGCATTGAATGCAGAAATCGATGACGCAGACGATCATTACACTTACGTTGAAATCGCAGATAAAGACAAGTACCAAGAAGAGTACTTCGGAAGCGATGCTATCATGGTTGCTATCTTGTACCGCGCGAAAGTGGTCACGCCAAAAGAAGCGGCGAAAGTGATCTTCACGCCAGAGCAGCACATTGCCGAAAACACCATTACTCGTAAAGATGGTGCTGAGAGCAACCCTGCGTACGACAAATACCAACGCCACAGCTTGTTGCAAACCTTCACGGTACAAGAGAGCGGTGAAGATCTTTCTATCGTCGTTAACCACTTCAAATCGAAAGGTTCTGAATGTATTGAAGAGTGGATCGCTGGCGTAGAAGACTCGGAGCCTACGGATCTGCAAGGCAACTGTAACAACTTCCGCGTTTCTGCTGCGCACGCAGTGGGTGAAGCGTTGAAAGACGTGAAAGGCGATGTGTTGCTGATGGGGGACCTCAATGCGTACGGCATGGAAGATCCACTACTGACACTGACTGACTACTCG
>NZ_JAWOVZ010000257.1:0-1087 GCF_033340175.1 Vibrio sp. 1557 | reverse complement strand
GTATTGATGCTAGGGCAACTTGGTGAAGCCGAAATTGCCGCTGTGGGAGTCGCAGCTCGAGCGACGTTTGTTACCACCATCATGTTAGTTGGGGTGACCACGGGTGGCGCACTGCTTACCGCGCAGTACTGGGGAGCGGGAGACAAAATTGGCGTAAGACAAAGTACGTCGCTGACTTGGATGATTGCGATGGTGTTTGCCGCGCTGGCCGTTTGTTTATTCGTCTTTTTCCCGCAGCCAATCATGGGCTTGACCACGGATTCCCAAGAGGTGATTGAGCTTGGGTCAAGCTACTTGGTAATTTCATCAGCCAGTATGTTCGCAGTGGCGTGTGTTGCCAGTATGGCGGTGGGATTACGTGCTATGCATCAACCAGGGTTGAGTACTTTCTTTAGCGGCATCGGTATTCTCTCTAACGTGTTTTTAAACTGGGTGTTGATTTTCGGTCACCTAGGCTTTCCTGCCCTTGGTATTACCGGTGCAGCAATTGCAACGGTGATCAGTGGAGCCATTGAAGTTGGTTGCTTATTTGGTTATTTGTGGTTGAAAAAACACATTATCGCCTTTGGTTGGGGCGATATTCGTGCCAGCTTAGTGTTGGACAAAATCACTCGTTTTCTTAGCTTATCTTTACCCACGACGTTCAACTTTCTCGCTTGGGCTGGAGGGCTGTTTGCTTACCACGCGATCATGGGACAAGCAGGCGTGCAAGGTTTGGCAGCGTTGTCGGTGATGACACCCGTTGAGTCGATTGCTCTCGCTATGATGATTGGCCTATCGAATGCAGCTGCGGTTTTAGTGGGTAACCAACTCGGCGCGAAAAACTTTGAACCTGTGTATTACCAAGCTTGGGCGACGGTAATCTTGAATGTCCTGATTGCTTTCGGTGTTGCGGTACTTCTATTTTTCACCAATCAGCTCATACTCGATGCATTCAGTGCATTGAGCGCCGAGACTCGTCATTTGGCAGAGCAGTTCATGGTGATTCTGGCACTTGGCGTCGTATTGCGCTCAGTGCCTATGATGGTCATTGTGGGGGTTCTTCGTGCTGGTGGAGATGTGAAATTCTGCCTGTATCAAGATGTGT
>NZ_JAWOVZ010000256.1:0-1094 GCF_033340175.1 Vibrio sp. 1557 | reverse complement strand
GTCTACAATTTGGTTTTCATTCCTTGGTTTGGCTTTGTTGTCGTTCCAATCATGTTTGCTGCTTTAATTGCGTCATTGCTCTTGCCTATGTTGGCGACGGTTCTATGGTATTTGCTTGACATATTTCTGGTTCCACTAAGTTGGTCGGTTCGATATGCCATAGGGACTTGGCAACCCATTAGTGCCGAGTGGACATTTGTTATTGCTGTAGTGAGTGCAGTGCTCGTTTTAAGACATGTTATGCCTCGTTACGTTTGGATGTTTGTCTGTGTAATTGTTGTGATGACCGGGTTGTTTCCTAAGCAAGATAACCAAACTTGGCGTATTGATGTGCTTGATGTCGGGCATGGGTTGGCGGTGCTGGTCGAAAAAGAAGGGAGAGTTTTACTCTATGATACGGGTAAGGCTTGGCAAAACGGCAGTATAGCTGAGCAAGTGATTACGCCAGTACTGCACCGCAGAGGTTACTCAAGTGTCGATACGATGATTTTAAGTCATGCTGATAATGACCATGCTGGTGGCCGAAAAGTGATAGAACAGTACTTTTCACCTAAACACAAACTAAGCAGCCAGAGCTTTTTACATTATCAGCCTTGTATTGCTGCTGAGAAATGGAAGTGGCAAGGGTTGAACATGGAGGTACTTTGGCCTCCTAAACCTGTTGTACGTGCATACACCCCCCACTCTTGTGTCATCAGTCTGGAAGACCCTAGTTCAGGTTTTAAAATGTTGTTCACTGGTGATATCGAAGCCATCAGCGAATGGATACTGCTTCGAGAGCCAGAAAAGCTGCGCAGTGATGTAATGCTAGTGCCGCATCATGGAAGCAAAACCTCTTCTAACCCTAAGTTTATTAATGTTGTTGAGCCTAGCTTGGCTGTTGCTTCAACGGCAAAACTAAACCAGTGGGGAATGCCCGCACCTGAAGTCGTTCAGGCCTATACCGATAGTGGTGTTAGTTGGTTAGACACTGGAAGTGATGGCCAAATAACAATCTTACTTGATGGCAATAACTGGCGTTTTGAAAGTAAACGTCGTGAGACAATTGAGTCTTGGTATAGGCAGATGCTGCGTAACCGAGTAGAATAAGAGTC
>NZ_JAWOVZ010000255.1:0-1096 GCF_033340175.1 Vibrio sp. 1557 | reverse complement strand
GTTGGTACGCCAATTTGGGCCGCTGGTGATGGTGTGGTGCAAAAATCGGCTTACAACAAGTTCAACGGGAACTACGTGTTCATTAAGCACAGCAATACTTACATTACCAAGTATCTGCACTTAACGAAGCGCACAGTCAAAACGGGTCAACGTGTTAAACAAGGTCAAACTATCGGTACGCTTGGTGGAACAGGTCGTGTGACAGGACCTCACTTACATTATGAGTTCCTAGTAAATGGCGTGCACAAAAACCCAAGAACAGTGAATTTGCCGCAATCCAAATCGTTAACAGGTAAAGCAAGACAAACCTTCATGGCGAATGCAAAAGTCAGTATGGACAAGCTGGATCGTTACAGTAAGTTACTGGCAATGAGATAAACGGAAAAGTAAAAAGAGGCAGCATTACGCTGCCTCTTCGCTTTCATCAGGTTCGGGCTTAGCAAGATGATCTCTTCCCAACATAAGCAAACAAGGCGTAAGCACCAACGTCAACAACGTAGCGAATGCCAATCCCCCCGCTACTGCCGTCGCTAACTGAGACCACCATTGCGTACTCGGCGCACCAAATTCGACTTTTTGATTAACTAAATCGATGTTCATTTCTAGAACCATCGGTAACAACCCTAAAATGGTCGTAATTGTGGTTAATAGCACCGGTCTCAAACGTTGCACACCGGTCCGCAGGATAGCCTCTGCTTTGTCCAGTCCTCTTTTTCGCATTTGGTTATAAGTATCAATCAGTACAATGTTGTTATTAACTACGATACCAGCCAAGGCAATCACACCAATGCCAGACATGATGATGCCGAATGGTTTTTGGAAAATAAGCAACCCAGCAAAAACCCCGACCGTTGAAAACAGCACCGCACTCAAAATCAAAAATGCCTGATAAAAGCTGTTGAACTGCGTGATGAGAATGAGCGCCATGACGCCAAGAGCCACAACAAAAGCGTTTTGCAAGAATGCTGATGAGTTTTCCTGCTCCTCATTTTGACCCCGAATCTTATATTCAACGCCTTCCGGTAAACCGAGCTGTTCCATTTCAGCCGCAATTTTTGGTAACTCAAGCGCCAAATTGTAGCCTTCCACCATATCC
>NZ_JAWOVZ010000254.1:0-1096 GCF_033340175.1 Vibrio sp. 1557 | reverse complement strand
AAACCACTAGTTGGTGAAGTGACCATTTCAGGTGCAAAAAACGCAGCACTGCCGATTTTATTTGCGTCTATCTTGGCTGAAGAGCCTGTAGAAGTGGCAAACGTACCACATCTTCGCGATATCGACACAACCATGGAGCTACTAAAACGCCTTGGCGCTAAAGTAAGCCGTAACGGTTCTGTTCACGTCGATCCAAGCAGCATCAATGAATATTGCGCTCCTTATGATTTAGTTAAAACCATGCGTGCTTCTATCTGGGCGTTAGGCCCACTTGTGGCTCGTTTTGGTCAAGGTCAAGTTTCTCTACCTGGTGGTTGTGCTATCGGCGCACGTCCAGTTGACTTGCACATTACTGGCCTGGAACAACTAGGCGCAACCATCACACTTGAAGATGGTTACGTGAAAGCTGAAGTTGATGGTCGTCTGAAAGGCGCGCACATCGTGATGGATAAAGTGAGCGTTGGCGCGACCATTACCATCATGTGTGCAGCAGCTCTGGCTGAAGGCACTACAACGTTAGACAACGCAGCGCGCGAACCTGAAATCGTCGATACGGCGGATTTCCTAAATAAACTTGGCGCGAAAATCTCTGGCGCGGGTACAGACACCATCACTATCGAAGGTGTTGAGCGCTTAGGTGGCGGCAAGCACAGTGTTGTAGCAGACCGTATTGAAACTGGGACATTCCTAGTAGCTGCAGCGGTATCTGGCGGTAAAGTGGTTTGTCGTAATACCAACGGTCACTTGCTTGAAGCGGTTCTAGCGAAGCTAGAAGAAGCCGGCGCATTGGTGGAGACAGGTGAAGACTGGATCTCTGTTGATATGACAGACCGTGAGTTAAAAGCAGTAAGTATTCGCACTGCGCCTCACCCTGGTTTCCCGACAGACATGCAAGCGCAATTTACGCTATTGAACATGATGGCGAAAGGCGGCGGCGTGATCACTGAAACTATCTTTGAAAACCGCTTTATGCACGTGCCTGAGCTGATGCGTATGGGGGCGAAAGCGGAGATTGAAGGTAACACGGTTATTTGTGGTGACGTTGAATCACTAAGTGGTGCACAAGTGATGGCAACGGATCTACGTGCTTCGGCAA
>NZ_JAWOVZ010000253.1:0-1098 GCF_033340175.1 Vibrio sp. 1557 | reverse complement strand
CGTAAAGGCTATGCGAAGCAAGTGTTTGTTACCCTAGAAGATTTGAACTTACGCATGATCTGTTATGGAGCAAGTCCTCATAACCTATGCTTCCTTGTGAATGAGTCGGTGGCGAAGCAAGCCATTCAGAAGCTGCATACAGAGCTCTTCGAACAATAACATTGGTTTGTATCCTCAAGTGACCACTACCGTGATTCAAAAAGCATAACGTGTTTTTTGAGGGAACAACGACAAACTGAAGGGCTGCACATTGGCAGCCCTTTTTATTGCTTGTTCACTTGATTTAGCCGTTAATGTTTGGCCCCAACCATTTTTCAGCTTCGATCCTATCCCAACCTTTACGATCTGCATAACTCTCTAACTGATCGTCTTGGATCTGAGCGATCGCAAAATAGCGAGAGTCTGGATGTGAGAAATACCAACCGGACACTGATGCCCCCGGATACATTGCATAGCTCGTTGTAAGTGACATACCGATGTTCTCTTCAACATTCAGTAACTCCCAAAGCGGGCCTTTCTCTGTATGCTCAGGACAAGCTGGGTAACCCGGTGCAGGACGGATCCCTTGGTACTTTTCACGGATGAGCTCATCATTCGATAGATTTTCATCTGCTGCATAGCCCCAAATTTCTTTCCTGACACGCTCATGCAAGTATTCAGCAAAAGCTTCGGCTAAACGATCCGCCACCGCTTGAATCATGATTGCGTTGTAGTCATCGCCTTTCGCTTTGTACTCATCGGCCAACTCACGCTCACCGATACCGCCAGTTACTGCAAACGCTCCAACCCAATCCTGTTTGCCAGATTCTTTTGGCGCGATGTAATCCGACAAGCAGTAGTTAAATCCTTTAGGCTTTTCTGTTTGCTGACGAAGATTGCGCAATACTTTAGCAACCTCGGTACGCGACTCATCGGTGTACACTTCAATATCATCACCCACACTTGCCGCAGGGAATAAACCACATATCCCGCGAGCCTTAAGCAATCCTTCACGCTCAACTCGATCAAGCAGCTCATTGGCATCATGGAACAGACGCTGAGCCTCCTCACCCACTTCTTCATGTTTGAAGATTGTCGGGTATTTTCCTACCAGCGACC
>NZ_JAWOVZ010000252.1:0-1100 GCF_033340175.1 Vibrio sp. 1557 | reverse complement strand
TGTATCGACCCTCGTTACACCGATACTGCCGCTGGCCGTGAAGACCAATGGATTCCTATCAAACACGGTACCGATGCGGCCCTTGTCGCTGCTATCGCCCATGTACTGATCAGCGAAGATAAAGTCGACCAAGACTTCCTTGACCGCTACTGTGTGGGTTACGACCGTAAAACTCTGCCAGCATCAGCGCCAGAAAATGGCAGCTACAAAGATTACATCATGGGTACAGGTCCGGATGGTATCGAGAAAACGCCAGAGTGGGCACAACCAATCACAGGTATTCCTGCTGATGTGATCTTGAAACTTGCGCGAGAAATCGGCGATGCAAAACGCATTTACATCACGCAAGGTTGGGGTTTACAACGCTCAGCAAACGGTGAGCAAGCGTGTAAAGCGATCATGATGCTGTCTCTGCTTCGTGGTCAGGTTGGTCTACAAGGTGGTGGTACTGGTGCGCGTGAGGGTAACCACTCTTACCCATTCCAACGCTTCCCGAAAGTGCCAAACCCAATCAGCGCTTCTATCCCAATGTTCCTTTGGACAGATGCGATTTTCCGTGGCACTGAGATGACCGATCTTACTGATGGCATCAAAGGTGTAGAGAAGCTGCAAAATAACATCAAGTTCATCTGGAACTACGCGGGTAACTGTCTGATTAACCAACACTCAGACATCAACCGCACACACGACATTCTTCAAGATGAAAAAGCGTGTGAAATGATTGTGGTGATCGACAACCACATGACCTCTTCTGCGAAGTATGCCGATATCGTACTGCCAGACTGTACAACGTCCGAGCAATCGGATTTCTGTATGGATGGTGCGGCAGCATCAATGCCTTATTTCATCTTTGCAAGCCAAGCGATTCAACCTCGTTTCGAATGTAAGCCAATCTACGACATCATGTCTGGTGTGGCGAAGCGTATGGGCGTGTTTGATGAATTTACTGAAGGTCGCACTCAAGAAGAGTGGCTGCAATGGATGTACGCTCAGACCGTCAAACAAAATAACGATCCAAACCTGCCGTCTTACGATGAGATGAGAAAACAGGGTATCGACAGGAAGCAGTTCGATCGTCCACATGTGGCGTTTGAGGACGT
>NZ_JAWOVZ010000251.1:0-1106 GCF_033340175.1 Vibrio sp. 1557 | reverse complement strand
CTGACCACACTGGTGCAAAACTTGCCGAAGCACCGCGCGAAGGTGAAACCATCATTTACGCAGAAATCGACCTCGCTACGACAGCGAACGCGCGTCACGCGTGGGGCTTGTTCCGCGACCGTCGTCCAGACCTTTACACCAGCGTTGGTAAACTAGCTGTTTAAAGAGGCGTTAAAATGAAGTTATCGACAACACCAGCGCAAGATGGCTTCTATTTTCCGGCTGAGTTTCAGCCGGTTAGTGAAGTTTGGCTAGCGTGGCCAGAAAGGAAAGACAACTGGCGTGATGACGCATTACCCGCACAAGAAACCTTTGCCAGAATCGCGAACTTAATCGCGGAAGTGACCAAGGTGTGCGTGGCGGTATGCTCGCACAACTTTGACCGAGCGCGTCAAATGCTCCATTCAGACGTACGTTTGGTGGAAATCCCATTTAACGATGCGTGGATGCGCGATATTGGACCGACCGTGCTTGTGAATCAGGCGGGTGAGCGCCGTGGGATTAGTTGGCAATTTAACGCGTGGGGCGGCGAATACAACGGGCTTTACGATAACTGGCAGCAGGACGATCTTGTCGCTGGCTCGGTGTGCGACATCATCGGTATAGATTATTATCGCGCTCCGTTTGTACTTGAAGGTGGGGCGATTCACACCGATGGTGAAGGCACCCTTTACACCACAGAAGAGTGCTTACTCAGTCCGGGGCGAAATCCGCAATTGAGCAAAGCGCAAATCGAAGAGCAGTTAAAGGCGTATCTCGGCATCGAAAAAATCATTTGGTTGCCAAATGGTTTATTCAATGACGAAACAGACGGCCATGTTGACAACCTGATGCACGTTATCGCACCGGGTAAAGTGGTACTAAGTTGGACCGATGACCCAAGCGATCCGCAATACGCGTTATCTCGTCAAGCGGAACAAGTACTGAAATCGCAGCAAGATGCGAAAGGACGCGAGATTGAAATTGTCCGTTTGCCATTACCGGGTCCGTTGCATTACAGCGAGCGCGAAGCCAATGGCATTGACGCCAGTTCAGGAATGAGTCGACAAGCTGGCGAACGCCTAAGTGCCTCTTATGCGAACTTTCTTATCGTCAACGGCCATGTG
>NZ_JAWOVZ010000250.1:0-1106 GCF_033340175.1 Vibrio sp. 1557 | reverse complement strand
AAGGACCAATTCGTATTCTTGTTATGGGCGGCAGCCAAGGGGCGCGTATTCTTAATCAAACATTGCCAGCGGTGATGGCAAACTTGGGACAAGACTACTGTATTCGTCATCAAGCAGGCAAAGGCGCAGCGCAAGAAGTGCAAGCCGCTTATCAAGCGAACAATGTTGCTAATGCAGAAGTGACCGAGTTTATCGATGATGTTGCACAAGCGTATGCGTGGGCAGATCTGTTAGTGTGCCGTTCTGGCGCACTGACGGTATCCGAAGTCTCAGCAGCAGGTGTAGGCGCGATTTTTATCCCGTTCATGCATAAAGACCGTCAACAGGCACTGAATGCCGACCATTTAGTGGAATGCGGTGCTGCGAAGATGATTGAACAACCTGATTTAACCGTGGAGTCTTTGACTCAACAGATCCAACAATTGGATCGCCAAGCTTTACTTTCAATGGCTCAAAAGGCACGCAGTGCCGCAAAATTAGATGCTGACAAAGTTGTCGCACAAGCCATTGTCGCTTTGACCGAAAAGCGTTAACGAATTATTGAGAATCGAATTAATGACTATCCAACATACACAAGACTTAGCTCAGATTCGCGCGATGGTACCAGAAATGCGTCGCGTGAAATGCATCCACTTCATCGGTATCGGTGGTGCGGGCATGAGCGGCATTGCTGAAGTTCTTCTAAACGAAGGTTATGAAATCACGGGTTCAGACTTGTCTGAAAACCCAGTAACCGAGCGCTTAGTGTCGAAAGGGGCAACCGTATTTATTGGTCACCAAGCAAGTAATGTCGAAAAGGCTAGTGTGGTAGTCGTTTCCACAGCGATTAACGAAGAAAACCCTGAAGTCATGGCGGCTCGTGAATTGCGTATTCCTATTGTTCGCCGAGCAGAAATGTTGGCTGAACTGATGCGATTCCGTCATGGTATCGCTGTTGCGGGCACACATGGTAAAACCACCACCACAGCACTAGTCACACAAATCTATTCCGAAGCAGGCCTTGATCCAACGTTTGCAAACGGCGGTCTAGTAACGAGCGCGGGCACCAATGCGCCCTTGGGCTCTAGCCGTATTTTGATTGCAGAGGCGGATGAGAGCGACGCCTC
>NZ_JAWOVZ010000249.1:0-1107 GCF_033340175.1 Vibrio sp. 1557 | reverse complement strand
GCTCATAAATCGAAACTTTTGGCTCATGAAATTCGGTGTTATTGAAAATTCCAACGGGAACAACAACGATTTCAGGAGCTGTGGATAACAACAGTCGCATCGTCGTGCCACAAGCAGGGCAAAATTCGTATTTCACTTCATTACCATCGTCACTGATTCTGGTGTAGTTGGTCGTGTCACCATCTAAAATGACCTGCTCTTTATCGAATTTGGCCTGGACACCAAAAACGCTGCCTGTTCGTTTCTGACATTCAAAGCAGTGACAAATAGAGGTTCGCAGAGGTTCATCTTTACAGCGAAGTTGAACTAAGCCACAGGCGCACTCTCCGGTGTGAATTATGTTTGTCATCGTTATTACCTATCGATTGCCCACTAAACAGTTTATACCTAAATCCGCTCGAGTGATTTCACGATACTTGGTTCATCGAGATTTGAGTGTATGCGGTCATCCTATTGGAATTGGTATATACTCCGAACACAATTTTTAGAACAAAAACAAGGAAGTCGCCATGGCTCGCAGCAGAATTCTGCCAATTCCACTCATTCTTCTTATTCCTATCGTGCTATTAGCGATTGTTATCATTGCTGGTGTGTATCGCTTTAGCTTGTCTGATGATGAAATCATGGCCAAGTTTCCGCAATCAGAAGTGCAATCTAATCCTATCGTTGCCGAAGTATTGGGAGTGCAAGCGAAGAATCCGTGGACAATTCAAGTACCAGAGCAAAATGCCGTCTCTTTTTTAGAAGAGTGGGACAAGGAGAATGGCTACCTGATTGGTCAGTATGATGCAGGCGCGACAAAGGGGCAGGTTTTGGTACCGACCGCGTTTATCGCTCAACGTAAAACCAACAAAGAATTTTGGATTGCGGCGCCGATGATTGTTACGACTCAAGGCTCAGGGGCATTTTATTATGTTGGGTTGTTTAAGTTTGATCCGATCCCGAGCCGAGTGGTGTTGCTAGACAGCGTGTTTATTGGTGATCGAGTTAAATTTGCTCAAATCAATTGGCAAACGGATACCAAAATCGCTATTTCATTCCTAACGCATGGCGAAAGTCAATCCATGGCAGATGAGCCAAATCAATCAAATTCAGCCACTCTAACCC
>NZ_JAWOVZ010000248.1:0-1108 GCF_033340175.1 Vibrio sp. 1557 | reverse complement strand
GCTGCGACTAGCGCAAGGAGTTTACGGCGCCCTTCAGGCACGATATTGATGATGACATCCACGCCAATGTGAAAGTGTTTTTTCACACCGTACGAAGCGCCAACTAAAACCATCCACGCGAACATGAATACGGTGAGCTCTAACGCCCAGAGAATATTATCGTTAAAGACATAGCGAAAAATGACATTAGCAAACGTCAGCAATGTCATCGCACCTAAGAAGAAAGCAATCAAGGTTTCTTCAATGGCATCGGTGATTCGTCCAGCCTTGGCAAAAAAAGTCTGTTCCATAATTACATCACGTCATCAGTAAAGGGAAAAAGCCCTCATCCTCAGCTCGGCTTAGAGAGAGTCCGAGGGCGAATGGATATCGTTTTTGTTATTGTTGGTTTGAAGCCAAAGCCGCTTCAATCAGGTCAGAACCAATGTCTTTCTCAAACTTTTTCCACACTGGTTGCAGAGCCGTCACCCACTCTTGACGCTGCTCTGGCGTTAGCGTACGAACCACACCACCCGCTTCGATAATGTTGTTTTTATTCGCCAAGTTCACTTTGGTCGATTCCGCGTTACGCTCGACAGTCACTTCTTGAATGATGGTATTGAGCTGTTCACGCTGATCTTCTGGTAGCTTCTGCCAAAAATCGTTCGACGTCACAACGAGGTAATCCAAAATACCGTGATTGGTTTCCGTGATGCCATCTTGAACTTCGAAGAACTTCTTACCGTAGATGTTTGACCAAGTGTTCTCTTGACCATCGATAACCTTCGTTTGTAGACCGCCGTAAACTTCTTTGAAGGACATTTTTTGAGGGTTTGCGCCAAGTTGCTCGAACTGGGCAACAAGAACGTCAGAAGCTTGAACGCGGAACTTAAGTCCTTTCGCATCGCTTGGCACCATCAGAGGTTTATTGGCAGACATTTGCTTCATACCGTTGTGCCAGAACGCAATGCCTTGTAGACCACGACGTTTCATTGAGTTTTTCAGCTTCTCTCCCGCTTCAGAGTTTTGGAAGCGGTCAACCGCAGCGACATCATCAAACAAGAAAGGCAGATCGAAAAGGCGATACTTCTTGGTGAATTTCTCAAACTTAGAAAGAGAAGGAGCAGCG
>NZ_JAWOVZ010000247.1:0-1110 GCF_033340175.1 Vibrio sp. 1557 | reverse complement strand
GTGCCAAAATTGGACTGGTTAAAATGTTCTTGTTTGTCGAGGTAATCGAGAACTCACCTGCGTTATTACTTTTTGTGCTCGGCTCAGTCGCGTCACACACAAAGTTCTGGTTAAGATCGATGCACACTGGTGTATCTAACAACGTACCTTTCGCAGAAATGGTTCCCGCTACGTTGTAACTTGGCGCCGTTGCGTCACCACCACCAGAACCGCCACCACAACCAACAAGGGCCAGTGAGACTGCAATGAGAGAATATTGAAACTTCATAGGTCTTATCTTCTTTTTGATGAATCGTTATTACGAGAGCGAACCACTCTCAACATTGAAAGCACAAGCAAGCCAAAGAGCGCCCAAGGTGAGCCACTCCCACCCGAGCCATTGCCGTTGCTTTTCGAAGTGGTATCAGCACCGCACTGATACTGGTTAAAGTGACTCACACCCCACGCTTTTAGTGCGCCCGAGTTGCCGACCACCCGATCGGAGACTTCTAGTCGCCACGTTCCCCAACTAGGCTCTCCAACCAATGCTTGCAGCTCTGAATCGTGCTGAACCGTGAAATAGCCCGTAAACCCACCCGATTGACTCGGCTGATGGTTAAACAGCACTACAGACTGGCCTTGTGGCGACGTCAACGTGATGTGTAAATCCGCTAAATTCGCGTGTTCGATATCGAGATAAACGGCAAATGAGTCATCAATTTTCTGCGTTTTGTCTGATAGTGTTTGAACAAAAATTTTGTTCCCTTGCACTTCTTGACCGCGCGAGTTAATACTCGCATCGGTGAGCGCATCCTCGATAGTCTTGGGCTTATTCAAAAGTAGAGGAATACCATTCACTAGCGCCGTCACGTTTTGCCAAGATTGCGCCTTAAGCCCTTCAGCAAACTGATAATCCACTGAAACTTTAGATTCAAACGGTGCACCACACGTCAGCCCCGTTGGTAAGTTGGCACTGAAAGAGGCCGAGTTTGCCAGTTGCACATCGACCGCTTTCGATGTGTCGTTGTTCAGTGACCAATTGCCCTTTACGCTTGCAGATCGGCCGGTGTGAGAAAGCGTCAACTCGACCGTTTCCCCAGCGTTGATGTAACGAGATTGATATCGGGCGTT
>NZ_JAWOVZ010000246.1:0-1110 GCF_033340175.1 Vibrio sp. 1557 | reverse complement strand
AGCAAGATAAAATTGCTTTCCTCACCAATGAACTTGCGTCTAAACGTCCGCTACTGCCACGCGATTGGGAACCATCAGAGCCTGTCAAAGAGGTGTTAGACACCTGTAAGATCATCGCTCTGCAACCGCGCGAAGCGTTCGGTGCTTACGTCATCTCAATGGCTCGTACCGCCTCAGACGTACTCGCAGTGCACCTATTACTGCAAGAAGCGGGCTGCCCTTACCGTATGGATGTTTGTCCTCTGTTCGAAACTCTAGACGACTTGAACAATGCGGAATCGGTCATTAAGCAGCTAATGAGCATCGACCTTTACCGTGGCTTTATTCAAAACCACCAAATGGTCATGATCGGCTACTCTGATTCAGCAAAAGATGCGGGTGTCATGTCAGCAGGCTGGGCTCAGTACCATGCTATGGAATCTCTAGTTAAAGTGGCAGAAGACGAAGGTGTTGAGCTGACTCTGTTCCATGGTCGTGGCGGCACCGTTGGTCGCGGCGGCGCACCTGCACACGCGGCTCTGCTGTCTCAACCACCAAAGAGCTTGAAAGGCGGGTTACGCGTAACAGAACAAGGCGAAATGATCCGCTTTAAACTGGGTCTACCAGATGTTGCGGTAAACAGCTTCAACTTGTATGCAAGCGCCATTTTGGAAGCAAATCTACTGCCACCACCAGAGCCAAAACAAGAATGGCGCGACTTGATGGAAGTCCTGTCGGAAGTGAGCTGTGAAGCTTACCGTGGCGTCGTCCGTGGCGAACCAGATTTTGTTCCATACTTCCGTCAAGCGACGCCTGAACTAGAGCTAGGCAAACTGCCGCTTGGTTCACGCCCTGCGAAACGTAATCCAAATGGCGGTGTAGAAAGCTTACGTGCAATTCCTTGGATCTTCTCGTGGAGCCAAAACCGTTTGGTGCTTCCGGCTTGGTTAGGCGCAGGTGAAGCTATTCAGTACTCAGTAGACAAAGGTCATCAGGCGCTACTGGAAGAAATGTGTCGCGAATGGCCGTTCTTCTCAACTCGCCTAGGTATGCTTGAGATGGTGTACACCAAGTGCAACATGGAAATCTCTCGCTACTATGACCAACGCCTAGTTGAACCTCAACTTCAAC
>NZ_JAWOVZ010000245.1:0-1113 GCF_033340175.1 Vibrio sp. 1557 | reverse complement strand
AAACCATTGATAACTTTGTCTGGGGTCCACCACTGCTTATTTTGCTTGTGGGAACCGGTGTTTACTTCACTTTTAGCCTTGGCTTGATCCAGTTTAAACACCTACCAACCGCGTTAGCGATGGTATTCAGTAAAGATAAGTCATCTGATAAACAGGGTGACGTTTCTAGCTTCGCAGCACTTTGTACTGCACTTTCTGCAACTATCGGTACTGGTAACATTGTCGGCGTTGCAACCGCAATCAAACTTGGTGGCCCTGGCGCCCTATTCTGGATGTGGCTTGCAGCCCTATTCGGAATGGCGACGAAATACGCTGAGTGTCTGCTTGCTGTTAAATACCGACGCGTTGACGACAATGGCCAAATGATTGGTGGCCCAATGTACTACCTACAATATGGTGTTGGCTCTAAAGCGCTAGCCATCATGTTTGCGGTATTCTCACTTGGGGTTGCTTGTTTTGGTATCGGTACGTTCCCGCAAGTAAATGCGATTCTTGATGCAAGTGAAATCTCTCTAGGTGTAAACCGTGAGCTTGCAGCTTTCATCCTGACGCTTTTGGTTGCATTTGTAACTCTAGGTGGCATCAAATCTATCGCAAGTGTCGCAGGTAAAGTGGTTCCAGCAATGGCGCTGTTTTATGTGTTGGCGTGTCTTAGCGTGATCATCATGAACGCAGATCAACTACTAAATGCTGTTGAACTTGTGTTGGTATCTGCTTTCACGTCTACCGCAGCAACGGGCGGTTTCCTAGGTGCTAGCATCATGTTGGCAATCCAATCTGGTATTGCGCGTGGTGTATTCTCAAACGAATCAGGTTTGGGTAGCGCGCCAATGGCCGCAGCAGCAGCGAAAACAGACTCTTGTGTTAAACAAGGTTTGATTTCGATGACAGGTACCTTCTTCGATACCATCATCATTTGTACCATGACAGGTCTAGCCCTGATCCTAACTGGCGCTTGGCAAAGTGACTTTTCAGGTGCCGCGATGACAACACATGCCTTTGCTGTTGGTCTCAACGCAGAAACATTCGGCCCAATGCTGGTGTCTATCGGTCTGATGTTCTTTGCGTTTACAACGATCCTTGGTTGGAACTACTACGGTGAGCGTTGTGTGG
>NZ_JAWOVZ010000244.1:0-1116 GCF_033340175.1 Vibrio sp. 1557 | reverse complement strand
CTTCGTTCCTGGTCGATTTTCTGCCGATCCTCCGGCGCACGCTGACCCGCACCGGCTTTGTCATCGACCACATCCACTACTACGCCGATGGGCACTGTTGCAAATAGTCGGTGGTGATAAACTTATCATCCCCTTTTGCTGATGGAGCTGCACATGAACCCATTCAAAGGCCGGCATTTTCAGCGTGACATCATTCTGTGGGCCGTACGCTGGTACTGCAAATACGGCATCAGTTACCGTGAGCTGCAGGAGATGCTGGCTGAACGCGGAGTGAATGTCGATCACTCCACGATTTACCGCTGGGTTCAGCGTTATGCGCCTGAAATGGAAAAACGGCTGCGCTGGTACTGGCGTAACCCTTCCGATCTTTGCCCGTGGCACATGGATGAAACCTACGTGAAGGTCAATGGCCGCTGGGCGTATCTGTACCGGGCCGTCGACAGCCGGGGCCGCACTGTCGATTTTTATCTCTCCTCCCGTCGTAACAGCAAAGCTGCATACCGGTTTCTGGGTAAAATCCTCAACAACGTGAAGAAGTGGCAGATCCCGCGATTCATCAACACGGATAAAGCGCCCGCCTATGGTCGCGCGCTTGCTCTGCTCAAACGCGAAGGCCGGTGCCCGTCTGACGTTGAACACCGACAGATTAAGTACCGGAACAACGTGATTGAATGCGATCATGGCAAACTGAAACGGATAATCGGCGCCACGCTGGGATTTAAATCCATGAAGACGGCTTACGCCACCATCAAAGGTATTGAGGTGATGCGTGCACTACGCAAAGGCCAGGCCTCAGCATTTTATTATGGTGATCCCCTGGGCGAAATGCGCCTGGTAAGCAGAGTTTTTGAAATGTAAGGCCTTTGAATAAGACAAAAGGCTGCCTCATCGCTAACTTTGCAACAGTGCCGGATTGAATATAACCGACGTGACTGTTACATTTAGGTGGCTAAACCCGTCAAGCCCTCAGGAGTGAATCATGACCGTAGTCACGACCGCCGATACCTCCCAACTGTACGCACTTGCAGCCCGACATGGGCTCAAGCTCCATGGCCCGCTGACTGTCAATGAGCTTGGGCTCGACTATAGGATCGTGATCGCCACCGTCGACGATGG
>NZ_JAWOVZ010000243.1:0-1123 GCF_033340175.1 Vibrio sp. 1557 | reverse complement strand
TAACCAGCACGGACAGGATGTTAGTGTCGGTGTGATGCTTCCGGGCGAGTACACATTTGGTACGCAGGCTCCTGAGCGCATGACAGTCGTTAAAGGTGCTCTCGTGGTGAAACGCGTAGGTGAAGCCGACTGGACAACCTACAGCAGCGGTGAGTCGTTTGATGTTGAAGGTAACTCATCATTTGAGCTGCAAGTGAAAGACGCAACGGCTTACTTGTGCGAATACCTATAATCGGTACAAATGCTGAATTGCTTTAAGCCACCTTCGGGTGGCTTTTTTAGTTGCGTAATTTCCTTGAACTGGCGCACGAGATATCGCTTAGAATTCGGTATCTTGGCGCTATTTATGCGCAACTGTGTATATACTTAGTATAAGTACACCCATCAACCAAGGAGGAAGTGATGGCAGTACAACGCAAGCATTCTGATCTCCCTCCTCGCTACGAAGCGAGCGATTTAACGAATGAACAGCGACACCGCTTTACTGAAGTAGCGAACGCGGCGCACAAAAGACGCAAGTTTTACAAACAGGCGATAGAAAAAAGCTTGGTCGGAAAAATGAAGGAGCGAGCTTTTAAGCCAGTGATTGCACCACAACAAGGAAAACCAAGCCGGGCGCGTCAAGACTTCTGGTTGATCGTGTTTTTAGCGCTTGGGTTGTGGGCGATGCACTTTTTTGCATAATCGGGCGACTCACAGAGGCTTAGCACGCCTCTGTCATCTCAAGCATTGATTCTTGTTGTTTGCGCAGCTCACCAGCATGAGAACAATGTTCGTAAAACGCGTACTGATTTTTACCCGTGTGTTTCGCGGCATACATCGCTTTGTCTGCGCAGCGGGTAAGCTCTGATAAATCGTTGGCGTCTTGTTTATAGATTGCGGCTCCTACGCTCATCGTCAGCTCATTATAGGTATCGTAGTTTTGATATCCCTTTGGGAACAAATTAACGATGCGATCCAAAATGCCATCTAGGTCTTGTTTACTGCGCACGTCGTAAAGCATTAACACGAACTCATCGCCTGCGAAGCGCGCAATGGAGTAATCATGTTTATCGGTTTTTCGGTCGCTGTTACGAATGCTTTTCTTCAATCGAGTTGCAAATGCTTTCAACACTTGGTCGCC
>NZ_JAWOVZ010000242.1:0-1125 GCF_033340175.1 Vibrio sp. 1557 | reverse complement strand
CATTAGAGCGCTGTAGCTAGGGAAACAAACTCCATCGCCATCAACAAATCTAAATAGCCCCAAGAGAAGCAGGCGCTGTGTTGATGGTAGATTTTCACGTTTCATTGCGTCAAAAAGTGGATGCATAATATCGAATTGGCTCCGCTTAAGTTTGTGTGTCATAATTTTCCTTATAGAAACTAAGAAAAACGCCAAGGGTTGCCGCCCATTTTGGCGTTTTTTTTTATCCACAGAAAATCATAACACCTAGTCAATATATAGACAACCCTAGTGTATGAGATACACCACCCTAGTCAACGTCATATACTAACCCTAGTAAACTAGGTTGACTCCAACAAACCATAGAACAAACCATAGAACAAATAGCGCTATCGCTTTTTCTTTTTCTTTTTTCGATTAGACCTAGCCTTGGATCTTTTTGATGAGTCAGGGACAGGACCAAATCTATCCCTCTTTTCGTCGTCAGAATGCACAGGAGGGGAAATAAGAAGATCTACAGAGCAAGATTCTAATACCTCACTTTTTTGCACAGGAGGCGTTACAGGAGCTTCTAGGTGTAGTTCTAAATGCTGTAACCACAGAAGGGCAAATTCAGTCCTTTTATCGACTGGATATTTACCCGTTTCAAATCTACTTATCGAATCATTGGAGAGATCCAGCTTATCGCCTAATTCGGACTGACTAAGCTTTAAAACAGACTTTCGAATGCGCTTAAACTCGGACGGATGCATAAGTTACCTTATTTCGACATTTTGTCGAATTGTACATCACAGATTCGACATTTTGCGGAAAAACAAGGTACTTTCACCCCGTATTACTATACGGGGATGACGCTGCACCTCCTATTTCCTCCTCCTCAGTCATCGTCGTCGTCAGTCGTCGTTTGCAGCTAACAACCAGATAGATATGTAAAAAGACGTATTTATACATATTTGTGAAGCTGACGCGCGGATTTGAATTAGGTAACAAAAATCAAGAATGTTTCCGCTTGTCGGCTCAATTGAGAAACAAAAAAAGGGAGCACAAGGCTCCCAAATTTTTATTTCCCAACAGAGCTATTTATAAGACCTGATCTAACAGAAAAAGAGCGTGGCGAAGTTGCCCCTCAGAGTAGGTAGCTCCATC
>NZ_JAWOVZ010000241.1:0-1126 GCF_033340175.1 Vibrio sp. 1557 | reverse complement strand
GAACTTGTAAGGCTGTAATTGCTGTCAAAGCCGCAGTTTCGGTGCGTAGAACGCGGGGGCCGAGTAGCGTCTCTTCAAATTGGTATTCGCGAGTCATGTCGATCTCTTCTGAAGACAAACCGCCTTCAGGGCCGATCAGAAGACGCACTTTCTCTACAGGTGTCGGCAGGGTGTTGATTGAGTATTTTGCACGAGGGTGAAGGTTGAGCTTTAGCCCATCGTACTCTTCTTGGCACCACTGTTCCAAGCTCATGATTGGGCGAATTTCTGGTACTACGTTGCGACCACATTGTTCACACGCACTGATCGCAATCTTCTGCCACTGCGCGAGCTTTTTCTCAAAACGTTTTTGATCCAGCTTTACGCCACAACGGTCAGAAATAAGTGGTGTGATGGTATTAACGCCAAGCTCTACTGATTTCTGGATAGTGAACTCCATCTTATCGCCACGTGAAATGACTTGGCCAAGATGTAAGTCGAGAGGGGATTCAATGTTGCTTTCGACGCGCTCAGTTACGTCAACGAGAACGTTCTTTTTACTGACTTCACTGATCACTGCTGGGAACTCTGCGCCACTGCCGTCAAATAATAGAACATCTTGGCCTTCTTTCATGCGAAGTACTCGGCCGATATGGCCTGCAGCGTCTTCACTTAAAGCGATGGTACCAAGTTGATGAATGGTTTCTGGATGATAAATTCGAGGGATACGCATGAGATTTCCAGCAAGAGAATAAACTTAGTTCCTAACATGGATGCTTTGCACCGAAAAAACAAGGGGCAAGAGGCGTTTCGAATGAAGGAAACGCCTCAAACAAAGCTCGGGTGCGCTTGTGTTTTTACAGTGCGCGGCAAGCCTCTTGAACAAACGGGTTGTGGTTCCCTTGTACTTTGGCGATGCGCTCGTCACGCTCACATTCCCATTTGTCTACCGGATAGGTTTTGTTCCAAGCACTCATTAGCTGAGTTTGCTGCTTGGATAGTTTGAATCCGTACTCCTTGCTCATGTACAGGTAAGTACGTGCAATCGAGCCGCGAGCTCTGTCGGGTGGCATTACTTTGCGTTGCTTGAAGTTCACTTGCATGTCGCAGCGGCCATAACTGACACCATCCATGCCGTTCCATTGGC
>NZ_JAWOVZ010000240.1:0-1126 GCF_033340175.1 Vibrio sp. 1557 | reverse complement strand
GGGGTGGTATCCGCAGCGGTGATTCGCGCACTTGATGGTGACATGCATGGCCGCCTTCTACCTCGCCACGAAGTGAAAGGCGACACAGAAGAAAACCGTATTTACGGTGCGGCTGAACTACAACGTTGTGAAGAAATGGGCGTAAAAGCCAACGTCGTCCTAAAAATGGAAGACATGGCGCGCAGCGACAACGTCGTCTTCTCAGCAACAGGCATTACAAAAGGTGACTTGCTAGAGGGGATTTCTCGCCAAGGTAATATTGCGACAACAGAGACGCTACTCGTGCGAGGCCGTTGCCGTACCATTCGCCGCATCAAGTCGACCCATTACTTAGAGCGCAAAGATCCAGAAGTTCGCGATATCATTCTGTAATTTTTAGGTTCAGCATCGCAGAGGGTTGGCAAAGTGCCGACCCTTTTTGTTTTTGGCTCACCAAATCCCCACTCAAGTTAAGTCAACACTTTTCTTTACTAAGCCTATCGCGCATAATGTGTACGGAAATACAAATGGTGGGAATATGAAGACCGTAGATAGGATATTGCAAATCGTTAAGCGTGACGGGTCTGTCACTGCAAAACAACTCTCTTCTGAGCTTGGGATGACAACCATGGGTGCTCGCCAGCACCTGCAAGGTTTAGAAGATGAAGGCATCCTGTCGATTCACGATGTAAAAGTCAAAGTCGGACGCCCTACTCGCCATTGGTCTTTAACCCAGAAGGGACATGAGCAATTCGCCGATCGTCATGGCGAACTCACCATCCAATTTATCGAAGCCGTGGAACACATCTTCGGTAAAGATGGCCTCGACAAAGTTACCTCCGAGCGCGAAAAACTGACTTTACAAAACTATCGCCAGCACCTCGATCAATGTGAGTCTTTAGAAAGCAAACTGGAAACTTTGGTTTTTCTGCGCGAAAAAGAAGGCTACATGGCAGAGCTTGAACAAGATGAGCACGGCTTTATCTTGATCGAGAATCACTGCCCGATTTGTAAAGCCGCCACGCGTTGCCCTAGTTTATGCAAATCTGAACTGAGTGTGTTCCAGTCCTTACTCGGAGACGACACGACCGTCGAGCGTACCGAGCATATCATTAGCGGTCAACGTCGCTGCGTTTACCGAATCCGC
>NZ_JAWOVZ010000239.1:0-1126 GCF_033340175.1 Vibrio sp. 1557 | reverse complement strand
GTAAGCAGCCAAGAGGGACAAGAAGTCTTCAACTTGAATGGCATCCAAACGCAATCGGGCTACTGTTACAACCTGATCAACGATCTGCCAAGCATGCAAGGACTCGTTGATGTCGTTCGCTTGAGTCCATTAGGCGTAAGTACCTTCTCAGAATTGGATCGCTTCCGTTCTAACGAACAAGGCTCAAATCCAGACAAACTATCAAGCCGCCAATGCAACGGTTACTGGCATCAATTGGCTGGCTTAGAAGTGAAGAACATTTAACTCTTCCGACAAAGTAAAAAGCGAGGCACTAGCCTCGCTTTTCTGCTGCCAACTTAAGACGCTTGGATGCTCGGTTCTACTGGGCTATCCACCATCAACTTTTTGATATCACGCCAAAGCATACTCATCACAACCAGACTTAACGCAATGTTGGAGAGCGGGAATGCAATCCAAATGCCTGTCACACCCAACAGTTTTGGCATGATGAACAAGAACGGCAGTTGAATAAGCATATTACCTACCGTCACAAACATCGCCTTACTGCCTTTGTTGACCGATTGATAGTAAGCCCCTGCTACCACTAAGAAACCATCCAGAAACAGTGCGAACATGTGGAGACGAATTCCCACCACAGCACTTTCGATAAGCTGCTGATCCGCGTCATTAAAGACGGATACGAGCTGGTACGGGAAAATGTTCATCAATACCACGAACACAACACCACCTAAAACCGATGTCCCCATAGCAATTTGTAGCAACTTACGAATGTTATCTTGATTTCGTGCGCCATGGTTGTAGCTCACCAAAGGCTGCATACCATTGGCAATGCCTTCCGCCACGAGATAATAGACCGTCACGATATAGCCTAAAATGGCGTAAGCGCCGATCAAAAGCGGGCTGCCGTATTGTGCGAATAACGCGTTGTGCAGAGCTACCATCGTAGATCCATAAGCGTACATAAAAAAGCTGGATGTCCCGATAAGCACAATTTTAGGAATAGCATCCAATTGCACTTTCAACTCTCTAAATGTTAGACGTAACTTCGCTTTAGAAGAGAAGAAGTAGCCCACACCTAGGACGGTGACAACCATCTGTGCCAATGCGGTCGCAATAGACGCTCCTGTTAGCTCCCATTTCATCC
>NZ_JAWOVZ010000238.1:0-1126 GCF_033340175.1 Vibrio sp. 1557 | reverse complement strand
AATTTGAAAATGGAAAAAACTAAAAATATAGGGGTTAAAAATGTCTTACCTAAAGAAAAGCCTACTTGCTACGGCAATCACAGGCATGATGTTCAGTGGTGCAGCTCTTGCTGATGGCGCAAACAGCGATGCTGCGAAAGAGTACCTAACAAAAGATTCTTTCTCTTATGAAGTTTACGGGATCATCGCGATGCAGGCCGCGTACCGCGATTACGATTCTGGCAGCAAAGCAACGGATGACGACCTAGGTGGCATGCAGCTAAACAACGAATCTCGTATCGGTTTCCGTGGTAAAAAACAATTTGCTAACTTCGGTCCTACCTTTATTTGGCAAATCGAAGGCGGTTATGTAGACCCTAGCTTTGGTGGCGAGGGTGCTGGTCTTGGTGAACGTGACACATTCGTCGGTTTTGAAAGTGCTTCTTGGGGTCAAGTTCGTCTAGGTCGTGTTTTGACACCTATGTACGAATTGGTTGACTGGCCAGCATCTAACCCAGGTCTAGGCGATGTTTACGACTGGGGTGGTGCAATCGGTGGTGCTAAGTACCAAGATCGTCAATCAAACACCATTCGTTGGGACTCTCCAATGTACGCAGACAAGTTCTCTCTAGACATCGCAGCGGGTGCTGGTGATAAAGCGGGTCTAGGTGCTGGTGATGATTACTGGGGCGGCATCGCGGCTCACTACAAGTTAGGTCCACTACAATTGGATGCTGCTTACGAAGGTAACCGTAACATTGAATCTGAAGGTCAAACGTGGGAAAACAACACGTACCTAGTTGGTGTTCAAGGTTGGTTTGATAACGGTATCTCGTTCTTCGCTCAATACAAATACATGGAAGCGGACGCAAGCAACGGCGTGAACGAGAAGCAAGATGCAATGTCTGCAGGTCTGATGTACACAACAGGTGACTGGCAGTACAAGCTAGGTTACGCAGCGAACTTCGACCTAGAACGTGACGGTAAGACAATTAACGATACAGCAGACGATGTACTATCTGCACAAGTTATGTACTTCGTAGACCCATCTGCAGTGCTTTACGTACGTGCTCGTACTCTAGACTTCGGTGACGGTGCGTCTCAACTAGATAAACCAGCAGAAGCGCGTTGGAAGTCAGCCGACTAC
>NZ_JAWOVZ010000237.1:0-1129 GCF_033340175.1 Vibrio sp. 1557 | reverse complement strand
GAGCATCGACACAACCAAATGCTAGTGCGGTGAACGCGGTAAGCACTAACATGAACTGAGACATTTTGTTGCGAACGGGTGCCATCATCATCAAAGCAATCGCCACAGGATGAAGTGCCACAACCGCAGGTAAAGTGATTGACAATAGCTGCTCTAAACCGATGTTGGCGATAAAGCCTGACAGTACCATGGTGATGACGACACAGCTTTTGTAGTCCACTTTGCTAAAGGTGTTGTCATAGAACTCGCTGCCTGCGGTTGTTACGCCAATCGCTGTGGTTAAACAGGCCAATACCATGACTGCACCCAACAACACCGAGCCAAACGCACCAAAGTGGTTGAAGGTGAACGCCGTTAAAATATCGCCACCATTGCTAAACTCTGAACCTAAGTAAGAGCTAGTGGAACCGATGTAAGACAACGAAATGTAAACAAACGCCATCGCGACAGCGTACATTAAGGCTGCAATTAGAGTGTATTTCGCCGTTGCTTTCGGGCAGTCCACTCCCATGCTGCGAATAGCACGGAAAATGATCCAACCAAAGCCAATTGAGCCCAACGCATCCATCGTCATGTACCCTTGCGTCAGACCTTCTGCAAACGCACCACTCACGTATGGGCCACTGGCTTGTGTCAACTCACCTGTTGGGTAAATCAAGGCAGTGACAGACATGATGATCAAAATCGCCATTAACGCCGGTGTTAGGATTTTGCCTAAGTTATCAACCAACTTACCTGGGTAAAGCGCAAACCAAATGGTTGCTACACAAAAGGCAATCGTAAACGGCACTAATGCCGCCTCACCAAAGATTGGGGCGAAGCTAAATTGATAGGCGACGGTAATGGCTCGCGGAATCACAAATGCTGGCCCGATGACGATGAAGACCATCACCCAAAAACTGGTTGCTAGCGGTTTTGGTAGCGCAGCGGTTAGCTTGTCTGAGCCATTAACGATCGCCACCATTACCAGTGCTAAAGCAGGTAGGCCCACGCCAGTTAAAAGGAATCCAGACATTCCACTCAAAAAGTTTTCACCTGCTTGGTAACCCAAAAATGGAGGGAAGATAAGGTTACCTGCGCCCAAATACATGGCGAAAGTCATAAAGCCTAAGGCGGCGATATTGCGTGC
>NZ_JAWOVZ010000236.1:0-1135 GCF_033340175.1 Vibrio sp. 1557 | reverse complement strand
AGAGCTGGTTGCCACGCTACTCAATTGGGTTGAGCCGTACGAAGTGACATACCGAGAATGGCAAACTCTCGCGATAGAGAAGAATTCAAACGCTGTCAATTTTCAAACTGCATTTGATTTAGTCGCAGAACATGAAACCGCCATTTATCAATGTTGGCAGCGTTATCATACTAACGAGTCTGGGTTGCCGATTCTTCACGCCTTTTTGGCAAAATATCGTTAAAGCGAGACTGGCACACTTGCACCTCGTAAAGCCCTGCCAGACAATACTTTTAATACGCCGCGTAGAACGGAATCTTTATGGTTAATCCAAAACTCATTGCTCTACTGCCCGATTTGGCCTCCTTTATTTTGGTGGTCAACGAAGGCAGTTTTACTGCCGCAGCCAAACAGCTTGGCGTTACCCCATCTGCGTTAAGCAAACTGATCACCCGTTTGGAGCAAGCCCTCAACGTGAAGTTGTTTGAACGCACCACGCGCAAGCTGATCATTACTCAAGCAGGGCAAAAAGTGTATGACCAAAGCATTGCGATGGTTAATGCCGCGCAGCAAGCCGTTGAGCTATCTGCGGAAGAACATGCCGAACCAACTGGCGCGCTCACGGTAGCGGCACCAGAGGCGTTTTTAAACTCGGTCTTGCAACCGTTCGTGCTGCCTTTTTTGCAACGTTATCCAAAAATTCAGCTCAAGCTGCGCGCTGCCGACGGGGAAATCGACCTGTTTCGTCAGGGCATTGATGTCGCCTTTAAACTCACCGATAAACCGGATGAGAATTTGGTGCTCAAAGAGATAAGTAAAACCAATCTGGTTTTGTGTGCGTCGCCAGACTACCTCGCACAAAGAGGCATGCCAGAACATCCGACGCAACTTGAACAGCACGACTGTATTTACCTAGCGGAAAACGACAAAGACAACATTTGGTCGTTTTTTAAAGAAGAGGCGTTTCATTCCATCGCGGTCAGTGGTCGGTATGCGGTCAACCATTCGCAAATGCGCCTAAATGGCGTCAAGGCCGGTTTAGGGATTGGCATCTTCCACGATTTCGTGGTGAAAGAGGCATTAGAGCGCGGAGAAGTGGTCGAAGTGTTGTCCGATTGGATGATCAAAAGTAACTACCACGGTGCGGTCGCTATGC
>NZ_JAWOVZ010000235.1:0-1138 GCF_033340175.1 Vibrio sp. 1557 | reverse complement strand
CCTTCTTTGGTCAGCTCTAATCGCCGAGTCATACGCACAAATAAGCTGAAACCCAGTTGTTCTTCCAGTGACTTAATGCGTTGGCTCACTGCCCCTTGGGTAATAAACAACTCTTCAGCGGCTTTGGTAAAACTGAGACACTTACCAGCAACGGCGAAAGTGTACATATTGGAGAGCATCTGCTGTTTTCTGTCCATCTTGGCACTCAACATAAATTAGAAAGGCTAATGCATAGCAAGTTTAAATTGGTTTGTATAGCGAATCACGATGCTTTTTAATCAAACTGTCTTATCCATAACGAGAAACAGCACGATGAAAAAGAATCTAAAAATTACCATTATTGGCGCAGGATCCAGTTACACGCCAGAGCTTATCGAAGGTCTCATCAAGCGCAATCATGAACTGCCTATCGGCGAGTTGTGGTTGGTCGATATTGAGGATGGCAAAGAAAAAGTCAGCATCATTGGCGACTTAACGCGCCGAATGTTGGCGAAAAACAACCTGTCTCATATTGATGTTCACGTCACGCTGGATCGCAAACCCGCATTAAAAGACGCCGATTTTGTCTGTTCTCAATTTCGCGCGGGTTGTTTGGAAGGTCGCATCCGCGATGAACGCATCTCGCTTAAATACGGCATGATCGGTCAGGAGACCAATGGTTTAGGCGGTTTTGCTAATGCCTGTCGCACCATTCCTATCGCGCTAGAAATCTGTAAAGAGATGGAAGAATTGTGTCCTGACGCTTGGCTGCTGAACTTTACTAATCCATCGGGCATGGTGACCGAAGCGATTCTCAAGCACACCAACGTAAAAGCGGTTGGTTTGTGTAACGTGCCAGTGATCATGCAAAAAGGCATCGCGCAAATGCTGGGCGCTGACGAGCAAGACTTTGTATTGCAAGTTGCGGGGTTGAACCACTTTATTTGGGCGCGCCAGATCCTGCATGAAGGTCGCGATAAGCTGCAAGAGGTAGTCGAAGAGATCTTATCGGGCAACGATCCTCTCGTTCCACAAAACATTCCTCCATTCGAATGGCCAACAGAACTGCTGCGCAATATGGGGATGATTCCGTGCGCATACCTGCGCTACTATTACACCCGCGAAGACCTCATGAAGCAGGAAATTGAAGAAGCGAACG
>NZ_JAWOVZ010000234.1:0-1139 GCF_033340175.1 Vibrio sp. 1557 | reverse complement strand
TTCTAAACTGGTGAACCTCACCTCAGAGGGTACAGCTGGTGGCTTGCTCATTTTCTTGGGCTTGACGGGGACCATGAGCCAAATCAACTCGATTCAAGAATGGGCAGTTGGCCTACAATCTTCAACTGTTGAAGCTGGCAGCATGGGTTACGTGGGTCTGATCGTGCTTGCAGTGACTATCGCACTATACGCTTTCCTTGCAAAAGTGAACAAACGTTGGCTTGCGATTCCAGTGTGTGCTTTCACAGGCCTTATTATCGCTCTAGTGCTAGGTGCTGGTTTTGACATCAAATTCGTCACTGAAACTGGTCTACCGAATCTAAACCCTGTTTACTGGTGGGGCAGCACTGAAGAAGGTTGGATGCTCGGTCTTCCTAATATGGAACACTTCATCGCGTCACTGCCTTTTGCAATCCTAGCAGTAGCAATGTGGTCTCCTGACTTCTTAGGTCATCGTATTTTCCAAGAACTTAACTACCCTAAAAAGACTGAAAAAGTACTAATGGACGTTGATGACACAATGCCTATGTGTTCTATTCGTCAGATGGTAGGTACAGCGGTAGGTGGTGGTAACATCACTTCATCTTGGGGTACTTACATGATCCCAGCAGCGATTGCAAAACGTCCAATTCCTGGCGGTGCTATCCTTCTTGGTCTTCTAGTGATGATCATCGCGATCCTTGGCTTCCCAATGGACATCGCAGTATGGCCACCAGTAATGCGTGTCGCTCTTCTTGTAGGTGTATCTCTACCTCTACTTGAAGCTGGTATGCAAATGGTGAAAGACTCTAAAGACTCTCAAGCAGCGGGTATCTGTATTTTCGGTTCTGCCGTCGTTAACCCTGTACTAGCATGGGCATTAACAATGCTACTTGATAACAACGGTCTAATTGGTGACAAAGAGCGCGCAGCTCGCCTGTCATTCGTAGACAAGATTGTGATCCCAGTAGGTGTACTTGTTATCTGTTTGGTCGCTATGCTTGCAGTTGGCATGCTAGAAGGCCAGTATGGCATCAAAGCTTGGCTGTAAGGCTAATTGTTCAAAAAACGTGTGGGTAGCGCTTGTCGCTACCCCATTTTTATCGAGATTTTTGAGGATTTATTGATTTAGTTTAAGGTTTGCAAAAAAATTTTATTTT
>NZ_JAWOVZ010000233.1:0-1140 GCF_033340175.1 Vibrio sp. 1557 | reverse complement strand
CTTACTTGAGGTGTGTGCGGAGTTATGTGGTCAGCATCGTCTCAATCTTTATCAAACTCCGAAGCGAAAAACGGTTGAAAAACATGGTCGAGATCTACAAGACATCATTGGCCAGCAACAAGGCAAGCGTGCTCTAGAAATTGCGGCGGCTGGAAACCACAACCTACTTTTCCTTGGTCCTCCTGGTACAGGAAAAACCATGCTGGCATCGCGTTTATGCGACTTACTGCCGGAGATGAGCGACGAAGAAGCGATGGAAACGGCTTCAGTCGCATCACTGACGCAAAGTGAGATTAATGAGCACAACTGGAAGTCGCGTCCGTTTCGTGCGCCGCACCATTCCAGTTCGATGGCTGCATTAGTTGGTGGTGGCTCGGTGCCAAGACCGGGAGAGATTTCTTTGGCTCACAATGGGTTATTGTTCCTTGATGAAATGCCGGAGTTTGACCGTAAAGTGTTGGACTCGTTACGAGAACCACTGGAATCGGGTGAGATCATCATTTCGCGCGCACAAGGAAAAACGCGCTTTCCTGCTCGTTTTCAGCTAGTGGGCGCGTTGAATCCAAGCCCAACTGGCTATTACGAAGGGAATCAAGCTCGCACTAACCCTCAAGCTATTTTGCGTTACTTAGGTCGTTTATCGGGACCGCTTCTCGACCGTTTTGATATGTCGTTAGAAATTCCATCCTTACCGAAAGGCACGTTGGCGGAAGGTGGTGATCGAGGTGAACCCACGGAACTCGTCAAAGAGCGCGTCAGTCTTGCTCGCGAGAGCATGCTCAATCGAAACGGCAAAGTAAACGCACTGCTCGGTAGCCGTGAGATTGAGGCATTTTGTCCGTTGCAAAAAAGCGATGCGGAATTTCTCGAAACTGCACTCCATCGGCTGGGGTTATCGATTCGTGCCTATCATCGCATCATTAAAGTGGCCCGCACGATAGCGGATTTAGAAGGTGCTGAGCAGATTGAGCGTTCTCATTTGGCGGAAGCGCTCGGGTATCGCGCGATGGACCGATTGCTGAAACAACTCACGGCTCAAGCCGTGTAGTGGTCATTTGAGAGGAGTTCGCGGCGAGTATTCACATGTTCGCCGCGAGAACCATGTTAGAAGCTGTAGTTAAAGCCTAACGACAAAAGGTA
>NZ_JAWOVZ010000232.1:0-1144 GCF_033340175.1 Vibrio sp. 1557 | reverse complement strand
AGCAAAAGCATTTGATGGTTCTGCGGTTTTTAGCCGCTTTGTGCCTCTTGAAGGCATTGATATTCATGACCTTAACTTAGAACTATTGATTAACTGTGTTCGTGTGCAAAAAGGCCACGTACAACAGATGCTGTATCCGCCATTTGCGATTTTGGATGAGCTAAGTAGCTACACAACTTTGCAAGACGGTGATGTGGTGATGACGGGAACGCCGCAAGGGGTTGGCGAAGTCCATCAAGGCGACGTCTTCCTTGGGCGTTTAAAATGTGGCGACGTCACCTTGTTAGAAATTGAGTGGGTGGCTGATTAAAGCCAAACGCGCAAAAGAAGAAACGCCACCATACTGACAACCGTCGTTAAGAGAACGTTTTTTGTCAAATAGGCGATCAACGCAGCCAAAGTCGCAGCCAATAAAAACGGGTTTTGTACGCTGACACTGAGTTCCCCTTCGGGGATGAAGACAATCGGCGCCCAGATCGCGGTTAAAACGGCCGGACTCGCGTAGTTGAGAATCTTTTGTGTGCGCGTGCCGAGCTTTAATGGCAACTTCGGCTCGAGAAACAAGTATCGGCTTGTGAACACCAACAGCGTCATGAGTAAAATTGACAGCATAATCATTAGCGTTTCTCCTGTACTTGTTCGACAAAATAGCCTGTTAACATGGCTAAAATGCTCGAAATCATCAAACTTCCTTCCACTTGGTAATAGGTCAACGCGACTGAGCCTACCAAAGCCACTAAGACGCTAGAAAGTACCGCTGCATTTTTAATCGTGGGTACGACAATCGCGATAAAGGTTGCGGCTACTGCAAATTCCAACCCCATTTCATTCAGTTCTGGGATTAGGCTACCTGCCACGATGCCTGTCAGCGTCGCAAGGTTCCAGAACAGATAGAAGCTCAATCCGGCGCCTAGGGCGTACCAGCGATTAAATTGTTCGTCAGAATGATGGCCTGCAATGGCAAACAGCTCGTCGGTTAACAGAAAACCAAGCGATAGCCGCCATTTAAGCGGAAGTGGTGCAATTTTACTGCGCATGGATACGCTGTAGAGAAAATGTCGTGAGGTGATGAAAAACGTGGTGAGCAACATAGTGGTTAACCCCGCGCCCGCTTTTATCATTCCCATCGCGACGAGCTGAGCGG
>NZ_JAWOVZ010000231.1:0-1146 GCF_033340175.1 Vibrio sp. 1557 | reverse complement strand
TAGCCGCTAGTGATGCGCCTATGGCTACGTTGGCGGTTGAAATTGAATCTGAAGATGAAGTATTCAACCCAAATGCCGTAAAAGTCGTTGCTGATGAGCGTGGTTATGCCATGTACTTTAGCCGAGCAACAATTCCTTGGGATCGTGATAACTTCGCTAAGCAAGACAAAGCTATCGTGAATCCATTGATGCGTCACATCGGTATCTATGCATACCGCGCAGGTTTCATTAATACTTACGTAAACTGGGCGCCAAGTGCCCTAGAGCAAATTGAATGCCTAGAGCAATTACGAGTGCTTTGGTACGGCGAGAAAATCCACGTTGCAGTCGCTAAAGAAGCGCCAGCAGCAGGCGTTGATACGCCAGAAGATCTTGAAGCCGTTAGAGCTATTGTGGCGAAAAAAGCGTAACGATTCTACTTCTTGCAGTTAATAAAAAGGCTCCTTTCATGGAGCCTTTGGCTTTAAGGGGATGAGTATATTTTTTACTAAATGTTTGAATCGTACTGATTGCGTTTTGGACAAGTGGCTAATGTTTCTCTGTGTCCCGTGTCTTTAACTTCTTCTAAGATTACGTCAAAGCCCCATAGGCGATAGACGTGTTTCAATACCTCATCATAACTTTCATCCAGTGGCATGCGGTTATGAGGAACGTACTGCAACGTGAGTGAACGGTCACCACGAACATCCACGTTCAACACCTGAATGTTAGGCTCTAAGTTTGATAGGTTGTACTGCGCTGCCAGAGTTTCTCGAATGCGTTTGTAGCCCATTTCATCATGTATGGCGGAGACTTCAATAAAGTTCTTCCTGTCATCATCGTTGATGGCGAACAGTTTGAAATCACGCATCAATTTCGGAGACAAATATTGGCTGATAAAGCTTTCATCTTTGAAATTATGCATAGCAAAATGCAAGGCATCTAACCAATCTGTTCCTGCTAGATCCGGGAACCACTCTTTATCCTCGTCAGTTGGCTCTTCACAAATACGCTTTATATCGCGGAACATCGCAAAGCCGAGAGCATAAGGGTTTATACCGCTAAAGTAAGGACTGTTGTAGGGTGGTTGAGCAACCACACTTGTGTGGCTATGCAAAAATTCAAGAATGAACTTTTCGGACACAATACCTTCATCATACAAGTGGT
>NZ_JAWOVZ010000230.1:0-1146 GCF_033340175.1 Vibrio sp. 1557 | reverse complement strand
ATCTCAAAGCAAGTGATGGCAAAATCCACCGCAATTACAATCGTTGGGTAAACAATTTAAATGTTGATATTCAGCGAGCACTTGCGTTGTTGGGCACTCAGTCTCAGCAATAAAAATTATTAAATGCAGTTAGGTTTTTTCGTGTTAAATCAAAATAATGATCCTTTTAATGCTTTTGAAGCAAAAACAGAAGCTCAAAAATTATCTTTTGCCCCTATCGTTTTCCATACCGCGAGAACGCTCAGAGATTTGGGTATTTTAGCGGCGCTCGATAGCGCTGGTTCAAAAGGCATGAGCGCCATTGATATCGCCGAAAAAACAGGCGTGTCAGAATATGGTGTCAAAGTGCTGCTAGACATGGCGATAAGTGCGCACATTGTTTTGTGGGAAAAACCTAACTACTCACTGGCCAACCTCGGGTTCTACTTGTTGTACGATGGCATGACCCAAGCAAACATGGATTTCACGGCCGACGTTTGTTATGCCGCGATGATGCACTTGACTGAAGCAATCAAAGACGGCAAACCTGCTGGATTGAAAGAGCTGGGCGATTGGGAAACCATCTATCAAGGATTGTCGACATTACCTGAGCAAGCTAAGCAGAGCTGGTTTAAGTTTGATCACTTCTATTCGGATCGTTCTTTCCCATTGCTGCTTAAAGAAGTGTTTGCCAATGAGCCAAAACACATCGTCGATATCGGTGGCAATACGGGTAAATGGGCAATGCAGTGCTGCAACTACGATAAAGATGTGCATGTGACCATTGTTGATTTGCCGCAGCAATTGGAAGTCGCGATGTCGAACGTGGCAGAGAATCAGCTCAGCGAGCGCGTGCATCCGTATCCTGCCAATATGCTTGATAAAGCCCAAACATTGCCTGATCATGCCGATATTTGGTGGATGAGCCAGTTCTTAGATTGTTTCTCTCCAATTGAAATTTTAAATATTTTGAAGAAAGTGAAGGCGCAGTTGAGCGCGGGCGATACCGTTTACGTTCTCGAACTGTTTTGGGATGCGCAGAAATACGCGGGCGCGTCATACAGCTTAAATGCTACCTCGCTTTACTTTACCTGCCTAGCCAATGGTAATAGCCGTTTCTACCGTAGTGATGATTTCCTAGAAATTGTTGAAGCAGCAGGTCTCTCT
>NZ_JAWOVZ010000229.1:0-1149 GCF_033340175.1 Vibrio sp. 1557 | reverse complement strand
CTGAACCGATGGCGTCGGTGTTGATGCCGGAGGCGTAGTTGAGCCACCACCTCCACCGCCGCCTCCACAAGCTACGGTTAATGCCGAAATCAACGTCGTCATAAGCAGTTTTGTAGAATGTTTCATGTCAGGCTCCTTACTGCTGAGTTGCAGGAATTACTTTGTTAGCGGTTGAGGCTTGGTACCACGTTGTTTCTGACTCGCCACTGCTGGTTACCCAAGTTGGGAAATCGGGATACGCTTTACTGATGTCGACGTTTTCAATCGGATGATCCCACTCGTCACGAATGTTGATCGCCCACGGCATGTTGTTGTTCGTCAAGAATGACTCAGCGCCGCCGGAGTTATCATCATGCAGGTTGAAAAAAGAGTTATTCATCTCACTGGTTCCCGCAAAGGACTTGAAGTGCGTTTGCCAACTCATACCCGGAGGTGTGGCAGTAAAATCACCGTGATACGAGTCTTTCGAAGCAAAGATGAATGAATCGTAAGGCGGATAGCCAACTTGCTCACGTGAAACAGGCGTCGATAGCTCAACGGTGAGCTGATAATTCAGAACATCTGACGTTTGCTGACTCACACACGCGGTTTGAGTGCGATAAAAAGTACAATTGCTGTCTAACTCACCCAATGCCTCTAAGTCTTTGCGCAAGTTTTCTGAGACCACAAGCACCGCCTCACCGCCAGATTGCACCACTTGATGAGTGACGGGTTCGCCATTTCGAGTCAACACGGTCGACGCAATATTGGCAGGGTTAACATTTGGTAGATGAACCGCAAAACCGTTGGAGAACCCAGCTCCCATCGCCTGTAAGGTGTAATCGAATGTAATGTTTTTGATTTCACGCTGACCATTTAGCAGTTCGGTAACGCGATAACGCCACACCACATCGTTGAAATCGTAGTCGCCAATTAGCGGCCAGCGATCTTCAAACGCCATCGTCGCGTACGTGTCTGAGCTTGGATAAACCGAAGTTACCGTCACTTCTGGGTTGTTTTCTTGCACCAATGGCTCGTATTTCGAATCCGTCGAACCATCAGTGTTGACGCCATCAATGGCGGTGAATGGGCTCACTTCGACAGTAAACAGCAAGTCATTGAAATCATTGTCGCCATCAGGGCGATAAATATCTTCAAAACCCAGCACTA
>NZ_JAWOVZ010000228.1:0-1150 GCF_033340175.1 Vibrio sp. 1557 | reverse complement strand
TATGCTAATCAGCCGAGACCCAGAACATAAGTTCTGCCATATGCTTTGGAAGCGCGACTAACGCTCCTTCTCTTATGAATAAAAACACCAGCCTAGTGCTGGTGTTTTTTTATCTTCAAACATCACCGAAGATAGAAAAATGGCCTTTTTGCGTATAAGAAAAAGGCCTGCCAATTGGCAAGCCTTTCTGATTTTCGTTTTTCGCTCTCGATTAACGATGCTTGTTGCGTGCACCTTGTTCGCCAGCATTTTTCTTTGGCTTACGACGAGCAGGATTGTTGCTGCGACCTTTAGACGTGCTTACACGTTCTTCATGGCGCTTAACCGCGCGGCGGATTTTTTGGCTGCGAGCACGTTCACGCTTACGTGACGTATTATCCTTGCTCAAATCTAGCATGGTTTCTTTCTCTGGGCGAAGTTCTACAAGCTCACGCAGGTAGTTTACTTCTTTCAGATCCAGTTCCATCCAACCGCCACGAGGCAGTTTTTTGTCTAGGAAGATATCACCGTAACGAACACGTTTCAGACGGCTAACGGTACACTCTTGAGATTCCCATAGACGACGAACTTCACGGTTACGACCTTCGTTGATCACTACGTAGAAAGTGTGGTTCATACCTTCACCACCCGCGTAGACAACGTCTTCAAAGCGAGCTAAACCGTCTTCCAGTTCAACCCCTTTTACTAGATTACGAACTTTTTGTTCGGTTACTTCACCAAACACACGCACTAGGTATTCACGCTCAACTTGGCGACTTGGGTGCATTAGACGGTTTGCTAATTCACCATCAGTAGTGAAAAGTAGCAGACCAGACGTGTTTGCATCCAAACGACCAACAGAGATCCAACGAGAGCCACGAATTTTTGGCAGACGGTCGAAAACCGTGCGACGGCCTTCTGGGTCATGACGAGTACACAGCTCACCCTCAGGCTTGTAGTACGCAAGTACACGACAGATCACTTCTTCTTGAACCTTTGCAGATACAATGTGACCATCGATACGAACTACACTGCTCTCATCTTCCAGTCTTTCACCAAGTTTAGCGACCACACCGTTCACGCTTACGCGTCCGGATTTAATTAACGATTCAATCTCACGACGAGAACCGTGACCAGCACGTGCTAATACTTTTTGTAACTTTTCGCTCAT
>NZ_JAWOVZ010000227.1:0-1152 GCF_033340175.1 Vibrio sp. 1557 | reverse complement strand
ATTGTGTGACCTCGTCCAAGAGGTGAATTATCGATTCCCTCAGCTAAACCTTCTATTAAGAGAAGACACCACCACCAATTTGTTGCAAGCGCTGCGTCATGGTGAGTTAGATGTACTGATCTTAGCGTTGCCAGTTGAAATCGATGGTATGGAGAGTCGCGTCGTCGGCAAAGATCCGTTCCGTATGGTGATCAGTGCAAACCAAGTCGATTCGATTCCTGTACCGATCCGTTATGACGATCTGCCGGATGAGTCGGTGTTCCTATTAGAGAAAGAGCATTGTTTAACTGAACATGCAGTTTCCGCTTGTAAGCTGACCGATAAAGAGAAAATTAACCCGTTTACGGCAACCAGCTTACATACCTTGGTGCAGATGGTCGCGAACGGCTTAGGTACCACTTTTATTCCTCAAATGGCAATCGAACACGGCTTGTTACACAACCAAAATTTGGTGGTGATCGACCCTCCTGGCCAGCAGGCGTATCGCGAAATTGGTTTGGTTTGGCGCCCTAGTTCATCAAGAACAAACACTTTTAACCAACTTGCAGATGTGGTTTCCGAACTGCTTTAGCTATTAGTATTAGCCTTTACTTCCTCACTATTTCTCTAAAAGCGCACTGGAAACGGTGCGCTTTCTAGTATTTTATTCTGTCGGTGAACTTTGACTTGTAAAATTTCACAGCTTTATTTTCGTGAAGCTTTCATAAAATTGTGAAATTTCACAATGTTAATTTTACACAATTGGCTGCGCATTGTGTTTAACCTCCGTTTAAATTCCTTACGCTAGACCTTATGAGTACAAGGTTTTCTCGCTTGCCTCTATATTCATACACCTGTTTTAAATCATATTTCATTGTAAAATTTAATGTAATTTAATTACGTAATAACTTACAAATTGGCATCCAAAATCAGTGCTTTGTTTGGTGCCGAATAAAACTTCGAATTTTGTGTTTTGTTTGTCTAGGGGGTTTCGTTAACCCCTTTGTTGATATAGCTTATTTAAAGGCTGCTAAGACTTATGTCTAGATTGAAAAAGCACTCAGGCTTAAGCAATCTATGAACACGGCCACACAGATTGAACACAAAGTTAAAGGATGTAATTTGTTGTTCATAACTTACAAATGTAGCTTTACGCTGACTGCCCAAGATTGA
>NZ_JAWOVZ010000226.1:0-1152 GCF_033340175.1 Vibrio sp. 1557 | reverse complement strand
ATAACTAAGCTACTGACAAAAGTGATTGGCAGTCGCAACGACCGAACACTGCGCCGCCTTAGAAAAATTGTAAAAGAGATCAATAACTACGAACCAACATTTGAAGCACTTTCAGATGAAGAGCTTAAAGCGAAAACTGTTGAGTTCCGTGAGCGCCTAGAGCAAGGCGAAACTCTTGATAAGCTACTTCCAGAAGCTTTTGCTACTGTTCGTGAAGCGTCTAAACGTGTATACGGTATGCGTCACTTCGACGTGCAGCTCATCGGCGGTATGGTTCTAAATGCAGGCCAAATCGCAGAGATGCGCACGGGTGAAGGTAAAACTCTAACGGCAACTCTTCCTGCTTACCTAAATGCACTTCCTGGTAAAGGCGTACACGTTGTTACGGTCAACGACTACCTCGCTAAACGTGATGCGGAGACAAACCGTCCGCTATTTGAATTCCTAGGTATGACGGTGGGTGTTAACGTGCCGAACATGCCTCCTCAAGCGAAAAAAGAAGCGTACCAAGCTGATATTCTATACGGAACAAACAACGAGTTTGGTTTCGATTACTTGCGCGACAACATGGCTTTCCGCAATGAAGACCGTGTTCAGCGCGAACGTTTCTTTGCTGTGGTCGATGAGGTGGACTCAATCCTTATCGATGAAGCTCGTACTCCTTTGATCATCTCTGGTCCGGCAGAAGACAGTTCAGAACTTTACACTCGAATCAACCTGCTTATCCCACACCTACAGAAGCAAGATAAAGAAGATTCTGAAGAGTATCGTGGCGATGGTCACTACACTGTTGATGAAAAATCAAAACAAGTTCACTTGACTGAAACGGGTCAAGAATACGTAGAAGAGCTATTGGTTAAAAATGGTTTGATGGAAGAAGGTGATACATTGTACTCACCTGCGAACATCAGCTTGCTTCACCACGTAAATGCTGCTCTACGTGCACATGTGCTGTTTGAGCGTAATGTGGATTACATCGTTAACGATGACGGCGAAGTTGTGATCGTTGATGAACACACTGGTCGTACAATGCCAGGTCGTCGTTGGTCAGAAGGTCTTCACCAAGCTGTCGAAGCGAAAGAAGGCGTTAAGATCCAAAACGAAAACCAAACGCTAGCCTCTATCACATTCCAGAATTACTTCCGTCTATAC
>NZ_JAWOVZ010000225.1:0-1153 GCF_033340175.1 Vibrio sp. 1557 | reverse complement strand
CTTACATCGTGGACCCGTTTGGAAAAAGCTCGCATGTACCCTACTACTGCCGTAACACTATTTTCACCACGATGAGTGGCGTCGTTATTTTTACTTTAGGCTTAGTAATTTACGTTTCTTTTTGATGCTTTTCTAGGCACAAAATGACTTTAGAATGGATTAATGCGAAAGCAATTAAAAAAGTGTGAGTAACGGCTGCAAACTATTGATTTCAATGTCAGGTAACGTACGTGTTCTTGAATGATTAATGACATTTTTATTCATATCATTAAACCAACATGCGGCAAAACCCGCTAACTTTGCACCATGTACATCCGTCGTGAGGTGGTCACCAACATGCAGAATGTTTTCGGCAGGTAAATCGAGAAACTGCTGCGCTTTGACAAACAAATCGGCAGCAGGCTTGGCGAGACCGTCAGGGCCCGCTTTTAATACGCATTGGAAGTATGGCGTCAAACCGATTTTATCTAAGTCGACATTACCATTGGTGATCGCCACCAGAGGAATGCGTTCTCCCAACTCCGCCAATACATCGAGACTTTGCTGCGGCACGTCAAACTGACTGCGCCATTCCAACGCCAGTTGCACGCCCTCTTCCGCTGCAACTTGAGCTTGCGCTTCATCGTAGCCAACCGATAGAAAAGCATGCTTTAGCTGCACTAGGCGCCAAAGCGTCACATCGCTTTTGAGATCAGGACTTTGCTGGAGCACATGTTTTTTTACCTGCAACCAATCGGCCTTTTCCATGTGCGCCACTGCAGGATGCGTTTGTTGCAACCAGGTCAGTAACTCGCGCTCCATACGGACAATCACTGGATGGTTGTCATACAGCGTGTCATCTAGATCGAATGTCATGGCCTTAATCGGCTCGATACGGCGGTAAAATTTCATGCTTTGGCTCACTCCCCGTTCTTTTTGCGGGCTCGTGGGTGGGCTTGGTCATACGCTTGCGCTAGATGCTGGAAATCCAAGTGTGTGTAGATTTGGGTCGTCGATATGTTCTCGTGACCTAAAAGCTCTTGCACCGCACGTAAGTTGTTGCTCGACTCCAGCATGTGCGTGGCAAATGAGTGACGCAATTTATGTGGGCTAATGTGGCTGGCTACAGACTGTTTTTGTCCCCACTCGGCCATGCGTTTTTGCACGCTACGGT
>NZ_JAWOVZ010000224.1:0-1154 GCF_033340175.1 Vibrio sp. 1557 | reverse complement strand
TGATCCCGAAAGGCATCAAACTGCCGAAATCGACCGAGCTGAAGCCCACTTTGCTTCGCGCACTTTGTATTGGTCTGTCTCAATTGTGTTTTATTGCGTCTCTTCAAACGTTAACGCTGGTCGAAAGTGTGGTCCTTTTTGCTACAGGCCCGTTGTTTATGCCTGTGATTGAAAAGCTTGTCTGGCATGGAAAAATTCGTGCGTCCACCGTTTTTGGTATTGTGATGGCGTTTAGTGGTGTGGTGTTGTTGGCTGGAACGGAAGGCGAATTTACTTTGCGATACGACTTACTGCTTGGTTTGGCTGGCGGTCTGTTTAACTCCGGCTCACAATTGACGCTGTATAAAGTCAGCAAAAGTAATATGTCACCGCTAGAGATCAACTTCTGGGCGTTTAGCTTTGCCGCGTTATTTATTCTGCCTTTGGCGCTTATCAACGATGGCTCTGGACTGTTGGGGGCTCATTCATTCTCACTATCCGTTGAGCCTAGTGTGCTGTTGCTATTAGCCATGTCGATGTTGATCATCAATACTCAAGTGTTTCGTGCAAAAGCCTATCAACTGGCCAGTAGCGGCTCTCAACTCGCACCACTGATTTTTACCAACTTGTTGTTTACGGCCGTTTGGCAATCACTTTTTTTCGCTGATGTAATGAGCCGCACTCAAATCGCGGGCATGGGCTTAATTGTGCTCGCGACGGTATTGAATGGGTGCTGGGATGTATTGGTCAAGTATCATCAAAGCAAGGCGTTACAAACGAGAACATCTTAGTGCCTCGTAAAAGTAAGTTGAGATAAGCATTTAAAACGCAAGCAAATTTGATTTTTCCTGAGAATAAACTAGCGTCAATGAAGGTTCAGGGAGAGAAAACATGCTTACATTAAACTATTACGTAGAAATAACCGCGACTCCGCAGCGCGTATGGAGAGTGCTGACGGATGCTGAGCTTTACAAGCGTTGGGCGCAGGCTTTTTCACCTCAATCTCAATTCGAAGGGGAGTGGGAAGAGGGCAGCGACATCACCTTTTTTGATCCGGATATGGGCGGCACTCGCGCAGTGATTGATTCTGTGCAGCCACTGCATCGGCTAGAGTTTCATCATGTTGCCATCTTTAACCCCGACAATAGGCAACAGTTGGACGCGGATATTGCCGC
>NZ_JAWOVZ010000223.1:0-1154 GCF_033340175.1 Vibrio sp. 1557 | reverse complement strand
CTCTTACTGCTTGCTTCTCTAAGCTCCCCCTTTCTTGCTAGCGCTCAACCCGTCAATGACCTCGTATTCACCGTAGGTATCGTTTCCGACAAAGCAAAAAGTAAAATCAAAAAGGCGACACCCTTTGCTCAATATGTGTCCGGAAGGCTGAATCACCTCGGTTATACCTCTGGGTCGGTACAAGTCTTCAACAACTATGGACAACTTGCAGTTGCTCTCAAAAATGGCAGCGTTCAAATTGCAACAGCTACACCGTTTAACGCCGTAACCCTAGAACGAGAATCTAACAGCCAAGTGCTCGCCGTAAGGTGGAAAAAGGGACTCGAAAAATACCACTCTGTATTTTTCACCCATCAAGACAGTGGCATTCATTCCTTGGCCGATCTGCGCGGCAAAACGCTCATTTTCGAGAGTCGCAACTCCACCAGCAGCTTTTACTTACCTGCCATTACATTGCTCAACCAAGGCGAAAAATTAGAATACCTTCGCTCTATAGATGATCACCCAACGAAAGGCCGTATCGGCTATTTGTTTTTGGATGAACATTTAGAACAATCCAACGAAATCAACCTATCCGTTTGGGTGTATAAACAGCGCGTTGCCGCCGGGGCGTTCAGTAATTTCAACTGGAACAACCCAAAAGATTTGCCAGAAAACATGAAGGAAAAACTGACCATTTTCCATAACTCGGTTGAGATCCCGCGTGATTTGGTTTTAGCGTCGCCTACTTTGAGCCAATCGACCAAAAATGAAATTACATCGATTTTATTAAAAATGGATGCTTCACCAGAAGGTTTGCATGCCTTGGATGTATTCCAAAATACCAAGCGCATATCAGCACTCACGCCAGATATGGCAACGTCTCTCGACACGGTTCGAAAGTCTGTTAACTTGCTACCAAAGGCAAACTGATGCTGAACAAACTTTCGCTCGAAACCAAATACATTTTTGCGACCATCTCCGTCGTTGTTTTGGTGGTTGTGGTCAACCTTGTACTTTACATGCATGGCTACGACACATACTCAAACAATCTCGCGCAGCAGATTACGCAAAATTCTCAAGATAAGACGGAATCCTACGTCAAACAAAAAGGATTAGTGTACGCGGAGTTGTTGTCTAAGCAGCTGTTTGATACGCTTTACAACGATAACATC
>NZ_JAWOVZ010000222.1:0-1156 GCF_033340175.1 Vibrio sp. 1557 | reverse complement strand
TGGCACACCAGTAGTGTCGACGGGTGATGGTACTGTGATTATGACCCGTAAGCACCCATATGCGGGTAACTACGTTGTTGTTGAGCACGGTAACAAATACAAAACGCGTTACCTGCACCTAAGCAAGATCTTAGTGAAGAAAGGCCAAAAAGTTTCTCGCGGTCAGCGTATCGGTTTGTCTGGTAAAACAGGACGAGTTACTGGCCCACACCTTCACTATGAATTGATCGAGTACGGACGCCCTGTAAACGCGATGCGCGCGAATATTCCGATGGCGAGCTCTGTTCCTAAGAAGGAGATGGCAACCTTCATTGCGAATCGAGATGAAATGGATAAGCTGCTAAAAAATAAAGAAAAAGCGGTTTTATAGCTGTTTAGGCTCTTAATCGAAACAAAAAGACCAAGCAATTGCTTGGTCTTTTTTATGCGCGTTTGACTTGTCTATCGTTAATCATGTGTACCAATTCATCGACGTTGTGTGGGCGAGAATAGAAGTAGCCTTGAATATAATGGCAACCCATGTCGATAAGCTTATTTAACGCCCTGTCGTCTTCTACGCCTTCTGCAATTAGGTCGACATCCAACAGTTGAGCTAACTGGGCTATCAGATACACCACTTGCTCTGACGTTTTGTTCGAGAGCATATTGCGCACAAATGTGGCGTCAATTTTGATGCTGTCGATAGGGTAATTATGAATGTAATTTAAGCTCGAATAGCCAGTGCCGAAGTCATCCAGTGAGACTTTAAAACAAAGACAGCGAAGCGAGTTCAAAACCATCTGCTCGCGTCCACTTTGTGAAAGCAAAACGGTTTCAGTGAGCTCTATAACCAAGTCCGAAGCATCGTGACCGTATCGCTCGAGCAAGGTTGTTAGGTGGTTGATGTAGCGGTTTGAATCGACCAGTTCGTGTGCAGAGCAGTTGATGGATAGCTTCACGGTATAACCGAGGTGGGCCTCTAACTCTTGCTTCGCAATACATGCTAACTCTATGATTCGCTCACCTAATTCGATGATTAATCCCTATTGCTCTGCCGCTTCAATAAACTCCGCAGGGGAGATGTTGCCATACACACTGCTGTTCCAACGAGCGAGTATTTCAAAGTAATCCCAGCGATCATTGTTTACATCAACAATCGGTTGTAACACCACGTAAA
>NZ_JAWOVZ010000221.1:0-1156 GCF_033340175.1 Vibrio sp. 1557 | reverse complement strand
GGTCTGACATTTGAAGAATACCAAGCCGCAGACGAAGCAACCTTAGAGAAAGCTCGTGAAAAAGCACGCGCGAAGTTTATCAAGAGTGCACCTCACTACTTAATCGACACCATCTCCGATCTGCCAGAGGTGATCGTAGATATCGAACAACGCCTAGCCGCGGGCGAACGTCCGTAGTTTTCGCTCGTGAATTCAGAATGTAAAAAGCCTCTCCATATTGAGAGGCTTTTTGTATTTATGGAAAGCGGAAGTGTCAATTAATCGCGGTACTTGCTCGACGCTTTAGCTTAAAGCCCATACTGGTCGGCCGTTCTTCTGGCTCGCCTTTGATGGCATGTAACAGTTTTTCTGCCGCCTTGGTGCCCATGCGCTCGTAATCAAATTCTGCCGATGTCAAACTTGGGTAAGCGTGCTCCCCCATAGAAGAGCCTTCAAGACAAATAATGGCAATGTCGGTCGGGACTTTGAGCACGCGGCGATGGCACTCAAAGAGCGCACCAATTGCTATCTCCTCATGGCTACACACCAAAGCATTCAAGCTTGAATCGCGCAGCAATAACTTCGCCAATCCTTCCGCACCCAATTGTGAAGATGGCGCTTCATGAGTCGTCAGAAAATGATCTGGGGTGAGATAGTTTTCAATCATCGCACTTTGCCAACCGTGTAACTGGCGTTGCAACGTTGAGTGATTCCCGCGCGCCCCAATAAAACCAACGTTCTTAAAACCTTGTTCAATCAGGTGTCTGGTACAGGCCTTACCCACTTCGAAGTGATCCACGCCAATGTTGAGATAACTGGCCTTTGAGCTCAGTTCGGCAATCTCTAACACTGGCGTATTTGATGCCTCTAACAGTTGATGCGTTCGCTGACTATGCTCACTTCCAAACAGTACAACGCCCGCAGGACGGCTCTCTAAAAAAGTCGAAAGCAACTTTTCTTCTTGCTCAATCGAGTAGTCGCTGTAACCCAGCAATAGTTGATAACCCGCTTTGTTTAACGCCTGTTGGAAGCTTGGTAAGAAATGCGCGCATGCTTTTTCAAACAGTGACGGAATGATTAGAGCGATGGAATAACTTTCTGCAGATGCGAGTGCCCCTGCGGCTTTGTTCGGGATATAGCCGAGCTCATCAACCACTTGTTGAATCTTTTCTCTCAG
>NZ_JAWOVZ010000220.1:0-1162 GCF_033340175.1 Vibrio sp. 1557 | reverse complement strand
CCAGATACTCGCTTGAGCATTCGTGTGATCACAGAAGTAGCATGGCAAGCACACTTCGTAAAAAATATGTTCATTCGTCCTACCGAAGAAGAACTTGCAACGTTTGAACCTGACTTCGTAGTAATGAACGGCGCGAAATGCACCAACCCGAAATGGGAAGAGCAAGGTCTGAACTCTGAAAACTTCACGGTCTTCAACCTTACTGAGCGTACACAACTGATCGGTGGTACGTGGTACGGCGGCGAGATGAAGAAAGGTATGTTCGCCATGATGAACTACTTCCTTCCTCTGAAAGACATCGCATCGATGCACTGTAGTGCCAACATGGGCAAAGACGGCGACGTAGCAGTATTCTTCGGCCTATCTGGTACAGGTAAAACAACACTCTCTACCGACCCTAAACGCGCTCTAATTGGTGATGATGAGCACGGCTGGGATGACGATGGTGTCTTCAACTTCGAAGGCGGTTGTTACGCAAAAACCATCAAGCTATCGAAAGAAGCGGAGCCAGACATCTACAACGCGATCCGCCGCGATGCGCTGCTAGAAAACGTAACGGTTCGTAGCGACGGCTCTATCGATTTTGATGACGGCTCTAAGACAGAAAACACACGTGTTTCTTACCCTATCTACCACATCGAAAACATCGTTAAGCCAGTATCAAAAGGCGGTCACGCAAACAAAGTGATCTTCCTATCGGCAGACGCATTTGGCGTGCTACCTCCAGTGTCTAAGTTGACTCCAGAGCAAACCAAATACCACTTCCTATCTGGCTTTACTGCAAAACTGGCTGGCACAGAGCGAGGCATTACTGAGCCAACACCAACATTCTCTGCATGTTTTGGCGCAGCGTTCCTAACGCTTCACCCAACTAAATACGCAGAAGTACTGGTAAAACGTATGGAAGCCGCAGGTGCAGAAGCATACCTAGTGAACACCGGCTGGAACGGCACAGGTAAACGTATCTCTATCCAAGATACGCGCGGCATCATTGATGCGATCCTAGATGGCTCGATTGAAGATGCGCCAACTAAGCACATCCCAATCTTCAACCTTGAAGTACCGACTTCACTACCAGGTGTGGATCCAAGCATTCTAGACCCTCGCGACACGTACGTTGACCCACTACAATGGGAAAGCAAAGCGAAAGACTTGGCTGAGC
>NZ_JAWOVZ010000219.1:0-1162 GCF_033340175.1 Vibrio sp. 1557 | reverse complement strand
GCAACGCAGCGGCGAGAGCAAAGCCACCCAAGAACAAGAAGATGATTGAGTTCGAGAAGTTATTCAGTGCAGCTTGGGTGTTAAACACGCCCAAGAAGACGGCAAGCATCGGGATCAGCAAAGCAGTAATGCTGACGTGAATCGCTTCTGTTAACCAAAGAATCGCAACAAAAACTAAGATGCTGATGCCGGTTACGACTTGTGGTTCAAAGGGTAGGGTATTAAACAAGATAATGAACAGCAGAATGTTGGCATTCAAAATCATGCTGTTGCGAGTGAAGAACCAATTCTTCAATGTCACAGCGAGTGCGGTCATGGGTGTGCTCCTTTTGCATTGCCTTTTTGTCGGTTTTTTATGGCAAGGTAACTGACTTGTAGTTATTTATTGATTAAATGTTACTGCGAATGCGAAGGGCAATTTGGCCTGAATCGTAGGCGAAATAAGAAAATGTGAGGTTGAGATTTGGAAATGGGTAGAACTCTACCCATTTGTTTTTAACGAATTGTTATTCATGTGTGACGTGATGCACGAAAATGGTGCCAGCCGATTATTCTATAGGAATGTTGCGCTCAGCATTTGATGCTTCTGTTGGGTCTTCTACCGCAAGAATTGGCTCTTGAGGGCCAAGGAAGCGTGGCTGCGTATTCATCACGTAGAGATCCAAAAATGCTTTCACACGAGCAAGCAGTTCACGAATTCGCATCGAAGTTTTTTGTTTGTTCGCCGTTGGGCCTGCGACTGCAAGGCACTGTGCATCAATGTTATACGCATCGGCAATGAACAACGCGCGCTCACAGTGAAAGCGTTGAGTCACTATCAAAAAACGCTCTGAGGCGAAGATCTTTTTTGCTCGCACGATGGAATCCAAAGTCCGAAATCCAGCGTAATCGAGATGGATGACTTCTTCTGGAACGCCGGCTTTAAGCAGATCTCGTTTCATGGTCCATGGCTCATTGTAAGAGCGATGTGCGTTGTCTCCGCTAAGCAAAAACTGTTTCACTTTGCCTTGCTTATAAAGCTCGATCGCTGCATTGATGCGATGAGTGTAATAGGTGTTGAGTGTCTTTCCGATGTATTTACTCGTACCAAGCACCACCGCAACTTCGTGCTGGGGTATTTGGTCGTAATCGATAAAGATATTGTCTTTGGCCTGTAATGCGA
>NZ_JAWOVZ010000218.1:0-1166 GCF_033340175.1 Vibrio sp. 1557 | reverse complement strand
CGCTCTTTCAATTCGATTCACTCATTGAATTACATCGCTTGATCGGAAATCAAGTTGTGCTTGTTAAGTAGTCGATACATGGTTGCACGCGACACACCAAGTTCTTTCGCCGCATTGGAAACTTGACCTGAGTGCGATTCCAACACGACCAATAACGCATCACGCTCACTCTTTTCTCGAATTGATTTCAAACTGCGTTTTGAATCATTACGTTGCGGCAAATCGAGATGATGCTCTTCAATCATCACGCTATCAGACATCAACACCGCACGCTTAACTTGGTTCATCAACTCGCGAACATTACCAGGCCAGAAGTAACGAGTCAGAGCTTTCAAAGCGTCCTCTGAGAAACTTTTTGCTTGAGAGTTGTACTCTTTAGAGAACTCTTGCAGATAGAAGCGAGCTAGTAGTGCAATGTCACTCGCGCGCTCTTTCAAGCTTGGTACGTTGATACGAAGTACATTGATGTAATGGTACAACTCTTCGTTGAAGTCGCCATCAATCAAAGCTTTTTCTACGTCTGACGAGTTAGCAGCAAGAATACGCACATTCACATTCTTCACACCTTCGCATGTTTCAATCGTGCCCTCTTGCAAAAACCTTAACAGGTTCATTTGCTGGTCTTTCGAAATGGTCAGAATGTCATTAAACAACACAGTACCGCCATCTGCTTGTTCCAACAGACTTGGGCCCATCTCAGCATCCGCAGCAATACCAAAGACTTCCGCTTGGAAACGTTGCTCATTCAAAGCGCGGCAGTTAATCGACATAAAGGGCTTATGAGAACGGGAAGATACTTTGTGAATTGCACGAGCAACCGCTTCTTTACCAGTACCGCTCTCGCCAGAGATCAGAATACTCACGTCCGTAGGACCAATTCGCTTAACTTGATCGCGTAAGCGCTTCATCGGGATAGATTCGCCAATCAGCCCCATATCGAGGCTATTGCCAAAGCTTGGCCAAACTTTTTTCTCTAGCTTGAGCATACCAAGTTGGTGGCCGATGGTACTCAACAGTTGGGCATCTGGGATTGGGGCAGTAAAAAAGTCGATACAGAAGTTAACGATGAACTGGCAGATGGTGTCTGTGCCGAGCTGAGACTCACGAATAAACGCCAGCCAACGCACGTGCTTATGAGAACTCACTAAGTTTGCCAGACCATTCAA
>NZ_JAWOVZ010000217.1:0-1166 GCF_033340175.1 Vibrio sp. 1557 | reverse complement strand
TCGAGGCGGTAATACCGAATATGATTGCCCAAGCCAAACCGTTAAAAATTGGGTCTAACGTAATCACGACGTTACCCAGTAACGTTGTACCCGCGGTCAGTAATATTGGCCGCATACGAACAACACCAGATTCAATCAACGCATCATGTAGGCTACGACCTTCAGCCAACGATTGCTGAACAAATTCAATCAAAACGAGTGAGTTACGCACCACAATCCCAGCTAGCGCAATCATGCCGATCATCGCAGTCGCCGTGAACAGAGCTGGGTTGGGGTAATTACCGATGTCACTGCTTAACACATTCAAAATCCAGAACCCCGGCATAATCCCAATCACAGTCAGAGGTATCGCCAGCATGATGATGCCCGATACCGCAGGTAAACCTGTTTGAATCAACATCACCACAAATACGCCAAGCAGCGCAGCGCCATAAGCAATGCCTAAATCGCGGAATACGTCCACTGTGATTTTCCATTCCCCCTCACCACTCCAAACCACTTCGATGTTGTCTGGCACGCTCCAAGTGACACCAGCTCCATTGCTCAAGTACGTGCGATCTTGCCAGTGACGATGCACATCTTCCGCGTGAGTTGTATCTTGGTCAGCCATCACATCGGCAATCACTTCACCCGGAACACGCCCAACTACCTCGGCGTAGACATACACAACAGGCTTGAGGTTTTTATGGAAAATCGGTTTGTCCGCTGCACGTTTCACAAAATGACCGACTTCAGACAACTGCACGATAGGCTGAGGAGCATCCACAACCGCCCCATTGGATTCTACTTTTGCAATCCCCGGACGGCCTCGCACATAAAGCTGCTCTAGTTGATTCAGGTTATCTCTGTCTTCGCGTCGGAGCTGCACTTCGATAGGTAGTGGGTCCACTTCTCTTGGATCGGCGATATAACCGAGCACTTTGGCGTTCGCGGCGGTAATCAGCGTGTTATTGATATCAGCAACAGAAACACCAGACAGCGCCGCTTTTTCTTGATCAACGATGAATTGCCACGTTTCTAAATCACCTTGGATGCTGGTATCCACCTCAGAAACCAACTGTTCTTTGCGAAGCCTATCCGCGACTTTCTCTGCTTGAATCATCAGATCTTCATAAGATGTCGCTTCATCACCGTAAACTTCTGCCGTAATGGTGGCGATAACAGGT
>NZ_JAWOVZ010000216.1:0-1168 GCF_033340175.1 Vibrio sp. 1557 | reverse complement strand
CTGCAATGGGCAGTCAGCGTAAACTCGACAACCTAAAAGCAAACCAGCGAAAAAAAGGGGTCAAGTCGCAAAATAGCCCAGTGAAGCAGGGCAAGCCAACGTTGAACTTTGGTGGTCAAAACGCCGAGCTTTGGTGTGAAGGTGGAGAGGCGGCATTTATTCGTCGAATGGCCAATGAAAGCCAAGCATTCAGCTCTCAAGTGCTGTGGTTTACGACGTTGATTTCGAAAAAAGACAACGTGCGTCCGATGCGTAAGCAGCTAGAAAAGCTGGGAGTTAAAGCGATTCGTGTGGTGGAAATGAGCCAAGGCCAAAAGATCAGTCGTTTTATGGCTTGGTCATTCATGGACAAGCAGCAAAGAAAGACTTGGATTGAGCTGAAATAATTTTATCAGTTATATTTGTTCAGCAGAATAGATAAGAAAAGCCCGCAGTTTTCTGCGGGCTTTTTGATCAACGTTTGGTGACTGGTTCACAATTCAGTGCTGTTAGTGGCACAAACTGGTCTGTTTTCGCGTAGAACAGTCCGCAGGTTGTACCGCGAATCTGCAATGTGTACTGGTCAGGAAAATCGGTATAGCTACCGTCTAGTAGCACGTTATCCTTGCCTTTTACTTTGCCTTTCTCAATCAACAAGTGCGGAGACGATTCAAATACGTTGCTTGCGATTCTTGGTGCTGGCGTACCTTGAATTTGTGCAATCGCAGCTTGTACTTCCTTTACGGCCTCAGGCGTGGTTTTAGTGCTTAAGGCTTCAACAGGTTCTCGTGACATTACTTCACACCCCAAAATCGGTAGTGTTAGTCCAAGACAAGCACAAAGTCTTATAGCTGTTGCGCGCCTTGATCTAGTTGATCTCAACATGTATAGCCTCTGTTCTTAGTGGTGAACGGTGATCCTTAAGTGCTGGAGAGTCGCTGTTAAGTGGCATTGTGTTGAAACTCGCAGGCGACACTTGTGGACAAGTTCCTGTATCCATGTAGTTGAGTGCGGCAGATAGCATGCGCTCGGATGTATCGCCTAGCGGCTTCGTTAGGTCGTCATCTACCCAACAACCTTCAACTCGATTATCTAAACCAAGGTTGCTGCTAATTTGGCTCTTAGGTGTTGGAACAAAACCGTCGGCAAAGTCGCCAAATTGTTTTTCGTTCGCAGATTTAAACTGAAT
>NZ_JAWOVZ010000215.1:0-1169 GCF_033340175.1 Vibrio sp. 1557 | reverse complement strand
ATCACCTTGCTTGGCGATGGCTTGCAAGGTTTGCGCGTATTCTGGATTCTTTAATCGTGTGCCTTCGGCTTTTGGTGAGCCATCGGCGTTAAAGAAATACGCTTTTGTGGTCGGAAAACGTGATAAACGCTCGGCGTCGTTGGCAATCAAACTGGCGAGACGAGGACTGACGGCAAAACCTTCCTCAGCCAAATTGATCACTGGCTGAATGATCTTTTTCCATTCCAGCTTGCCGTATTTTTGGTGGGTATCCCACAACAGTTTGACGGTGCCCGGCGTCGCGACAGATCGTCCGCCTACAACGGCATCATAAAATTGCAGCGGCTGGCCTTGGTCGTCCAAAAACAGTGTTGGGGTTGCGGCGAGGGGCGCAGTTTCTCGACCATCATAAGTGGTGAGCTTTTGTTGTTCGCCATCCCAATACACCAAAAATGCGCCGCCACCAATGCCGGAAGACTGTGGTTCGACTAAGCCAAGCATCAGTTGTACCGCCACCATAGCATCGATGGCATTGCCGCCTTGCTCCAGTACATCAGCACCAGCTTGGGTGGCGATTGGGTTCGCTGCTGTCACCATATAGTCTTTGGCTTTGACCAGTTGTTTGTGCTCAAGCCCAGTACTTTGCTCTGGGGCAATCGCATCGGTGGCTTGGTTTGCAAACGCGGTGTGGGTGATAGAGGCGCTAAGAAAAAGACCCGTAGACACGAGTCGGTTGAACGTCCAATGCATGATGACTCTCCATGTTGCCAGTTTGATTGTTCAGCTTGGCAGCCATGGAGAAGATCGTCGAGTCAGCGTTTTAATAAATGTCGGGTGTGCGACGCTTTTAAATCAGAGAGTTAACCGATTAATGTGCTGATGGTTTGCACCAAGATACTGCCGCCAACGAGGGTAAACACCACACCACAGATGCCATCGATGTAGATGCCTGCCTGTTGTAATCGACGTTGTAAACGTTGCGTTGAGAGCATCCACGCCAAGCTGGAAAACCAAACCAGAGACAAGCTGAACAGGATAACTAACGCGATGCTTTTGCCTGAGACCGACATTCCGGCTGGCACCAAGCTCGACATCAAGCTGATGAAGAAAGCCAGTGCTTTGGGGTTGAGAATGTTGGTTGCAAAACCTTTGGCAAAAGCCTGACGTTTGTTGCTGATCACGAAGCTGTT
>NZ_JAWOVZ010000214.1:0-1172 GCF_033340175.1 Vibrio sp. 1557 | reverse complement strand
CGATCACCCTGGCATCGCTGCTTTCACCTGTCTCTTATCTACAGTCCCAAGAAGTTTCTGTTGACGAAACCATCGTTGTTACTGCGAATCGATTCAAGCAAATCGATGGTGCTGTTCTAGCTCAAACCGTGACAGTAACGAAAGAAGATATTCGCCGTCAGCAAGCTGACAGTTTGTTTGATGTGTTCCGTACTTTGCCTAGTATTGAGGTTGCTCAATATGGTGGCCGTGGCCAAAGCGCATCGATTTTTGTTCGCGGTGGCAGTGCCACCCAAGTGTTGGTTTTGGTTGATGGTGTACGCATGCCTCGCGCAATCATGGGCGGTATCGATTTCAACCAATTTCCAATCAACTCTATTGAACGTATCGACTACATTCGCGGCGCACGCGCATCTATCTATGGCTCAGAGGCGATTTCCGGCGTAATTAACATTATTACTCGTGCAAATATTGATGATGATGCAAGCCGAGTGTCGGCGGGTTATGGCTCCAACAATCATAAAAAAGGCGCGTTTGCTGTATCTAAACCTGTTGGTGAAGGTAAGCACATCAAAGGGGTATTAGGTTACGAGAAAACGGATGGTTTTAACGTTAAACCTTTGCCGGGTTTGAATGATGGCGATGAGCACGGATTTGAAACGTTGAACCTTAAATTAGGTTACCAGCAAAACTTTTCTGATAATTTTTCTGGTTACGTAGGCTTTAGTACATACAGCAACGAATACGACTATGACAACAGCAGTTATGGCAATCCTGGGTGGGGAACAGTAGATAAGCACGAAAAGAAAACGGGTGAAGTGGAATACGTAGGTGCAGATTTGTCACTTGAGTATTCTAAAGATGTTTACACTTCTGAGTTGAAGTTAGCTTACGGTCAACAAGACAACTATGACCTTAAATCGGGCCAAAGTAAGTCGACCGGCGATCACGTGGCCATCGAACAGTTCAATGCAATTTGGCTAAACTCATACAGCATCAATGATGAACTGAGTATTGGAGGCGGCTTAGATTACCGTAATGAGAAGTTAGCAAAAGGCTACCTTGCACCAAGTGACTGGGGACCAGCGAAAGACTACAACCCAGAGAAGAACCCAAGAACAAACATTGGCATCAGCGCAATTGCTCAATATGCATTGAATGCATGGACCTTCGAAGCCAGCGTACGTAATGAT
>NZ_JAWOVZ010000213.1:0-1175 GCF_033340175.1 Vibrio sp. 1557 | reverse complement strand
TCTCGATATTGCTCCAGGAGATACGGTTGAATTTGCCATTACATGCACGGTGAACAGCCGAGCGGTTGCCAACATTATTAACACAGCAACGGCTGAGTTTGCAGGTGCAACGACAGAAGCAACCGCAACCTTAGAAACGCTGCCTGAAGAAGTGTGGATTGAGAAAACAGCCGAATCTCCAATGTATATTCCGGGAGAAGATGCGGTATTCCACGTTCGCGTTTACAACGGCACTGATGGTTTCGATAACGACATCGCGTTAGAAGATATTTTGTCGGGCATTAAAGCCACCAACATCTATGGCGTGAGTGAGCGTGCTTTCGAGAGTTGGACGATTGAAACGACGAACAGCGACAGCCGCACCACTATTACCCCGATGCCTGTCGATAATCAGGATATCCGTTCGATGATCGATATAGCACCGCATGACATTGTGGAGTTCACGATTACCGCGAAGACTAACCCGTTAGCCGCGAGTGATATCACCAACACGGCAACGGCGGATCTCAACGGTACGCAGCAGCATTCAAGTGCCACTGTTCAGCCTCAATCTCAGGGGATCTCGATTGAGAAAACCGCAGACACCCAATATTACGTTCCGGGTGCAGAAGCGACGTTCCGCGTCAAAGTGAAGAACGAAGGCACAGTCCCAGCGACAGATGTGGCTGTAAAAGACGCCATTAGTAATCTTGAAGTCGTGCGTCTTGATGGTACGTCGGTAAAAGCGTTCGACTCTTGGCGCATTGAGGTGAATAAAGCGAATGCGGAAACCGAGATCACCAACATGCCAGGTGTGAATTCCGACATTGATTCAACGCTAACGATTGCTGCGAATGATGAAGTGGAGTTTGTGATTACAGGGTTAGTGAACCAATACGCTACTGGCGAAATTGAGAATACCGCCAGCGCCACATTCCGTGGTGAAACGCAGGATTCAACAGCGACACTGCTGGCGATGCCGGAGTCGGTCAAACTTGAAAAAACCGTTGACGATGAGTTCTACCGTCCGGGAGAGAGTGTTACTTACCACGTGGTGTTAACTAATGAATCGGGTTCATTTACTGAAGAGATGGTACTGAAAGATCTGATCTCAGAACTGAAGGTCAACACCATCAACGACACTCAAGCTGAAGCATTTACCAGTTGGCGTATGACCAGTGCATACAACGATGAAC
>NZ_JAWOVZ010000212.1:0-1176 GCF_033340175.1 Vibrio sp. 1557 | reverse complement strand
GGTGATATGCAGGCAGTTACCCCTTCTTATGCTGCCCAACTTATCGAACAAAGCAAAGCGACACTTGTGATGACAGAAGACGGACAGATCATCTTTCACTCCTAAATTCCATCAGTCCTATGACGAAAAAGGCCTGCATTGCTGCAGGCCTTTGTATGAGTGAATTAAGAGTTATTTACTGGAAACTCACTGCAGTTGGTAGGCGATCAAGCATCTTGTAGTAATCACCAGCCACAGCGCCGATATCACCACGCAAATACGCTTGAATCATATTGAGATCTTTCAGCCAAAGTTCTTTGTCAGCATCTGAAGACGCCATGTACCCTGCGTACACATTGTCGACCGCGAACATCATGTCTTCGGCGTGATCGTTGTAAATCAAAAGCATCGCATCAGTGTAAGCTTCGAACGCTTTCAGCTCATCGTGCGCTTTACCACCTTTGTAGCTCAATGTGCCCGAAGTTGCATCGATGACCAAATCACCCGAAGTCACATTCGCTGTCGTAAAGTTGATGAAAGACTGGCTAAACGACAGCACACCTGCCGCGATATCCGCATCAATGGTTCGCTTCATTGCGTTGACCATTGGCGCATCCAGCAGCAATACAGGATCGTGGAACGCTGGGACAATCGCTGTTCGGAATGGCCCCCAAGCGCTATCGATGCTCTCTGCAACCTTGTTTAGTGTTGCAGGCTCATAGCTATCTAGGTACGTTTTTAGATCGTAACCTTTGGACGTCACCAGTTGGTTTGCGTAGTCGTAAGCCAGCTTGTTTGCTTTTGTTGCCACAAACTTCTCGCCGTCGATAACAAACTCAACCTTGTCACCCGCGATAATACCGTAGCGGTCTTGTTGCTTCGTAAACGTATCAAACTGAGATTGACCACGAGTCTTCACTGTGTAGTCGTAAGACTTCATTTGGCGCACACCCATTCTCAAGATGACATCGCCAACACGTCCGCGGCCTTCTGCACCAATATCAAGGAATCTTGCAATACCACGAGGCATTGGTGGTAGGGACTCCATTTGCTCAGTGATGTGTAGGTTCACGGTAACACCTTTTAGATTGGTGTATTCCTTACCGTCTTTACCCACCAATTTAACTGGCGTATTTAACGCATCATTTGCCACGATGTTGCCCATGATGTCTTCGTATTCAGCTTGCACCCCAGGGA
>NZ_JAWOVZ010000211.1:0-1177 GCF_033340175.1 Vibrio sp. 1557 | reverse complement strand
AGAGAGCCCGTTTGTGCGGCTTATCAAAGCTACGAAATCTGCGGCATGGGGCCACCAAGCTCAGGCGCGCTAACTGTCGGACAGATCTTGGCTATCACCGAGCAATACGACCTCAAAGGCTGGGGACCAGACAGCGCCAAATCTTGGCAGGTCATTGCGGACGCATGTGGTCTCGCGTTTGCTGATCGCGGTAAGTGGATGGCCGATCAAGACTCGGTACCCATGCCAACTGAAGGTTTGTTGGACAAAGACTATCTCAAACAACGTGCCGAGCTTATTCAGGTCGGCAAAGCACTGACGAAAGTGGAAGCCGGTAACCCACCGTGGTCACATGCAATGAATCTCAGTATGGATGAATCGATAGAACTGCCTTCCACCAGCCATTTCAACATCGTCGACAAGCAAGGCAATGTGGTTTCAATGACCACCACCATCGAGAACGCTTTTGGCTCGCGCTTAATGGTTCGCGGCTTCCTGCTCAATAACGAGCTGACGGACTTTTCTTTCCGCACTCATCAAAATGGCGCGCCAATCGCCAACCGATTAGAACCGGGCAAACGTCCGCGCTCCTCCATGGCACCGACCATCATCATGAAAGATGATCAACCATACATGGCTATTGGTTCTCCGGGTGGCAGTCGCATTATCGGCTACGTGGCACAAGCCATCATTGCTCATACTCAATGGGACATGGACATTCAGCAAGCGATCAACCAACCAAGAGTGTTAAACCGTTTTGGCACTGTCGACCTCGAGCAAGATAGCGCAGCAACTCAGTTGCAACCGGCACTCGAAAAGATGGGCTTTAAGACCGAAATTCGCGATTTGAATTCCGGTTTACACGCCATTCGCATCACTGAAAATGGCTTAGAAGGTGCTGCGGATCCACGCCGAGAAGGTGCAGCCATCGGAAAATAGTAGCCTTTCGCTCGGCCCTTTGTGCGAGATCTCTCACAAAGGGTTGAGTAAAACTCTCTTTTTTAGCAGTAAAAGCACCCCAAACAACCCATAAGCTATTGAATAATATAAATACGTGCAGTTTTTAAACGTTTGCGGAATAAAAAAATGTGAACTTGCACCGTTGTTGGATAGCGCCAAAAACGTAATATTAAACCTGTCGGAAGGATGCTGACACGGAACAGGAAACACCACGGACTTGGTGAACTTCAGGAAGAAG
>NZ_JAWOVZ010000210.1:0-1182 GCF_033340175.1 Vibrio sp. 1557 | reverse complement strand
GCTTGTCGTTTGAGACCGCGATTCAACGCATTGGTGGTGATGTCATTGGTTTTGATAACGATGGTAATACGTCTCTGGCGAAGAAAGGGGAAACGCTTTCTGATTCTGTACAAGTTATCTCTTCATACGTCGATGCATTTGTGATGCGCCACCCTCAAGAAGGTGCAGCGCGCCTTGCTTCCGAGTTTTCGAATGGCGTTCCAGTGATTAACGCGGGCGACGGTGCTAACCAACACCCAACTCAAACTCTGCTTGACCTCTACACCATCGCGGAAACGCAAGGTCGCTTAGACAACCTAAACGTAGCATTTGTCGGCGATTTAAAATACGGCCGCACCGTTCACTCACTGACTCAAGCACTGGCGAAGTTCAATAACATCCGCTTCTACTTTGTCGCTCCAGACGCATTGGCGATGCCAGAGTACATCTGCGAAGAACTCGATGAAGCTGGCATTGAATACAGCCTACACACAGAGATGGAAGCGGTAATTCCTGAGCTCGATATTCTTTACATGACTCGCGTTCAAAAAGAGCGTTTCGACGAGTCTGAATATGCGCACATCAAATCGGCTTACATTCTGACGGCGGCTCTATTGGAAGGCGCGCGTGAAAATCTAAAAGTACTGCACCCGCTACCTCGTGTTGATGAAATCACGACAGACGTAGATAAAACCCCACACGCGTACTACTTCCAGCAGGCACAAAATGGCGTGTACGCTCGCCAAGCGCTGTTGGCTTTGGTTCTAAACGAAACACTGTAATCGAGGAGATAAAAACATGGCTAAAGAAACTCAATTGCAGGTAGAAGCAATCAAAAACGGCACCGTCATCGACCACATTCCAGCACAAATTGGTATCAAAGTGCTGAAATTGTTCGATATGCACAATTCTTCTCAACGCGTAACGATTGGTCTGAACTTGCCATCTTCAGCTCTGGGTCACAAAGACTTGCTGAAGATTGAGAACGTGTTCATCAATGAAGAACAAGCAAGCAAACTGGCGCTGTACGCACCGCACGCGACGGTAAACCAAATCGAAAACTACGAAGTCGTGAAAAAACTGGCTCTAGAGTTGCCAGAGAAAATCAACAACGTGTTTGAGTGTCCAAACTCAAACTGTATCTCTCATAACGAGCCAGTAGAAAGCAGTTTTAAAGTTTTCGAGAAGAAAGAAGAGATTCGT
>NZ_JAWOVZ010000209.1:0-1182 GCF_033340175.1 Vibrio sp. 1557 | reverse complement strand
GAGGTGGGAGTTTTATCACCTTCCCCGCCCTAATGGCGGTTGGCGTGCCGCCCATCATGGCTAACGCCACCAACACTTACGCCGCGTGCGCGGGATACATAAGCGGTGCCGTGGGTTTTCGAGAAGAAATTTTGAAGAACAAGCAAGAACTGCTATTCACCGTCTCGTTCAGCTTAGTTGGTGGCGCAGTTGGCGCGTATCTTCTTCTCAATACGCCAGAGTCACTGTTTTTGGAAGCCATTCCTTGGCTACTTTTGTTTGCTACGGTGCTGTTTCTTACAGGTTCGCGGTTAACAATGATCATCAAATCCATCACCAGAGAACATAAACACGCTGGCGTGTTAGGCTTAATCGCATTGAGTTTGTTGTTGGTGGGCGTTTCAGCATACGGCGGATTTTTTAATGCCGGATTAGGTGTGATTGTTCTGAGTTACCTCGTTGTGGCGGGCCATCAAGACATCAACTTGATGAATGGGCTTAAACTTCTGGTTTCAACGTGTGTGTCTCTCATCGCTATCGTCATTTTTGTTGCGAACGGCTCTATCGATTGGAGTAAAGGCAGCGTGGTAATGGTCGGGACATTAGTTGGCGGCTACCTCGCCGCGCGTGTGTCTCGCCAGCTTAATCCGAGCCACGTTAAAGGCTTTGTTGCTCTCTCTTCGATTATCATCACCATTTACTTTTTTACTGACGTTTACGCCTAACCTAAACAGAAAAGGCGCCATCAACTTAATGGCGCTTTTGCGGCTTTCAATAAAGGTTTCTAAAAAGAAGTTTAGTAAATAACGTGAAAAAGTGAGTTTAGAAAACCGTTTTAAGACGGAGTACCACTTACTTAATCAACCCAACTTCTTTGTAGTATTTAAGTGCACCGGGATGAAGTGGCGCAGACAAACCATCTTTCACCATTTCTTCTTTCTTCAAATTCGCAAACGCGGGATGAAGACGACGGAAATCATCGAAGTTTTCAAACACGGCCTTCACGACGTTATACACCACCTCTTCAGGCACAGCAGTAGATGAAACAAACGTCGCACCAACACCGAATGTCATCACATCGTTATCCGAGCCGCGATACATGCCGCCAGGCACGGTAGCAACGCGGTAAAAACTGTTGTCGGCGATAAGCTTATCCACTTTTGGGCCAGCGACTGTCACGATGTTACTGTCGCACGAAGTGGT
>NZ_JAWOVZ010000208.1:0-1182 GCF_033340175.1 Vibrio sp. 1557 | reverse complement strand
ATTCAGAAAAGATTTACTGTCGATTCACTGTAATATCAGAAACGTAGCCGTTGCCAATGTTAGCTAGCGAACCATGTATCATTAATGCTGCATCTTCTGCGCTCATAAAGCTACTCGTATCCAAGCTCTTACCACTGGTTTCCCAAAACTCAGTCGCCATTCCTCCCGGATACACGGCAATAATCTTCATTGGCTTACCCTTCAACTCCAGACGAACCGATTCAATCAATCCTTTGACTGCCCATTTCACAGCGCAGTATGTGGATTCTTGAGCTTTGGGCTGCTGAGCCGCAGTAGACATGATCATCACTACATTAACAGGCTGATCCTTGTATCGCTTAACCAACTCACGAAGCACGTTAATCGCTGAGCTGAGATTATTCTCTATTAAGGTTTGAATCTGCTCTGGATCTTGCTCTTGTAACAACCCAAAGTACCCACTGCCTGCACTGTGAACCACCGTGCTCGGAATAGAATCTAATTGTTCAAACAATTGTTCCACTTCTTGATGGGATGCGAGATCACAAGCTCGATAGCCAACATTGTTCGATAAGCAGTTTGTGACTGTAGAGAGCTTACTCTCACTTCGGCCAGTCAGATAAGTGGCTTTCCCTTCCGCATCATAAAGCTTGGCCAACTCCGCCCCTAAGCCGCTACTTGCACCTGTGATTACAATCATTTTCTACCTCGTTCGTAAAAGTGCTTTTTAATGTGTGTACCAATTAAGGTAACGGAATATAGGCTGATTCACATCTTACGAACGCCATTCTTTGAAGCAGCATGACTTTCTGATTTTAACGCTCGTTAACTTCTAAATATGCCCAATAGTTTTCAAAACTATCCAATGGTTCGGATACCTGTACCTTGATCACGAAGCCCATCAAGCACAAAGAGAAACCGGAAATTTCACCTATGCTTAAACAAAGAATAACGTTTTGAATTTCCTATCGACTTTCTCACTTAAGATAAGAGGCACATGAGAATGACCGGCTCCAAATGGCAGTGGCTGCTTAAACAAATGACACGCAAACTGTGGGTTCGTACATCACTTTTCGCCTTACTTGCTGTTGTAACCGCCCTGATCTCTATTATTTTAAATAAATTCATTACCCTGCCTCCCACCATCAATGTCAGTAATGAGCTGCTGAATAACATATTGAATATTCTCGCGACGTCGATGCT
>NZ_JAWOVZ010000207.1:0-1184 GCF_033340175.1 Vibrio sp. 1557 | reverse complement strand
CGAAGAAACCGACGCCATTGCCATCGATATTATGCAAAACGCGATGCCGGAATACCAAATGATCGCGATACCGTCGAGAGAGGTTCTACTCGGCGGAGGGAACATTCACTGCATTACGCAGCAGATCCCCGCTTAAACACAAGCTCACCGCTGACTCAGCGGTGATGGTGAGTTGTCAAAAGGAATGACCATGCAACAGATACAAAACCAAAGCCTTGTTTCGTTTATGGTAGCGAACCCACAACAGGGCATTGCAGTGACTAATCCGGCGACCGGAGAGCTTCTCGGGTACGCACCTGTCTCAACCGAGAATGACATTTTAAATGGCATTGAACGTGCCAATGTGGCGCAGAAAGAGTGGGCGGCACTGCCAGCAAAAACGCGCGCTGGTATGCTCAATCGTTGGTTCCAACTCCTGTTAGAAAACAAAGCCGACCTTGGCCGTTTGATGACGTTGGAGCAAGGTAAGCCGCTGGCTGAAGCTCAAGGTGAAGTGCTTTACGGCGCGAGCTTTATCGAATGGTTTGCTGAAGAAGCGAAACGTACCTACGGTGAGACGATTCCTGCGCCGAGTGCAGACAAGCGTTTGGTGACCATCAAACAGCCAATTGGTGTTGCCTGTGCGATTACGCCTTGGAACTTCCCAATTGCGATGATCACGCGCAAAGCAGGTCCAGCTTTAGCGGCAGGTTGTAGCTTTGTCGTAAAACCATCTGAATCCACGCCGCTGTCAGCGTTTGCGGTTGCAGAGCTCGCCTACCAAGCAGGTATCCCACGCGATGTGCTGCAAGTGGTATTGGGGGAAAACTCCCGTCAGGTCGGTGCTATCTTCACTTCACACCCGTTGATTCGTAAGTTGTCTTTCACTGGCTCTACTCAAGTCGGTAGCGTGCTGATGCAGCAAAGCGCGGCGGACATTAAACGTACCTCAATGGAGCTCGGTGGCAACGCGCCGTTTATCGTATTCGATGATGCAGATATTGATGCAGCTGTGGCAGGCGCGATGGCGTCGAAATTCCGTAACGCAGGTCAAACGTGTGTGTGTGCGAACCGTTTCTACGTACACAGCAAAGTGTATGACGAGTTTGTTGCTAAGTTCGACGCTGCGGTTCAGCAACTCAAAGTCGGTAACGGCTTAGAAGAGGGCGTGAACATCGGTCCTGGGATCATTGAGTCATCGAAGC
>NZ_JAWOVZ010000206.1:0-1184 GCF_033340175.1 Vibrio sp. 1557 | reverse complement strand
AATCAATTCTGAACAACTTGTCTAAAATCGTTTTCAACAACGAACACAATAAGCTGTTAGATGCCTCTGCAGAACAGATTCTCGCGCTATTCAAAGGCGAAGAAGTGGCAGCGCCAGCCGAAGATGGCAACGTAGCAGTCTTTAAGATCAAAAACGCACATGGCCTTCACGCTCGCCCGGGTGCGATGCTGGTTGCAGAAGCGAAGAAATTCGAATCAAACATTCGCGTGGCAAACCTAGATGGTGATGGTAAAGCAGTAAATGCGAAAAGCCTGATGAAAGTGATTGCCCTTGGTGTGAAACACGGTCACCAATTACAGTTCTCTGCTGAAGGCCCAGACGCGGCTCAAGCGCTGGAGTCTATCGGCAACGCGATTGCTTCTGGCCTAGGTGAAGGTTAAGGGGCACGCAAATGACAGCATTAAAAACAAACAAAGTTGTGACCATCACGCTAAACCCTGCGCTTGATCTAACAGGCTCGCTCGACGCGCTAAAGGTAGGTTCAGTCAGCCTTGTTGAACAAAGTAGCCTTCACGCGGCAGGCAAAGGCGTTAACGTTGCAAAAGTGCTAAGCGACCTTGGCGCCGACGTTACGGTGACCGGCTTTTTGGGTAAAGACAACCCAGAACTGTTCCATCAACTTTTCACCGAAATTGGCGTAAAAAACGAGTTTGTTGAAGTCGAAGGCGCAACACGCATCAACGTAAAACTGGTTGAAGCCGACGGCCAAGTGAGTGACATCAACTTTCCTGGCGTTCAAGTAACGGCAGAAGAAATTGCGCGTTTTGAAGAGACCCTGTTCCGCCTTGCAGACACTCACGACTACTTCGTTCTAGCTGGCAGCTTACCGGGCGGTGTAACCGCTGAGCAATGCGCAGCGTGGATTGAAAAACTGCTTCAACAAGGCAAAAAAGTATTGTTCGACAGCAGCAAAGCCGCTCTACGTGCAGGTATTGATGCTCATCCGTGGCTTATTAAACCAAATGACGAAGAGCTGAGTGACTTTGTCGGTGAGCACCTAGAAACGCCAGAACAGTGCCAAGTGGCAGCACAAACCCTCAGCAACAAAGGCATCGAGAACATTGTTGTGTCGATGGGTGCTGACGGTGTGATGTGGCTAAACCAAAGCGAGTGGCTACGCGCACAACCGCCACGCATGAATGTGGTGAGCACCGTAGGTGCGG
>NZ_JAWOVZ010000205.1:0-1184 GCF_033340175.1 Vibrio sp. 1557 | reverse complement strand
ATAAGTGAAATATGTTCATCAAGTGAGAATCGCCGGATTCTAGCACAAATTTGTGAGCAATATCTAATGGAAATTGGCCGCGTGTCACGAGTTCCTAGTCCACACCAAAATAGGTGTGCATGGGACTAGGAACTTATCGTTCACTTCTTATTCGCAAACGTATTCAACCACGTTCAGGCCGAAACCGCCCAATGCATGGTATTTTTTGTTGGTCGAAGACAGAAGACGCATATCGTGAACACCAAGGTCAGCGAGAATTTGCGACCCCACTCCCACGCGGCGAGACGTGCCCTGCTTTTTCGCTAAAGTCGGTGCTTCGCCTTTATCTTGCGCTTCGAACATCTTCACGCGGTGGATGAGCAACTCGGTTGATTCTTCATTGCCAAGAACAACCAGAACACCGCCTTCTTCACCGATACGCTTCATCGCTTTATCCAGTGTCCAGCTGCGCTCTGCATTGCGGTCACTGCGTAATACATCGGTGAATACGTCTTGTAGATGCACACGAACCAGCGGCGCTTCGCCAGACAAATCACCTTTACACATCGCGTAATGCACTTGATTATCGATGGTGTCTTTGTAAGTCACCAAAGTGAACTCACCGTGTTCAGTTGGCAGTTTGCATTCTGCTACACGCTCAATGGTCGTTTCTGTGTTGTTGCGGTATTCGATAAGGTCCGCAATAGTGCCTAACTTCAAGCCGTGTTTTTCAGCAAAGATTTCAAGATCAGGGCGGCGAGCCATGGTGCCGTCGTCGTTTAGAATCTCAACAATCACAGAAGCAGGCTCAAGCCCAGCAAGGCGAGCTAAATCACAACCCGCTTCGGTGTGACCAGCGCGAGTCAATACACCACCATCTTGCGCAGCAAGAGGGAAAATATGACCCGGTTGAACCAAGTCCGCCGCTTTTGCGTTTGGCGCAACCGCAGCTTGAACGGTACGTGCGCGGTCAGCCGCTGAAATACCCGTGGTTACGCCTTCAGCAGCTTCGATAGAAACGGTAAAGTTAGTGGTGTACTGCGCGTTGTTGTCTTGCACCATTGGCGGCAAGCCGAGATTTTCACAACGCGCTTTAGTCATGGTCAGACAGATCAAGCCACGACCGTAAGTCGCCATAAAGTTGATCGCTTCCGGCGTAATATGCTCGGCAGCCATGATCAAGTCACCTTCATTCTCACGGTCTT
>NZ_JAWOVZ010000204.1:0-1185 GCF_033340175.1 Vibrio sp. 1557 | reverse complement strand
GAAGGAGAGGGTGGCCTTCTTCACTAAAACGACGTGCGATAGCTTCACCAATACCTGAACTTGCACCAGTAATAACAACCAGTTTTTTCATTTGTTACTTCCTCAGTTTTCGTTAAAAGCAGCGGTCTGCTGCGATGAACTCATACTAAGGAAATAACTTTTGTTGATATATATCACTTTAGGTAAAACACTGTTGTTTACTGGCAACAATAATTGCTGCTTGAGTTTGTCTTATTGGTAGGAAAAAGGCGCAACTCGTGCGCCTTAAGTGAGAAGAATGCGCTGTTACTACGGTGAAATCCGCACTAATCAACCCATCAAAGTTACCACTTATTCAACGGTGCAAACAACGCTGTTGTCGCTACCAAAGCCATTTGGAACGTAAGCATCTGCTTGAGGATCGTTCTCCCATTCAACTTCATCGAGGAGATAACGAAATTGGATGTGTTGCTCTTTGGGTAGACGTGTTTTGAACTTAAATTGGCCGCTTTTTTTCACCAGTTTCATTGGCTCTGGTTGCCAGTCATTAAAATCTCCAGCGATTTTAATGGATTCCCACTGGTTTTTATCGAGTTCAAAAGTGACTTCAACTTCATCTTTAGTTTTGAAAAATCTCTTTTTAAGCATGAATCTTTCCTTGTTAGTACAAAAACTGCTCTAACTATTACTCGTGTTTCATAAGTATTTCAAGCGTTATCGGATTCATGCTGGTATAGCTCGTGAAATAACCGTGAACTGTTCGTGCTTCAAACTTGTATGAATATGATCTTTCTGTATGATGAAAATCAGTGTGTTGTGAAGAAATTGATATGTTGAAGTTGAATCGTACATTGATGACTACTCTGGTTTGTTTGGTGGCTATGCTGCTAACCAGTGTTTCATCGAGCGTTCAAGCATCGACAGCATCAATAGAAGCACAAAGCTTTCCCATGCAGCAAACTGCACTTCAAGAAAAACTCGGCGTAAATACAGATTGTGTTGAGCCGCACCACAAAGAACACATGATGGAAAAAGGGCAAAAGTCGCACACCAGTTGCAGCTCTTCTTGCATTGTGAAAATTCCCACGACTTTGTCGCAAAATGGATTGATGCTACTGCCTTACAGCTTGGCGCTCATTGATAAGCTTCCTACTGAAAAAGCCGTGGTTGTGGTTTATAAGCCTTACCGACCTCCGATTGTTTGAT
>NZ_JAWOVZ010000203.1:0-1186 GCF_033340175.1 Vibrio sp. 1557 | reverse complement strand
GCCTTATTGGGTTACAAAGAAATATTACTTAAGGAAGGTATTGTCGCTGAAAATAACACGATAAATCATCAAACAATTGTAAAGACCCTAAAGCAGATGAAAAAAGAGCTGCCTTTTGGGGCCAAGCGAGTGGCAATTTCTGTTCCAGACAACTCAGTTATTAGCAAGAAACTGCAAATCGAACAAAGCCTTGATGAGAGCGAAATCGAGTTTGCGGTGGTACAAGCTTTTTCTCATCAATCTCCTTTTCCTGTGGAAGAACTGAGTTTGGATTTTGTACGCCTTCGTGCGGAAGAAGGGATGCGTGGAACGGACAGTTATCAAGTATTCGCTACGCGCAAAGATGTGGTTGAAAGCCGAGTTGAGGCGTTACAACAGTCTGGTTTAAAGCCTGTGTTGGTTGACGTGCACTCTCAAAGCCTAGGTCATATCTGGAAGCTTGCCGCAGAGCGTTTTCCTGAAAAAAACAAATACTGTTTGTTAGACATCGGCTCGTTAGCGAGTTCATTCACCATGTTTACCGAGCAAGGCGAACTGTTTCATAAGGAGTTTGCGTGCGGTACTCGTATCTCAATGGGGACGTCACAAGAAGACTTACTCTCTGATGATGCTCAAGCCAAAACGGAACAGTTCAATCGTCACGTGGTTGAGCGCGTAAAACGTCAAATGCAGCTCTATACCTCGATCAACGGTTCGCAAAACATCAAAGGCATTTGGTTATCGGGCGAGGGGGCATCGACGCCAATGTTGGCAGAAGAGCTGTCGCATCAGTTGGCATTGGAGTGTGAGTTGTTAAACCCACTCGGACTGTTTGAAATGAAAGTGTCGAAACGCAAGCGCCGAGCGGCCGATTGGCAACATTTTTCGACGGCTGCAGGGCTGGCGGTGCGTGGCATTCATTGGTTAGGAGGTGTGCGTGCTGTATCGCATTAACTTATTGCCTTGGCGCGAAAATCAAAGGGAAGAGCATCGTCGTCGATTTGTCGGTTTAGTGGTATTGGGAGTCATGGTGGCGTTGGGGATTCAGTGGGGCGTTGGCAAATATTATGAGTACCAACAAGATCTTCAACAAGAGCGACTCGACTATCTAACAACGTACATTTCCGATCTAGATAAGCGGATAGAAGCGATGAAGATTGCAGAGCTTGAACACAGCAAAATCTTGGAACGCTTGAAAGTTGTGGAA
>NZ_JAWOVZ010000202.1:0-1186 GCF_033340175.1 Vibrio sp. 1557 | reverse complement strand
CGAGCGCAGGCACGAACGCCAGCATCGAACTGAAAAGGCCGTAGATGACGACACCCTCAGGACGGTTGGCATAAACGTCGCGAACCGTCGCGAACGTCGCCACCAGCATGGCCGACGCGCCCACTGCTTGAAGTAGACGGAAAGCGACAAAGGCCGGTGCAGTTGAAGACCAAGCTGCTCCCAGAGACGCAATGACGAAAGCCGTTGCGCCCGCAAGTAGAATTGGCCGTCGCCCGATTCTGTCTGAGAGCGGACCAAAAATCACCTGGCCCACGCCGAGCATCACCATATAGAGGCTCAACGTGAGTTGGATCATAGCGGGCGTCGTGTTCAGGATGCCGGGCATCGCTGGAACGACAGGGAGATAAATATCCATCGCCAGTGAAGCGAGGATGTCGAAAGGAGCCATCAGCAGCAGTGCTGCCGGCAGCGTATAGGCCCACGCGGGGCGTGTGGTGGTCATGACGAATCAACCCTCGATTAAGGAATACCGGGCGACGTCTGCTCGTCAGCAATCAGATGAGACTAGCCTTACAGAGCGCCGCAACAACAATACTGGTTGTTGCGGCTTACTTGTCTGCTGACTTGGAATTTCCCATCTGATTACTCCACGCTTACGAATATGAATTGCTACATTTTATCCGATTATCTTTTGCTTCGCAATGCGGCATGGGCGCACTCAGCGTTCCAGCCCCCTCTGCCGCCCTAACTGCCACGACACCGACCCGCCCTGCACGATGCCCATAACCTCGCGGCCGAGTTGGCGGTCGATGATCGGCCGCCACGGGACAAGGGTGAACTCATGGGATTTCTCGACCACGGCGAACTTGCCGCTCGATAGATGCACGGTTCCGGTAAACTTGCCGCTGACGCTCTCGCCGTCCGTGGCGGCGCGGAACGGCAGGCCCTTACTCAAAGCCATATCCGATCCGACGCCGGCTACCTCGCGCTCCCGCAGGATGGCGAGAAGGTTGCGCCGGTAGAAGACGCGGCTGTCCCGGCTGCGGGTGGCGTCGCCCTGTTCGATATGGTGCTCGCGGCGCTGGTCCATGGCTTCGCGGACTTGTTGCCCGAAGCCGGTTGGCGCAAGGTCGGCCGTCTCGCCGTGGATCAGCCGCCGGTCCAGCCAGGTCGCGCCGTCCGATCCGATCTGTTTGTTCAGATCGACCGGGGAAAGGACGCGAAC
>NZ_JAWOVZ010000201.1:0-1190 GCF_033340175.1 Vibrio sp. 1557 | reverse complement strand
AAAAAAGAAAACAGAGCCTGCCCTCAATGCGACTCCTCACTAAGCAGACAAATATGCCTCCCTGAGGCAATCATTCTCTGAAAAAAGCGTTTACATTCGGATTCCGCCATCCACCTCAAGCACGCGGCCAGTGAAGTAATCACTCTCAAGAATGTATTTGACGGCATGAGCGATTTCACTCGCTTCCCCCATTCTCCCTACCGGAATCATCTTTTCTAGACGTTCGATCGCCTCTGGCTTCATTTGATCAGCCATCGCCGTATGTACAACCCCCGGCGCAATCGCAGCGGCTCGAATGCCGTACCTTGCAAGCTCGCGTGCCCACGTCGTTGCCATGGTAGCGACCGCCGCTTTGGAGGCGGAATAGTTGGTTTGACCAATATTCCCGGCTCTCGCAACGCTAGAGATATTGATGATGACCCCTTGTGAGCCACTTTCAATCATTTTTACAGCAGCCTCACGCCCACACAGAAATGTTCCCGTGACATTGACATTCATGACGAGATTAAACTGCTCCAACGACATTTTGCTGATAACGCCATCTTTGGCTTTTACAAGCAAACCATCTCGCAGCACTCCCGCATTGTTGATGAGTCCATTAAGCTGACCGAAATCTTGAAGAATGGCGTCAAATGTCGCTTCCACATCCGATTCATTTGTCACATCAACCGGATAAGTGAACACTTTCGCACTTAACATCTGACATTGTGATTGTGTCTCTCGTAAACCGGTTTCATTCACATCGAGCAAAGCCAAATCAGCTCCGGATTGAGCGAGGGTAATCGCCATCATTTGGCCCAGCCCCTGCCCTGCACCTGTAATCGCAATAACGCTATTTTTTATGTCCATATTTGCTCTCCAAAACTTGTCGGCACTCAGACACGAAATATCGAAACTGGGAGCTTATTGCTCCCAGCACAATGTTCATTTGTTGTTCTTATAGAATTCAAACAGACTTGAGAAATCGAGCTCACCATGACCGCTCGAGTTATGGAATGCATAGAGGTTACGCGCCAACGCCCCCATAGGCACCGAGGAATGGGTTTGCAATGCGGCATCTAATCCCAAACCTAAATCCTTTAGCATCAGCTTGCTCATAAAGCCCGGCTGATAATCATGGCTGGCTGGCGCGCTATCCATCACGCCCGGGCATGGATTATAAAGCTCTAAGGCCCAGTTTCGTCCTGAGC
>NZ_JAWOVZ010000200.1:0-1190 GCF_033340175.1 Vibrio sp. 1557 | reverse complement strand
TATGAATTAGTCGAAGATCTTAGCAACAACACCAGCACCTACTGTACGGCCACCTTCACGGATCGCGAAACGTAGACCTTCGTCCATTGCGATTGGTGCGATTAGCTCTACAGTCATCTGTACGTTGTCGCCTGGCATTACCATTTCTACGCCGTCTGGTAGCTGGATGTCACCAGTTACGTCAGTTGTACGGAAGTAGAATTGTGGACGGTAGCCTTTGAAGAATGGAGTGTGACGACCACCTTCATCTTTAGACAGTACGTATACTTCTGATTCGAACTTAGTGTGTGGAGTGATTGAACCAGGCTTAGCTAGTACTTGACCACGTTCAACTTCGTCACGCTTAGTACCACGTAGAAGTGCACCAACGTTCTCACCTGCACGGCCTTCGTCTAGAAGCTTACGGAACATCTCAACACCAGTACATGTAGTTGTAGTAGTGTCTTTGATACCTACGATAGCAACTTCGTCACCTACAGTTAGGATACCACGCTCGATACGGCCAGTTACTACTGTACCACGACCTTGGATTGAGAATACGTCTTCGATAGGCATTAGGAATGGCTGATCTACCGCACGCTCTGGCTCAGGGATGTAAGTATCTAGAGCTTCTGCTAGTTCAACGATTTTCGCTTCCCACTGCTCTTCGCCGTTTAGTGCGCCTAGTGCAGAACCTTGGATAACTGGTAGGTCATCACCTGGGAAATCGTATTCAGATAGAAGTTCACGAACTTCCATTTCTACTAGTTCTAGTAGCTCTTCATCGTCAACCATGTCACATTTGTTCATGAATACGATGATGTATGGGATACCAACCTGACGGCCTAGTAGGATGTGCTCACGAGTTTGTGGCATTGGGCCATCTGTCGCAGCAACAACTAGGATACCACCGTCCATCTGTGCAGCACCAGTGATCATGTTTTTAACATAGTCAGCGTGTCCTGGACAGTCAACGTGTGCGTAGTGGCGTGATGGAGTGTCGTACTCAACGTGAGAAGTTGCGATTGTGATACCGCGCTCACGCTCTTCTGGAGCGTTATCGATAGATGCGAAGTCTTTAGCTACACCGCCGTAAACTTTAGCAAGAGTAGTACAGATAGCTGCAGTTAGAGTTGTTTTACCGTGGTCAACGTGGCCGATAGTACCAACGTTAACGTGCGGTTTCGTACGTTCAAATTTTTCTTTAGACA
>NZ_JAWOVZ010000199.1:0-1193 GCF_033340175.1 Vibrio sp. 1557 | reverse complement strand
CACTTTTGATAGCCAAGTTGCTTCGCCAATTGCAGACTCAGCGCGACGATACGTTTTGCCAAGCCGTGTCCACGAGTTTGGGGTAAAAAGTACATTTTCTGTAGTTCGCACACGTTAGGTTCGCCTGCTAGTGGAGCAAAACCACCACCACCGACGATGACGCCATTGTGCTCAAGCACCCAATAAGCGGCACCTTGTTGGTTATACACAGAATACATGTCATCAAGTGTTGGGTCTGCGACGCCGTATCCTTTGTCTGCGGTTAGACCATATTCCGCGGAAACCTGACGAATCACGTCGGCGACTTGTGGGTTATCGGCCTTGCTGAGTGGGCGAAGAACAAATTGGTTTGCTTGGCATACTTTGGTTAAGCCTTTTAGATACACTTCAAGCCCTTGTTTGAGCTGTTGCTGCTCGTTTTCGTCCAGATGGGATAGCAATGATTCGAAGAAAGTATTTTGTTGTTGGTCGAGTTGAGATAGCGCGTGTTGGCCTTGCTCGGTCAAAGCTATGAACTGGCTGCGCTTGTCTTTTGGATTTTCGATGCTCTCAACCAGGCTCTGCTTGATGAGAGCAGTTACGGTGCGGCTGGCATTGGATTTATCTACGTTAAGCTGCTGCGCCAGTTGATTGATAGTCAGTGGCTGTAATTGGATCTCGCCCAAGGCATGAGCTTGTACTGGGGTGAGGGTAACCTCGCCACATTGTTTATCAAGCATACCTAACAAGCGGACGGTCTGTCGGGAGTAATGTCTGAGCTGACGAGGATTCATCTTAAGTTACCTATAATAAGTTGCGTACCGCAATTAACTTAATTGCGGTGCGCAACATTGTCAATAATGAATCGGTTTGAGCTCGCTGTTGCTTCGGTTTCGACCCGCTCTTAAGCGTGTTTGTGGAAGCAAAAATGCGGCGCTGAGCTCTGATCAGACGATTTACGTAACCAAACTTTTTCGTGGAAGTAGTAGGCTACGGTATTTAATGATGGCTCTAGCATTGCCATAACGCCACCGATAAATGCATCACCCGTTAACAAGTAAACCACCGTAAACGCTACGCTAAAGTGTACCGTTGCGAAACTCGCGGTTTTTAGCTTGGTCATGAATTGACGAGCTTTTAAAGCGGGAACACTTGCCCAAGCTTTTTCATGAAAGTAAAAAGCGACGGTGTTTACTGATGGCTCAATCATGGCA
>NZ_JAWOVZ010000198.1:0-1197 GCF_033340175.1 Vibrio sp. 1557 | reverse complement strand
CGCGACAAACTCAAAGTGTTCAACAACGAGCTACCTATCGACGAACTGCCGTTATTGTGGGCGCATTATTCGCTTTCGTTTGGTGACCTCAATCCACCCATTCTGGTGATGCAGGTCGAAGTCGCACAGAACGAATGGTTTTATCTCGCGGCGGTGCTACCCGCGCCTTACATCAACCTAGAGACTAACTATTTTGAGCTGCGCCAATGGCTGACGCTATTGGTGTCCGCGCTAATGCTGTTGCTGTGTACCTGGTTTATCGTTCGTAAAGAAATTCAACCCATTCGAGAGCTGGCAAAAGCCGCAACCCTGATGTCGAGCCGATTAGACGTGCCCGAAGTCTCTGAGCGCGGCAGTAACGAACTGAAAGCGGCGGTACGTGCGTTTAACAAGATGAATCGACGCATCGACAGCCACATTAAAGACCGCGAGATGCTGTTCAGCGCCATCTCCCACGATCTGAAAACGCCGATAGCCTGCCTAAAACTGCGGGCGGAAATGCTAGATGACGACGCCGACCGAGAACGCTTTATCCGCCTGAGTAACGACCTAGATTTGATGGTCAAAGGCGCATTGCAATGCATTAAAGAGACCGATATCCACGAGGAAATCGAGCCGATCAATTTCACCCAACTGATTCAGCACATTTCCTCCAATATCGCCGATGCGCCGGACACAATTCGCATCCACGGTGAAATCCGCACCCACTTTGCTGGTAAACCGTTAGCGATTAAGCGCTGCATTCAGAATCTGGTCGATAACGCGCTCAAATACGGCCATCAAGCAGACATTACGCTGAGTGAAAGCCCAGAGTCGATCCAGATTGAAATTGAAGATCACGGTGACGGTGTTGACGATTTATTACTTGAAAAGCTCTGCCAGCCATACTTCCGCGCTAGCAACGATAAAGAAGGCAGTGGGCTGGGGTTAACCATTTCACAGAGCATTGCAAAGGCTCATGGCGGCAGTTTGTCGCTGAGCCATTCTCAGTTTGGCGGCCTCTGCGCCACACTGACTTTCCCGAGAGACTGACTATGAACAAACTGGCATTCTTGTTCCCACTGTTGCTCGCCCCTTGCGTCGCTCACGCTGAGTCGCCACAAGGGGTAGAGTTTTTACATTGGTGGACTTCTGACGGCGAGCAGCAAGCGCTGCAAACACTTAAAGCTCAGCTAAAACGGCACGATATTGAGCTGC
>NZ_JAWOVZ010000197.1:0-1199 GCF_033340175.1 Vibrio sp. 1557 | reverse complement strand
TGTTTCTTACATCGCTGGTGTAACTGCACCTCCAGGTAAACGTATGGGCCACGCTGGTGCGATTATCTAAGGTGGTAAAGGTACTGCAGAAGACAAATTTGCTGCATTAGAAGCGGCAGGCGTTAAGACAGTTAAGTCTCTAGCAGACATCGGTCAAGGTCTACGTGAAGTAACGGGTTGGTAATTTCTGACTCGTAAAATAAAAAGCCTGGCATTGCCAGGCTTTTTTGTATCTGATCTTGTATTGATTTTGTATGTAAGCCAGCAATAGCACTGAGAATTCTTAATCATCAGATCCGTTTGCTTAACTTGTGCTTATAACTAAGCTTTCCGCTGAATCAGTTGGCTCAGCATAAACAAAGAAGTCGCACTGATCACCACTGATGGGCCTGCTGGTGTGTCGAAGTGCCAAGACAGACTCAGTCCCATTAGAACTGAAATCGCACCTATGATGGATGCGAAGAATGCCATTTGTTCTGGTGTAGAAGACAACTTACGTGCTGTTGCTGCTGGGATGGTCAGTAGTGAAGTCATGATAAGGGCACCGACAAACTTCATACCTACCGCAATCACTACGCCCACCATCAGCATCAAGACCAGACGAATTAAATCTGTGTTCACACCTTCTACAGCGGCTAGCTCTTCGCTGACGGTACTTGATAATAACGGTCGCCAGAATATGTATAAACATGCACTAACGGCAATTACGCCGGCATAAATAAACATCAAATCTTCTGGTGATACAGCTAATAAATCACCAAATAGGTAACTCATTAGATCGACACGAACATTGTCCAAAAAGCTTACTGACACCAAACCGATAGACAAAGAGCTGTGAGCCAGAATTCCGAGTAGGGTATCTGTGGCCACCAGTTGCTGCCTTTGCAGTGTTACAAGGAGTACCGCTAATGCTAAACAGCAGACTAGCAGCGCAAGATAGAGGTTAACGTTCAGTAAGAACCCGAGAGCGAGCCCCATTAACGATGCATGGGCAAGAGTGTCACCGAAGTAGGCCATTTTGCGCCATACAACAAAAGACCCGAGTGGACCTGCGATGATTGCAATACCAATACCAGCGAGAATAGAAGGTAGAAGAAACTCAATCATGGTGATGATGTCCGTGGCTATGGTTAGAGCATGAGGTAGCGTCGCCCGATACTGGAGAGCCAGACAAATCGTGATGGTGATGCTCGTGGTCG
>NZ_JAWOVZ010000196.1:0-1199 GCF_033340175.1 Vibrio sp. 1557 | reverse complement strand
ATGGAAGCCATCGCATCATAACCACTTTGTCTGCCGTAATTCCCTTCTTCACACCAACTTTCATCAATGTCGATGCCAGCTGTTTTCATTGCATCAACATAGCCAAGCTTTCTGAGCAAACTATTGTGACGTAGGGATGGTCCGGTAATACAGGCAATGTTTTTATGACCACCAGCGATTAAGTGCTCAACAGCGATACGACTTGCATGGTGGTGATTAAACGTAATGCAGCGCTCTTCAATCCCTTCAACATAACGATCGAGAAGCACAAAAGGCGTAGGAAGTTTTGCTAACTCACGTAGATCATCATCGGATAAATAGCGACTATGCAGAACATAGCCATCGCAACGAAGATCGTTGAAACGCTGAATCGCTTCTTTCTCTCCTTCAGCAGAATGATGGCCTTGCGCAGTGATGAGAAACTTCTTATGAATGTCTAATTCCGTTTGCACTTGCTCCATCATTTCACCGAAAAATCCACCGGTGTAATAAGTCACCAACAAACCGACCATATTACTTGACGATGTTGCAAGAGAACGGGCGATCGCACTTGGACGGTAATTCAATTGCGCCATGGCTTGTTCTACTTTTTTTCTAGTTTCTTCACGAAACTTTCCTTCCCCATTAATGATGCGAGAAACGGTAGAACGATTTACACCGGCGAGTTCGGCTACATCTTTAATCCTTGCCATAATGCTAATGAATCCAACTGCTAATAAATAATGAATGTTTTTATTCGAAAAATGGCTGCCAGCAATTCGTAAGGTGACTATAGGGGTCGAATCTGGCAGCCTTAATCATACACCTACAACTTGGCTGGTAGAAACGAGTGCGGAGTAATCCGTGACGGCTATACCATGCTGCGCCAATTGCTCTTTTAGAATGGGAGATGTGAGCACTTGTAGCTCTAACTCTCTTTGCAGAGCATAGCCACTTTTCATAATAAGGGGCTGGTCGGCATAAGCAGGATGACACATCACCTCTACCACATCGTAATTCTCTTTTAAGCTCAGAAGGTGTTGCATTAATCCGTCCAAACTTACCTTTTGATCGTAAAACTCATCGGTAAAGAAATAGCTTGTCGTCATTGGTTGGTGACAGATACCACTCCCGCGAAGTGGCACGCGGTGCTCTTTCGCGAGTTTCTGAACAATAGGAAGAATCTGGGGATGCGTATGAGCATGATGATGACTATCAAG
>NZ_JAWOVZ010000195.1:0-1200 GCF_033340175.1 Vibrio sp. 1557 | reverse complement strand
CGCGCGGTGGGCATGCTCGACATGACACAGATTCTCAGCGCGTTTTCGACGCATTCCCACGTGTTAACACTCAGCATTGCACGAGCAAGCAGCGTAGAAGAACTGGCGTTGGCCTCAAACCGCCAACGTCAACTGGTAGAAAGCTTGCTGAGAAACGGCATCCGTACTCGCTTCATCATGGAGCTCATCTCTGCGGTAAACGAACAAATTATCGAAAAAGCCTTTGAACTGGTGGTGCCACCCGCTTTGCACGACCACTGTTGTTTGATCGTGCTGGGCTCAGAAGGGCGTGGCGAGCAAATTCTTAAGACCGACCAAGACAACGCGCTCATTATTGAAGACGGGCTAGAATGGCCGCATTGCGAACAAGTGATGCAATCATTCACCCACACTCTGCAGCAGCTTGGTTACCCACTCTGCCCCGGCAAAGTGATGGTCAACAACCCGAAATGGGTCAAAACGCAGCAAGAGTGGATCCACACCTTAGATCATTGGATTGCGAAGGCGGAGCCTGAACCTATCATGGACTTGGCGATTTTCAGTGACGCACATGCAGTAGCAGGAAATCGAGAGCTTCTCACCCCAATAGCAAATCACCTCAGAGACAGCATGAAAGATCGCATGCTGGTTTTGTCGGATTTCACGCGCCCTGCTTTGCAATTTTCCGTGCCCCTTACTTTGTTTGGCAACGTAAAAAGTGCCAAGGATGGTTTGGATATCAAACGTGGTGGCATCTTCCCTATCGTGCATGGTATTCGCACCTTGTCGTTGGAATATGCGATTGAAGAAAAAAACACCTTTGAACGCATCGAAGCACTAAGAAAAAAACGCATCTTAGAACCTGAGACCGCAGACAACTTAAACGAAGCGTTGAAGCTGTTCTTTAAGATTCGCCTTCATCAGCAATTGAGTAAACAAGAAACACTTAACAACATTGATATCAAACAGTTAGAACGAACCGAGCGTGACTTGCTGCGTCATAGCTTGCATGTGGTGAAGAAGTTTAAGCAGTTCTTGGGCTTCCACTATCAAATCCGCGATTAAGCGCTTACACAAGTCAAAATGAGGCGTAGAGGATGAACTGGTTACAACGCAAATATTGGCATTGCAAACTGAAAGGCTCGCCTTATCAGTCGCTGTTTTGTGCGCCACACAAAACCGAGATTGTGTCTCTAGATTGTGAGACCACCAGCCCTGATC
>NZ_JAWOVZ010000194.1:0-1201 GCF_033340175.1 Vibrio sp. 1557 | reverse complement strand
TGCTGCCTATTGGCAAAACAGTGGTTTCGACTTTACTTCCTTCCGTCCTATGCCGTCAGCAAGTGATGAACCGATGAAACACATACGTCTAGATAAAGCACTGGATTATCTGCTAGGAGACAAATTGAAATGAGCGAATTGAAGCAGAAACAAATTTTCTCTGAAAAAGCACTAGAGAAAGAGCAGCAATCGGATTCACCAGAGTTAACGGCGCAAAAGACATTCAGTGAAAAAGAAACTTTTGTACCAGTAAAGATAGAAGAAGATCGAATTGAAACCGAACAAGAACTGCAACTTGAACACGTGATTCGTCCTAGGCCGGGCAGAAAATGGCTCGCAACCGGCGTGTTTGCTACTTTTGCCGGATTGGTCGGGTGGCAGGCTGTGGACTCAGTTGTCACTGCGGTGCAAACGGCTGACTGGCTAGCATTAGGTTGGGCGGGTTTCATTACTGCAGTGGCTTCATTGGGCCTAGGTGCCATCGGTAAAGAACTCTGGAAGCTACGTAAATTAAGAAATCATTTCAGCATTCAGGAAGAAGCCGAACTGCTCGTTCACAGTGACAGTGTGGGTAAAGGCAAGGTGTTTTGCGAAAAGGTGGCAGAACAGAGTGGTGTATTAGCAGAAAACCCAGGCTTTGATCGCTGGCAGAACAGCATTAACCCAGCACACAGTGATGCGGAAATCCTTGATATGTACGATTCTATGGTCGTTAGTCAACAAGACAAGCTGGCTACAAAAGTGGTTTCTCAGCACGCGACTGAGTCTGCTGCGCTAGTTGCGGTAAGTCCACTCGCCGCCGCTGATATGTTGCTGGTGGCGTGGCGAAACTTCAAAATGATCGATAACTTATCCAAAGTGTATGGCGTTGAATTAGGTTATGCTTCGCGCATCAAGCTATTGAGAGCGGTATTCGTCAATATGGCAGCGGCAGGCGCAAGTGAGTTAGCCATTGACGCTGGTATGGATTTGATGTCGATGGATCTTGCTGGCAAAGTATCTGCTCGTGCAGGGCAGGGGCTCGGCGTGGGGATTCTTACTGCGCGTTTAGGATTGAAAGCAATGGCCTTACTGCGTCCGCTTCCTTGGTATCCTGATCGCCAAGTCAAACTCGGGACTATCCGCAAAGCCGTGGTGGCTAAAGTTGCATCAATCACTATGAAACCATAACGAATATCACCTTTGACCGATAGGATTGCTT
>NZ_JAWOVZ010000193.1:0-1202 GCF_033340175.1 Vibrio sp. 1557 | reverse complement strand
ACTGGCATCAATTGTTGATGGAACACGCTGAAGATATAGCGACCATTATTACGTTGGAACAGGGTAAGCCATTGTCTGAAAGCCGCGGGGAAGTGAGCTACGGGGCATCTTTTGTAGAGTGGTTTGCAGAAGAGGCTAAACGAGCTTATGGCGAAGTTATCCCAGCTCCTGCTGTAGATAGGCGTTTATCTACAATTAAACAGCCTGTAGGCGTGTGTGCTGCGATTACACCGTGGAATTTCCCTATTGCTATGATCACACGAAAAGCGGCACCTGCGTTAGCTGCTGGGTGTGGGATGATCATCAAACCGTCCGAGTTGACCCCTCTGACCGCACTAGCGGTTGTTGAACTTGCGTATCAGGCTGGTATCCCTAAGCCGCTTTTACCTGTTGTTATTTCTGAACAGGCTGCTGAGTTTGGTCAGGTGTTATCGATGGATCCTAGGATCAAGAAGATTTCATTTACGGGTTCGACTCGCGTCGGCAAAATTTTGATGAAGCAGGCTAGTGAAACTGTTAAAGCGGTATCGATGGAACTTGGAGGTAACGCTCCGTTTATTGTTTTTGAGGATGCTGATTTGGAATCAGCTGCTAATGGGCTTATCGCGTCCAAGTTCCGTAATGCAGGGCAAACGTGCGTGTGTACAAACCGTTTATATGTACATCAAAATGTCAAAGAGCGCTTTATGGAAAAAGTGCTCGCGAAAATGATGGAGCTAAATGTTGGGAATGGCTTGGAGTCTGGTGTGACAGTTGGGCCAGTGATCACCATGGCTTCTAAGCATCGTCTGGAGGCTGTTATTGATCAGGCGTTACAAGAGGGGGCTACAATTGCTAACCGTCCTCAAAAGCTCGCAGGGCGCTTTATGGAGCCTGTAATTTTGGATAATGTCGATCAAGGCATGGCTATCGTGCAGCAAGAGTTGTTTGGGCCAGTATTACCCGTATTAACATTTGAAGATGATGAACAAGTGTTAGCAATGGCCAATGATACTGAGTATGGCTTAGCTTGTTATTTCTATACCGATAGCCTTAAACGAATTATCAAGTTCACTGAAGGCTTGGAATACGGAATGGTTGGTGTGAACGAAGGTATTATCTCGACAGAAGTTGCGCCATTTGGTGGTATTAAAGAGTCAGGTGTTGGGCGTGAAGGCGCGAAACAAGGGCTCGATGAATACCTAGAGACGAAATACATATGT
>NZ_JAWOVZ010000192.1:0-1202 GCF_033340175.1 Vibrio sp. 1557 | reverse complement strand
GCGAAAGAAGATCTCAACGATCATGAAGAGTTCCGCGAAGATTTGTATTACCGACTTAATGTTGCACAGATCTACTTACCGCCGCTTAGGGAGCGAGAAGAAGACGCGTTGATTCTGTTTGAGCACTTTGCATTGCAAACAAATCCAGACAGTCGACCGTTGAGTGATGCCGACAGAAATGCCGTGCTTTCTTACGCTTGGCCAGGAAATGTGCGCGAATTACGTAACGTCGCAATGCGTTTCGCGCTGGATGATACGGTTTCTGTGATGGAAATTCTTTCTAGCCGCCCGTCGTCAACCACGGAAGAGACTCAAGCGGGTGTGCCACTGATGATTCAGTTGCACAACTTTGAGCGCAAAGTGTTGCATGATTCATTAGTGAGGCACCAAGGACGGATTAATGAAGTGATGCAAGAGCTCGATTTACCACGCCGCACCTTAAATCAGAAAATGCAAAAATTTGGTCTGAATCGCTCCGATTACACCGATTCGTGAATGGAGTAATAGGAGCGATGTCGTTTTACCTTTCCGTTATGCGCTTTTGGTCGGTGTTTGGATGAACTTGCCACCCTCCTCGCTTCCATCTTGGAATGTCGTGACTTGATTTCGCCCGGTGTGCTTTGAGCAATACAGTGCTTCGTCGGCTCGGGTGAGTGCGTCTTGCAATCGGTCATTGGGCATTAACTCGCTGATGCCGAAGCTCATCGTGACTTGGTTTTTAAAAGCAAGCAGCGACGTCTCACGTTCAATGCTGCGGCGAACTAACTCGGCATAGGCTTTCGCGTTTTCGGCATTGGCAAGCAACACAATCATAAACTCGTCACCACCAAAGCGAACGGTACATGCTGACTCTGGTAACGTTTGTTTAAAAATCGTGGCGATGGTTGCCATGACTGAGTCGCCAGTGGTGTGTCCGTATTGGTCATTAATGGTTTTAAAATCGTCCACGTCAGTCATAACGATGCTGATAGGCGTATTTTTCTCGCGTGCTTGATTCACAAGGTTAGGCACAATGACTTCCATTGCACGTCGATTGTATAACCCAGTTAATGCATCCAAATGAGAAAGATCGTTGATGGATTTCACCAATCTTGCGTTGATCAACCACAACATACTAAAGCTCAAAGCAACAATGAGGCAGATACTAAATAGAAACGTCAGCTGGTGGATGATACCTGCATTCATAAAACTGGTGACTTCTG
>NZ_JAWOVZ010000191.1:0-1209 GCF_033340175.1 Vibrio sp. 1557 | reverse complement strand
AAAGTCTTGGGAGTCACATCTTTGATATCGATCTTGTCCTGACTCATGCACTCATCCTTCTTAGGCTTTTTTATAATGTACGGCGGCATTTCTGGTGATGTCGCTCTGTGACATTGCTATTAATTATTTTAGTTAATACTGATAAACGGCGATTATACAAGCAATAACAATTCCTTTTCTTTAACGCAGTCTACGTTTAACAACAAAAGTCAGTACAGTTAACCTAATAAACGGCTGAACAGTTATAACAGTATTAAGAATCTGTTTGATTTAGTTATAAAAAAAGCGACTCTGAGGAGTCGCTTCGAAAGTCGTGAGACGTGTTTATTTGATGATGCCGCGAGCACGTAAGATGGCGGTTTTGAAGTCATCTTCTTGGTCTTTCTTCAGGCCCGGGATCATTTCGTCTTTGCTGCTGTTGCGCATTTTAAGATGGTAGATCAGTACGTCGTCGGAGAGATCTTCCAACTTGCCGTCGTAGCCCGCCTCTTGCGCCAGTTTGACGATGAATTGCAGCAGGTTCATTTCTTGGTCTTTTTGCCACTCAGGCTCTAATAGCTCAAGTAGCTCTTCTATGCGATGACACTTCATTTCTTTCTCCACAATATTTATAAGTATTTGCGCTTAAGGTATCAAATTGCATCGCGAAGACAAATAGAAAAGGAAGGAAAAGAAAAAGCGCAGCTGGCGCCGCGCTTTTGATTAAGCTGCTTTGATAACTTTGGTTGTAACACTCGACACTATTGCTGTCTTCTCAACCAGTGTCATAGCTGGCGCAACTTGTTTTGCCTTAGATGCAGTAGTGAAGCCACTGCGGCGGCGCATTGCACTTGTATTGGTGTGTGCGAACCTGACTGTAGTTGGGCGCATTCGATTACCTAACTGCCAGGCATATCCATTGCCGATGTAATGGCCTGATTCATTATGAGTTGAGCTTCAACTGCTTGAAGGGTGGCTCTTTTGGCTTTCGCCAGTCCAATAAATGAGTCAGGAATACCGATATGCATGCATATCATGTATAGGTTAGCACCCTTGTTATAATTGGTCGATAGTTGAGCAATTGAATTCTCTCGATTTTGTTATTTTGTCGCTCGGATCGACGCAAAAATTTGTTTTGATCCCATGATCAGCAGTAGTAGTATGAGATCTCGACAAAGGAGGTGCATATGTCATTTTTGAAGAAGACACTTGCGAGCTTTGGGATCGGCA
>NZ_JAWOVZ010000190.1:0-1210 GCF_033340175.1 Vibrio sp. 1557 | reverse complement strand
CCTATTCACTTTCATGCACTCAGGTCCAAACAACACTTACCGTATCATTGGCAGCATTAACGCTGGCTCTAAAGTTCAGCTTTTACAAGCCAACAAAGATACAGGCTACACGCAAGTTCGTGATGACCGCGGCCGCACTGGTTGGGTACAAAGCAAGTTTGTGACAAATCAAGAAAGCATGGCAATTCGCCTTCCTCGTATTGAGAAAGAGCTGTCAGAAGTGAAAGAACAGCTAGCAAATGCTCGTCAAACTTCTGATACCGAGAAAGCAGGTCTAGTAACATCACTAGAAACTCGTAACCAACAAATTACAGATCTAGAGAAAAAATACTCTGAGATCAGCGACCAGCTCACTTCTGTTGAAACAGAAAACCGTGAACTTCGCGCCAAGCTGGATACGCAAAAAGATGACCTGCTGCTTAAGTACTTCACTTACGGTGGTGGTGTAGCAGGCCTTGGTCTTTTATTTGGTTTGATTCTTCCTCATATCATTCCACGCAGAAAGAAATCACCTGCAGGTTGGGCATAACTGCCCCGCAAACTACCGGTTTGCACATAGCGGATACGAAAAAGGCCACATTCATGTGGCCTTTTGCTTATCTAATGGTTTCACGCGAGAGCACTAACCATCCCATTCGTAAAGTGCAGGGATTCGGATTTGCTCACCTTGGAATTCGACAATGACAGCCTGCGGCTGAATCTCTTTCAGCGTGACTTGTCCATCCACCACATCCCCTTGGTGATACTCCACGTTATTGATTTTCACCCAACGACGATTGGCATCACTGGCATACATGTGCGTTTGCAAATTAAGGGCAGGAAGACGTCCTTGCCACTGCTGCGCATTGCGCTCCAAGTCATTCACCTGTGACCGCGCAGAAGTCGGCGCATCGTTTTGAGACAGCGCATTTTCCACTTTTTTGGCGAGATCTGGAGACAAGGAAGACAAGTCTAGATCATCCAATGACAAACCTAAGTCGTCACGACGATGCGTAGATGCTGTGCTCGTGACGGGAGTAGCCGTTGTCGGATCTGGAGCCTCACCCTCGTTGGCATACTCGGAGGGTTGCAAGAATGTCCCAATGTCGCGAGATAACTCGGCACTCGGCCATTCTCGTGGCAGTTGAGCAAGATCCGTTGATTCTGGATAATCTAAAACTTCAAATTGTTGTACGACTTCCGCCACCACTACCTCTGGCGTAACCGCTTG
>NZ_JAWOVZ010000189.1:0-1212 GCF_033340175.1 Vibrio sp. 1557 | reverse complement strand
TCCAATTTGAGGTGACCATGCAGCTCACCTTCTCGCCCCATTAGGTTGTAATAACCACGCGCAACTTTGCCTTTCGGAAAAGGCGCTTTCACCTCGAAAATGGAGCCGAAGGAGTGTACGATCGTCGTCACTGGGCCAAAGCCAACTAGGCTTTCAAGGATTGTTTGCGCTTGTTCACCCGGAGCAATCGCAACCATCTCTTGCGGCAGTGCAGCGACAACATCAAATTCTGTCACACCTAAACGCTCTGCCATTGCGGCAGGCAGAAGTTGAGGTTCTTGTTCCAATAGAGCTTCTACCTGTTGCTTGATTGATTCCATTTTGTTTTCCATCTTTTTCTTCAATTTGTCTTCATTAATTATTGGATACTTTTGGCACGCTTTCGTTCATCTCTGATGTCAGTACCTGAATACAGGCTTGCGCTAACGAAACGGCCCAAAAACTGCCCGCTAAAGTAAGCACTAAGCTTCGCTCTTGAAGCTCAACTAAGCCTTTGTCTTGCCATACTTTAAACAGCGGCATGAGAAAATCGAACGTATCGCTACCCATAAACACCGGCAATTTACTTGCCTGAACAATGCCGCGGTCAAACCCGGATTTTAGCGCTGCAAATAATGGCTCTAATGGGCTGTGCTTCATCATCATCGCAATCGTACTTTGCCCTTCATTCACCGCTTTGATGTAGGTGTCTAAAGTGCGGTGCAGCATCATCCCGTAGCCGCCAATGTTGCCACCAGCACCGCATCCAATCGGCAACACTTCTGCGTACGTCTTGGCTAAGCTGTTGTATAGGCTACGCTCACGGTTATCGACGGCCCAGTGGTTCACGCTCAACTGCTTCATGTGGTGCTTCGCCATAAAGTTCACACCCAGCTCATACATGCCCGCTTTCTCTGGCGTCGTCGCTGGTGGGGGGATCTTGCCTTTTTCAACGAGATTGAGCATTGGCGCGGTTCCACCCACGACCAACTGATACAAATCCAAGCCATGCGCGCCTGTCGACATAAAATCGTTAAGATCTTGTTCAAGTATTTCTTTGGTTTGATAAGGCAAGCCGTACAACAAGTCGATGATGACTGGGATTTTGTCTTCCTTCGCCAGTTCCGAAACGCGTTTAAGTACGTCTTCTCTATCATCAAGACGCTTTGCACTGCGACGAACTTGAGTGTTGAAGCTCTGCACGCCAAAAGAGAAGCGATTAAAGCCGCCATC
>NZ_JAWOVZ010000188.1:0-1215 GCF_033340175.1 Vibrio sp. 1557 | reverse complement strand
CACATTGCGAACATCATTTGCAATGCCCGTTAAGCGTTCTTCATTCAACAGTAGACGGTCTAGCAGCGCATCGGTCAGACCAGCTTCGCGACCAAGTTCGATGTCTTTTGCGTTTGCTGCCAAAATCGCAGCTGAGTTTGCTTCTAGCTCATCTGCGATGATCGCTAGAGCTTGGTTCTTTTGAGCAGTTGACGCTGTCGCCAATTCGAAAGCTGCATCTTTAGCAGCTTTACCCATATTCGTTAAATCCACGTTGCTTCCCTCAATTTCTATTCTTGAATGACGACAAGATCATCGCGATGAATCACTTCTGAGCCGTAGTCATGACCCAAAATAGAGATGATGTCTTTACTGTGTTTGCCAGTAGTTTTTGCCAAGTCTTCACTTGAGTAGGCGCTAATACCACGCGCAACCAGTTTGCCATGAGAATTTGTTACGCGAGCAACTTCACCACGGGCAAAATCACCGCTCACCTTGATGACCCCTTTTGCTAGCAAGCTGCTGCCTTTACCAACAACCGCATTTACCGCACCATCATCGATGATAATGTCACCCGATGCTGCAGGACCTGCGAGGATCCAACGCTTACGGTTTTCCAATGCTTCTGAACAAGGTAGGAAACGCGTACCTTGAGGCTCCGTGCTCAACGAGTCAAAAATTACGTTTGGCGCGCTACCTGCTGCGATAATAACTTCAATACCCGCGCGACGTGCGATGTCAGCAGCTTGAAGTTTTGTCGCCATACCCCCCGTACCGAGTGTTGTACCGCTGCCGCCAGCAATTTTACGCAACGTGTCATCAATGGTTTTAACTTCTTTGATCAGCTCTGCATTCGGATCTTTTCGTGGGTCTGCAGTAAACAGACCTTTTTGGTCTGTCAGTAGCAATAACTTATCTGCACCACACAAAATACCCACTAAAGCCGATAGGTTGTCATTGTCGCCGACTTTGATTTCACTGGTGGCTACTGCATCATTTTCGTTCACGATTGGAATAATATCGTTCGCTACAAGCGCATTGATGGTGTCACGCGCATTAAGAAAACGCTCACGATCATCCAAGTCAGCACGAGTCAGTAGCATTTGACCAATCTTGATACCGTAAATACCAAACAAAGACTCCCATGTTTGAATCAAACGACTCTGACCCACTGCAGCAAGCAACTGTTTGCTCGCCATCTCGTTGGGCAGTGCGGGGTATCCAAGATGCTCACGG
>NZ_JAWOVZ010000187.1:0-1215 GCF_033340175.1 Vibrio sp. 1557 | reverse complement strand
GGATGGCTGGATTTCCCAGTACTTTCTCGGATTCTTTTTTGCGTATGGCGTTTACCTGCCATTTTGGTCGTTGTGGTTTAAAGAACAGGGCGTTTCTTCCACGGACATTGGTTTACTGGTTGGTTTAGGTTTGGCGACACGCTGCGTGGCTAACCTCGTCATTACCCCTCGTGTACACCGAGTTGAACATCTAATGCCAACGTTGCGTTGGTTGAGCTTTGCAGCCCTCATTTTTGTTGGTTTCCACTTTTTTACGGGCGGCAGTTTTTGGCTCATGGCATTGGCAACGGTGTTGTTTAACTTGTGTTGTGGTCCGGTAGTTCCGCTATCAGACGCGATGGCAAACTACTACGCTCGCTTGAAAATGTTGGATTACGGTCGCACGCGTTTGTGGGGGTCTATAGCCTTCATTGCGGGTTCAACGGTGGTGGGTTTCCTTGTCGCAGAATTTGGCTCGGATATGATTCTGTACACCGCGATGGTGGGGGTGTTCTTTTCATTGCTTTTCGCGATGCGCAGCATCAATCCAATGCCTGTCACTCGCGGTGACCAGCATGCTGAACGTCCGAAATTATCTGCACTGCTTACCGATAAATCAGTGGTGAAGTTCTTGGTTTTGGTATCGCTTATCCAAGGTAGCCATGCGGCGTACTACGGCTTTAGTGCCATTCACTGGAAAGCGGCGGGTCACTCAGAAGACGTGATCGGCTACTTGTGGAGTCTGGGCGTTGCGGCAGAAGTGGCTGTGTTTGCATTGAGTAAGCGTCTGTTTGCTGGTTGGGCGCTGCGCACGCTGTTTATTGTTGCAGCTTGTGGTGTGATGATGCGTTGGGGCATGACCGCAGCAACAACGTCTATCGTTGCGTTGGTTATCGTGCAACTTCTGCACGGTGTGACATTCGCGACGGCGCACATTGCGGCCATTCAATACATCCAAAACTCTGAAGAGCACAAAATGGTGGCGCTGCAAGCGCTATACAACGCGATCCCGCTTGGCGCATTTATCGCGCTGATGACGGTGCTCAGTGGTTGGGGTTACGAGCACTGTGGCGCGCTGGTGTTCTGGGGTATGGCGGCAATGGGCCTATTGGCGCTGTTCATCAAATTGGACCATCAAGAGCCTAGCCACAACGTGGTGGATGTGTCTGAAAAGGCACTTGAAGCACAGAATTAGACTTCTGTGACACAGGTTAAAAACTCATCTTTGTCTCCATT
>NZ_JAWOVZ010000186.1:0-1217 GCF_033340175.1 Vibrio sp. 1557 | reverse complement strand
GATTGCAATCGGTCGTATGACAGCGGGTGGTAAAGTGCATCAACCAATTGGTCGCCACTCGACTAAACGCACACTCAGGGCTGTAGCTCCTTTGGGTAAACCTGCGGTAACGCACTACCGTGTAGCAGAACACTTCCGTGAGCATACGCGTATCCGTCTGCGTTTGGAAACTGGTCGTACTCACCAAATCCGTGTTCATATGTCTTACCTACAGCATCCTCTGTTAGGTGATACTGCTTATGGTGGTCGTGCACGTATTCCTACTGGTGCATCGCAAGAACTGACGGACATGATTCGTGGTTTCGATCGTCAGGCGCTACACGCCGTAATGCTTCGTTTTGAACACCCTATTACTGGTGAAGAACTGGAATTCCATGCTCCAGTGCCAGACGATATGGTGGCTATGACAGAAGCGTTGCGTAAAGACACTGAAGAATACGGTCTACCGGACGAGTTTTAAGATGAAGGCAATCATTCCTAACTGGTCTGCACCTAAAAATGTCAAAGCCTTTGCTTCTACGCGAGTTGGTGGCTTTTCGACAGGCTCTTATCAAGGGTTAAATCTCGGTGCGCACGTTGGGGATGATGCTTCTATCGTAGCGAAGAATCGTCATTGGTTGGCACAGCAAGCGAATATGCCAAGTGCGCCAATTTGGTTAAACCAAACTCATTCTACTGTCGTTGCCCATGCGAATGCTCCTACGTCAATAGTGCTTGATGCTGATGGCGTCTTCACATCGGCGAGTAATGTTGTGTGTTCTGCCATGACCGCTGATTGTTTGCCTATACTGCTGACGAATACTCAAGGTACTCAAGTAGCAGCTGTTCATGCCGGTTGGCGTGGTTTGGCAAATGGTATCGTTGAAAATGCTCTTGCATTATTTTCGGGTGATGTGATGGCATGGTTAGGGCCTGCTATTGGTCCACAGGCGTTTGAAGTGGGTGAAGATGTTCTACAAGCGTTTGTCGATTTTGACTCAAAAGCTCAGCGCGCATTTACCCCTCGTAATGTGGAAGGTAAATGGCTTGCCAACATGTCGCAATTAGCGACGCAGCGTCTCAACAGGGCTGGCGTCTCGCAAGTTTTCGATTCCGGTTTGTGTACTTACCAAGATAAAGAGTCCTTTTATTCTTACCGCCGAGATGGTGTGACAGGAAGGCAAGCTACGTTTATCTGGATTGAAGAGTAAGCCCCATAAAGCTCAAAAGAGCTGAGA
>NZ_JAWOVZ010000185.1:0-1220 GCF_033340175.1 Vibrio sp. 1557 | reverse complement strand
CCTGACTATTTAGTCAGACCCTTTTACTATTTTTTAGTACGTTGCGTTAATTGTCTTCGACAACTAATGATGTTTCTGATCATGGATGGACTATTACCCAGATAAACAACATGCCCTTCTTCATCAACGACCGCGGGTACCACTTTTAAGCCTTTCATATCTGCGCCATTTTCGACCAGTTTACGCTCTAGCTCATATAAATCCTGCATATCATCGACTCAGTTAACTCACCATTTGCGCGGAATCCTATCGCTCTGAAAGCAAAAATATCATGATCAAGATCACAAAAACCACACTAAACAACTATAAAAATGGAATTGAGATCACTCAAAAATGCAATCTATAGACCCAAGTTTTCTGTGCTACTGAGTCACATTTATAAAATTAATGACTCATAGAAACACTAATAAAAATGTCTGTTTGAAATAGTCTTGTCTGGAGAGAAACCTTCGAAAAGTTCAGTCATTTCACTGCGTATTAACCTTTCAAATGGAATCAGTGACAGCGCTCTTAATCCCACTTCTTGACATCACTCAGGTATTCAACAATCTGGTGGCTAATTCTCAATTACACCATCGCACTTGGAAATTCTTCTTAGCGTTGGGCATACTTCTGGCTTCATTTTAGTTGTAGATATTAACCATGACGTCATTAAGCCAGTTTGAGCCGCTGTTTTTGGAATTTATGCAGCAAGAGATGCAAGTTGATGCGGCCCATGATATTGAACACGTAAAACGCGTGGTCAAAACAGCGAAACAGCTCTGCGACGAAGAAAATGCAGACATAGCAATTGTGTTACCTGCAGCCTATTTGCATGACTGTTTCACCTACCCGAAAGATCATCCAAATCGCAAGCAAAGCTCTGCAATTGCAGCCAAAAAAGCCATCGCGTATTTAGAGAGTATTCAATACCCTCAGCACTACCATGATGCCATCGCTCATGCGATAGAGGCGCACAGCTTTAGCGCCAACATCAGGCCAAACACGTTGGAAGCACAAATCGTCCAAGATGCTGATCGTCTGGACGCTTTAGGCGCAATTGGTGTTACGCGATGCATTCAAGTCAGCACTCATTTCAACGCTCAGCTTTACAACGATAACGACATGTTTGCTAAAGAGCGCGAACTCAACGACAAGCAATTCACCGTAGATCATTTCCAAACCAAGTTGTTTAAAATTGCCGACACCATGAACACGGAGTCTGCAAAACTTGAAGCCAA
>NZ_JAWOVZ010000184.1:0-1220 GCF_033340175.1 Vibrio sp. 1557 | reverse complement strand
AAAATTGGAGAGTGTTATGAAATCAACAACTAAAAGAACTCAGCGCGATTACTCCCTCGCTTTTAAACTCACTGTAGTTGATGAGGTTGAAAAAGGAAGCCTCACTTACAAACAAGCCCAAGAGAAGTATGGCATCCAAGGTTGCTCTACGGTTTTGGTTTGGCTTCGTAAGCATGGTCGACTAGATTGGTCTAAAGGGACACCTAACTTTATGTCCAAAGGAGACTCTATGGCCGAGTTCAATTTACCTCCTACACCAGAGCAACGTATTAAAGAGCTTGAGAAGCAGCTCGAAGATGCTCAACTCAAAGCCGACTTCTTTGAAGCTGTCGTGAACGTTATGGAACGTGACTATGGTGTTAGAGTGACAAAAAAGCACAAAGAAGCGTTGTCCAAGAGAAAACCATAGTAGGTTTGAGCGTTACGAAGTTTTGTCAGTTAGTACAAATCTCTCGCCAAGCTTATTATAAGCAATGCCAAACTCAATCTCGTTGTGAACATCATGAGCATGCTGTCATTGGCTTTGTCCGTGAAGTCAGGCTGAAGCAGCCACGCATTGGCACGCGTAAACTGAAGTTCTTAGCAGCAACAAAGGGCATTCAAATAGGTCGCGATAAGCTCTTTGAACTTCTCAGAAAGCATCGGCTGTTAGTGAGAGCAAGACGAGCCTATCACCGAACGACTGACAGCCGTCATCGATTTTTCTGTCACCCAAACAAAGTGAAAGATGGGCTGACACCAACGAAGCCAGAACAACTGTGGGTTGCTGATATTACTTACTTGCCAACTCAAAATGGAGAGAGTTATCTCAGCTTGGTTACAGACGCTTATTCAAGGAAGATTGTTGGTTTTTATGTGGATGACAACATGAAAACTCAATCAGTTAAGCGGGCATTTATCTCAGCTCTCAGGCAACGGCAGAGTGAAGAAAAGCTAATACACCACTCAGATAGAGGCTCACAATACTGTTCGAGGGAATATCAAGATATCCATAAGAAACATAGAGTGACTTGCTCAATGACTGACGGGTATGACTGTTATCAGAATGCTTTAGCTGAGCGTGTAAATGGGATACTCAAAATGGAGCTCTTGCTGAAGAAACCGAAAGATCTGAAAGAAGCAAGGACGATGGTAGCAGAGTCCGTAGATATCTATAATCAAATGAGGCCTCATACGGCTTTAAAATACAAAACGCCCGATGAAGTACATCGAGCGTTTTA
>NZ_JAWOVZ010000183.1:0-1221 GCF_033340175.1 Vibrio sp. 1557 | reverse complement strand
AACACCAATCAGCCATAAAACTCATCACCTAGATAATTGGGATATGCTCTAAGAAAACTTAAATGGCTCATTTAGTGTTGTAAGCATTAATGAACCCATGTATATTTATGGACCATTACAGTATATGAACCAACCCAATGAGGAATGCTGTCATGACGACTTATATCTACACGCGCTACTCTCCAAAAAACAAAGCCCACAGTGATCACCTTGCTGAGTTGCGCGAGGCCGCTCCTGATGCGCTGCATTTTGAAGATAAAATTCGTGGCTGCGTTCCCCCTTCAGAAAGAGAAGCGTTTCAAAAACTTAGCAATACTATTCAATCTGGCGACACCATCGTGATGTGGTGGCTGACAGCATTTGGTCGCGATTTTAGTCAGGCTCTCAACGCCATTCGAGCCTTGCTTGAAAAAGGCGTCACACTAAAAACCGTATGTGAACCATTGACGTTTGAACCTGACTCAGAACAGACGAAAACGTTACTCGCTTTGCTATCAGGTTATGGAAAGGTACAAATTCAGCATCGACTATTTGCGGCAGAGCAAGGCCGCCAAGCCATTAAAGATCAACCGGATTTGTGGAAACAGAAGTTCCGTGGCCGCCCTGCTGACCGGGAAAAACATCGGCTCATCGCGGCGTTACTATTAGAAGGGAACACGCTGTTGAGCGTGGCAGAGCAATGCGATGTCAGCTTGTCGACGGTTAAACGAGTCAAAGCAAAATTGAGCGAGTTTGATGAAGATGGCGCTCTAAGAACGCGAAAAAATGCCGGATTCGCCGATGGTGAATCATCATGAACCGTCCCATCAATTTCCGCACGATTCTATTGGCATGTTTGATCATCAGTGTTGGCCAACTGAGCATGGGTTTAGTGATGCCTTCCCTACCTTGGATCGCCAAAGACTTCTCAGTTTCACTCGATCAAGCGCAGCTCCTCGTGAGTATCTATCTACTTGGATTTGGCCCTTCCCAGTTCATCTATGGCCCAATGTCCGACGCATTAGGGCGCAAGAAAGTGCTACTCGCTGGTTTGCTGATCGCAATGTCCGGCTTGCTGATGATCATTTTCTGGAGCCATACGTTTACTGGCATGGTCTTAGGCCGCTTTTTGCAAGGCTTGGGGACAGGTTGCTGCGCGGTGTTGGCTCGAGCTTCTACTCGCGACCAATTTAGTGGGAATGAGCTTCCCGTCGCGATGTCTTACATTGCTATGGCAGCGTC
>NZ_JAWOVZ010000182.1:0-1227 GCF_033340175.1 Vibrio sp. 1557 | reverse complement strand
GATTGGGCGCCGCTCAAGCATGCGCTCAATATCAATTCTTAGTGCTCGAACGTCTGAATAGCGCAGTTTTGCGGCAGAGCGTGTCGCGCGTCTAATGACCCAGTAAACATCAGACCAAACGCGCGGTGACGGAAACATCATCGCGAGAATTTTACCCAGAGAGTACACATCGCTTTGTGCCGTCAGAAACTGACCAGTCTGTTGTTCTGGACTGGCAAAGTTTTGGCTAAACGCAATTAATGCGGGTGGGGATTCGCCACCGCTGTTTTGCACTTTCTGCGTCAGGTTGAAATCGAGCAATTTCGGGCGTTTATTTGGGTCAATCAGGATATTTTCAGGCTTGAGATCGGCGTGTAACACGTGGTGGTGATGCGCGTGTTCCATTGCCTGACAAATCTGCTTAAACAGCGTGAGCTTCTCATGGTCTGTCAGCGTGACTTCGGCAAGATAATCATCCAATGTTTGGCCAAACACGCGCTCCATGCCGATGTAAACCGAGTCGTCATGCAGGCCGCCGTCAAAGACTTTCGCAATATAAGGGTGATTTAAACGTGCTAGTAGCTGCGCTTCATCGAAAAGTGCCCGTTGTCCGAGCACATTACTTAAATTGCTTTGGATGAATTTGATCGCAAGATCTTGCTCGAAGGTCTCATCTGCACGTTGCGCGGCATAAACGACGCCCATACCACCACGCCCCAACTCATGAGTTAGGCGATACTTACTGATCACTTCGCCACTAAGGTCGATCTCGCTGTTGGTCGCTTGATGAGCGCCAAAGTAAAGCAATTGCGTTAATCGCTCTTCTGGGGCTTCATGGGCTAAAAGGGGCGCGAGTTGAATGTATAGCTCAGGTTGACTCTGTTGCAATTCTTGGAGGTATTGCTGCTTTTGAGAGTCGTCCAGATCAAGAAGATGATAATAAACTTGGGTTTCGCTGGAGCCTAACTGCACAGTGCCTGATATCTTATTGTTTTACGTGCGCTATTTTATAAGAAACTCAATATTAATGTCATTTATTTATTCGTTTTGCGAGTGTTTCTTTAAAAACAACTCTGTAACAATAAGTGCATGATTTTATTGTGGATATTATGTTTGGCTTTTGGTGGCTTGTCGGCATCCTGTGTATTCGTCATAATGTTACATGTAACATTATTGATAAATCACATATTTATGGCTCAACAGAATAAAAAGACACGAACGACATTGCAGGATGTCGCAGACCAAGTT
>NZ_JAWOVZ010000181.1:0-1229 GCF_033340175.1 Vibrio sp. 1557 | reverse complement strand
AAAGCAAACTTTCGTGCTTTGTCGTTTGCTTTGCACGGTGCTTGTTGTATGTTCTTGCTCTCTACTAAACCAAGGATAAAAGAGACCCATGAGTCCATTTTTGTCATTTGACCGTGCCGAGTGGGCAGAACTGCGTAATTCTGTTCCGATGACACTCTCTGAAGACGATCTAAAGGCGCTTCAAGGCATAAATGAAAACCTCACTATGGAGGAAGCGGTAGAGATCTACCTTCCTTTGTCTCGTCTACTCAATTTATATGTACAGGCTCGCCAAAGTCGCAACTCTGTTCTTCAGCAGTTTCTAAATACCGAGGAACACGCTCCGCCATTTGTTATTGGCATTGCAGGTAGTGTGGCTGTTGGAAAAAGTACAACAGCACACATTCTTAAAGCACTGCTTTCTCGTTGGGAAAATCATCCCAAAGTCGCCTTAGTTACAACGGATGGCTTTCTGTATCCCAAAAAGGTTTTGGAAGAGCGCGGTATCATGCATCGAAAGGGTTTTCCCGAATCTTACGACATCAAACGTTTGGTAGAATTTGTTTCTGATGTAAAGGCGGGCAAGCCAAATCTTGAAGTACCTGTTTACTCACACATCACATACGACATTACTGATGAGCTAAAAAAAGTCGACCGACCTGACGTGCTTATTATTGAAGGCTTAAACGTATTACAAAGCGGTATGGACTACCCACATGATCCACATCGAGTATTTGTATCTGATTTTCTTGATTTCTCAATTTATGTTGATGCGGAAAGTGAAACGATAGAGCAGTGGTATGTTGAGAGATTTTTGAAGTTTCGCCGCGGAGCTTTTACTAAACCAGGCTCCTACTTCAGCCACTATACGCAGCTGTCGGTCGATGAAGCGAAAAATAAAGCGAAAGAAATTTGGCGCAATATTAATGGACTCAATCTGGAATTGAACATTCTTCCAACCAGAGAAAGAGCCCATTTGATCCTCCACAAAGGTGTTAACCACCTTGTCGACAAAGTATCGCTAAGAAAGTAAAGGGGCTCAGTCCCCTTTTCTCAACGAAATTTCTCCGCCAATGTAGGTTTCCAAACCATTTACAGTTTTGAGCACCACGCCACCCTGTTGGTCGATACCTTGTACCACTCCGTGTATTTCTCTCGGTCCCATAAGAAGCTTAACCGGTCGGCCGATAAAGTTGTCCAAACGATTCCAACGTTCAACAAAACCACCCAGTCCAGTCAGTTCATATTCT
>NZ_JAWOVZ010000180.1:0-1233 GCF_033340175.1 Vibrio sp. 1557 | reverse complement strand
AGTCAAGTGCTGGGTGTTCGACTTATTAAAGATGCTCGTGTCGCGACAAGCTATTCTGAATCACTAGAGCAACCAAGTTTAGATTTGATGCTCACAAACGCGCTGCAAAGTGCTCGTTTTTCTAAGCAAGATGAACATCAAACCATCAGCTGCGTAAACAGCAAAATCACCACTGATATTGCAGAAATTGCGCAAGACGATACCACATCGGTCGATGAGAAAATTGAACTGTCACTTGCGCTTGAGCAAGGTGTTGTGGCTTTGCCTCACGCTTCAAGCTCACCATACAATGGTTACAGTGACGGTGAAACTCAGCTCATCATCGCGAATACTCAGGGTACGTTATGTCAACACTTCGAGCGATCGTTCACTTGTTACGCGTATACCTTATTTGAAAAAGATGGCAAACAGTCGATGGCAGGTAGAATGTCGTTAGGTCGCCGTTTTGATGAGTTGAATCCAACTTACTGCATTGAAGGCGGTTACAACCTTGCTCGCGATCTTCTTGATGGAGTACCAGTTGCGACAGGTAACTATCCGGCTATCTTCCACATCAATGCGCTAGCAAGTTTATTCGGTGCTTTCGGCAGTGCGTTTTCTGGTGTGAGTGCGATGAAGGGCATCTCGCCACTGGGTGACAAGCTTGGTCAAAGCGTAGCAAGTGAACTTCTCACCTTTACCGATGCGGCATACATGCCAAATGGTATGGCTATCGCAGGGTTTGATAGTGAAGGTTTTGCCACCCAAGACAATGTGTTGATCGCTAATGGCCAACTGAATACGCTATTGCACAATAGCCAAACAGCGAGTTATTTGGGTGCAGTGTCGACGGCAAGTGCATCTCGCAGTGCGAAATCGAGCCTAGACGTATCGGCAAATCATAAAGTGATTGCGACAGGCAACAGCAGTGCGTCAGAAGTCAAAGCAGGTGAATACCTAGAATTAGTGGAACTGCAAGGGGTTCACTCTGGTGCAGATGCTGTCAGTGGTGATTTCTCATTTGGCGCGAGTGGTTTCTTGTGCCGTGATGGTCAGCGTGTTCAACCTGTGCGCGGAATTACAGTTGCAGGTAACTTCTATAAGATGCTGCAAGAAGTAGAAGCTGTGGGTGATACGCAGCTTATTAATGATAGCCGCACTTTCTTCGCGCCAGATGTGCGTTTTGCTCGATTGAGTATTGGCGGTAAATAAGCGCGGCATAGAAAGTCAGAAACAAAAAAGAGGACTCAATCG
>NZ_JAWOVZ010000179.1:0-1234 GCF_033340175.1 Vibrio sp. 1557 | reverse complement strand
CCACTTTATCATGTTTCCGGCCTTGCGATTGTCTATCGCTGGTTGTTTGTTGGCGCAACATTGAAAATCGGCACGGGAAGACTGGCAGACGATATCTTCGCGGTTTCACACGCCTCTTTAGTGGCGACTCAACTTAAACGCTTGCTAGATGATGATGTTGAACTGTCACTGACGCACGTTTTGCTGGGGGGCAGCCATGTGGCTCATGAGTTGGCGGTAAGAGCCACAGAAAAAGGCATCGAAACGTGGTTAGGTTATGGTATGACCGAGGCTGCATCTACCGTTACGGCAAAACAGATCAATGACGTAAGCAATGCTGGGCATTTACTAAAAAATCGTAAGATTAAGTTGGTTGATGAGCGCATTTACATTGGTGGACAAACGCTAGCTTCAGGCTATTTTCACCAAGGTCAAGTGACGGCATTCGTGGACGAGGATGGTTGGTTCGACAGTAAGGATCTCGGTACTTGGCAAGGAGATGAGTTAAAGATCATCGGTCGGGCCGATAATCAATTTATCTCAGGTGGAGAAAACGTTCACTGTGAGGAAATAGAAGCAGTATTGAACCAAATTCCAAGCGTCATTCAGAGCATTGTCGTGCCAGTCGAAGATGCTGAGTTCGGTCATCGTCCTATAGCCGTTATTCAATCAGAAGCGTTACTGAGCCAACAGGAATTCGAGCAATACTTGCGGAAAAAGCTTGAGAAGTTTAAATGGCCAATCACTTACTATTTGATGCCACAAGCCTTGTTAGAAGGTGGGATTAAAGTCTCGCGTAAAGCGGTAAAAGAGTGGCTGCTTTCTGAGTTAGATAATCAACGTTAAATAGCTGGCGCTCATTCTCCCGGCGGAAATGAGGCGAAGATTAGTCAATTTTGCTATGTGTTAGTCGGAAAGGGAATTTCGTAACCTTATAACTCTGAATCATAATTATGTCTCAACGTAGAGCAGAAAGGCATAAGCTTCAGAATGGTGAAATCGGTTTTATTGATAGCAGTGGTATTACAAATTGGCATCGCAATTAGCAGTGAAGGGCTCACTCGCTCGTTAGCGGAATTGACGGCGTTTTTAATCGCTATCGCGTTGGTGTTTGCGCTCAAGAGTGACAAACAAGAGTCAACCTCCGACCAACGCGATAAGTCGACAACGATTATCTAAGTACTAGCCAGCTTAGTGATGTAGTGGAAATTAATACCCATAAAGTCACACCAAACAACAGCGGTTTAGGGCCAGA
>NZ_JAWOVZ010000178.1:0-1236 GCF_033340175.1 Vibrio sp. 1557 | reverse complement strand
CCTAGCCATCAATATAGACACCTGAAATGCGAGAATAGGGGAACGATCATGGCTCCCCAATTTGATATCCACATTGCCAACACGCACCAAACTGTCCTTCGTTGTGTTCAAGACAATGAGGACATTGCCAGTCTTCATATATGTTGCTTTGTGACTGCTGCCTAAATGCTTCAATAATTGAGTGAGCTTTCAATTGTTGTTCTGGATCTAATAGCCAAACATAAGGATCAGTATCATCGCCAAAAGGAAGCTCACCTTTCAGACCAAAAAGTCCTTCTCCACGCACCTCACAGCATATATCTTCAGTTTTTAATAGTTCACATACGATGTGCGCTTCTGCTGGATTTTTCGCGATAAAGATTTTCATCAAATACTGCCATTTGGCTGAGTAGGGGTTGGCTTGACCTTATTCATAACCCATTTTACGAGTATTGGAAACAGCCCCAGCAAAGCAAAAGATGCTAATACAGTCGGGGATACGATACCAGAAAGGCTATCAATGGTTGCTAACTGAGTACCAGCGTTAAGGTAAACGGCAGTACCAGGGAGCATGCCTATTTGACTGGTTAAATAAAAGCGCGCAATGCTCATAGGTGTTAATCCCATCAGTAGGTTGATGAGGAAAAATGGGAACACTGGAATTAAGCGCAAAGAAAACAGATAAAACGCGCCATCCTTTTTTACTCCTTGGTTAATCGCAACAAGCTTTTCCCCAAATCTCGATTGAACCCAATCCCTAAGCAAATATCGGCTACTCAAAAAAGCTAAGGTCGCACCGATCGTACTGGCAAAAGAAACTAAAAGTAAGCTAAACCAAAACCCAAACAAAGCTGCGCCTAGCAAAGTAACCACTGCTGCTCCGGGAATAGAAAATGCGGTAATCGCAACATACGCTAAAAAATACACCGTGGCGGCATAGACGATGTTGGCTTCGATGAATGAATTGAGCGCTTCTTGCTGCGCTTTTGCGTTTTCAAGCGTTAGATATTGACCAAAATTAGCGCCTAACAAAAGAATGGTGGCAACAAGTATCAGTCCAAAGATAAGTTTTTTATTCATGTGTGCTCCGTTTCTATATCTAGGCTACCGCTTAAAGTATGCGTATTTCGGTGATTGCGATCGCTCGTTTCGGTTTATTCCGATCACCTGATCCTGCCGTTTTTCTCTCTTCCTATTTTTACTCTAAGTGATCGGATTGCGCCAGTTTTCTCATTGACTCACCGCCCAGTTCTATTC
>NZ_JAWOVZ010000177.1:0-1246 GCF_033340175.1 Vibrio sp. 1557 | reverse complement strand
CAACGTCGTAAACGCAAAGAGCTCACCAATCTGATCCGTCGCTTTAGAAACGGTGCCGAATCATTGCCCGATGCCGTCGTAGTATTTCGCGCGGAAGGCAACATTGTTTGGTGTAACCGATTAGCTCAACACCTGTTAGGCTTCCATTGGCCAGAAGATTCCGGTCAACCTATCTCGAACCTGATTCGAACTCCAGATTTCATCAAGTACCTCAATAAAAAAGATTTCTCCGAACCGCTAGAAATGCGCTCGCCGTTGAATGTCGAACGTATGTTAGAACTGCGTATCGTGCCTTACACGGAAGGTGAACACCTGATGGTGGTGCGTGACGTGAGCCAACTTAAGCAACTCGAAGGAATGCGTCGTAACTTCTTCGCCAACGTTTCTCATGAGCTACGCACTCCGATGACCGTACTACAAGGTTATCTGGAGATGACGGAAGACCCAGACATGATCGTCGGCCCGATGTGGACTAAAGCGCATGGGGTGATGACGGAGCAGCTTAACCGCATGAACAGCTTAGTGAATCAACTTCTTACCTTATCTAAGATTGAAGCCGCGCCGATGCATGAGTTGGAAGATGTCGTAAACGTGCCAGCAATGCTTGAAGTATTAGAGAAAGAAGCGATCAGCTTAAGTGGTGATGACCAACATAAACTCAAGTTTGATGTCGATACCAGCCTTCGTGTGCTTGGAGATGATGACCAATTGCGCAGCGCGATCTCCAACCTTGTTTACAACGCAGTGAAGTACACTCCTCCGGGAGCCAATATTCATGTTCGTTGGTATCAAACCGCACAAGGTGCGTGCCTTGAAGTTGAAGACAGTGGTGATGGTATTGAGCCACAACACTTGCATCGACTGACTGAGCGTTTCTACCGAGTTGATAAAGCACGTTCACGCGATACGGGTGGCAGTGGTTTAGGATTGGCAATTGTGAAACATGCGTTGAGCCATCATGACTCACACCTGGAAATTCAAAGTGAAGTCGGTGTAGGCAGTAAGTTCTCGTTCGTACTTCCAAGTCGTTTGGTGGTGAAATAATGGGACGTCGAGTCAGTAAAGCCATCGCTTGTATCGTGCTTATTTGTTCGAGTATGGCGGTTGCTCAAGATAAGCCATTACCGAACTACCATAAAACCACTGGCATTGTTGGTAACTTGCTTTCGGTAGGCTCAGACACTTTGGCGGGGATGACCACACTTTGGGTGGAAGAGTTTAAATCCATTTACCCCAACATCAACGC
>NZ_JAWOVZ010000176.1:0-1247 GCF_033340175.1 Vibrio sp. 1557 | reverse complement strand
AATCGCCAAACCAAGCCACCAGCGAGCATTGTCTGGCTCGCGTTGAGTCAGTAGCTGGTAGCTTTCTAATGCGATGTCGTTTTGCTTTTGTTTCTGCGCAAGGGCTGCGCGCATTGCCAAGTAATCTCGACTCGGCATTGGAGGCAAGTGAACCAGTGGGCTCAGTGCCGCAGAAGGCTGATTGGCTTTAACCAATAGCTTCGACAACGCGAGTCTTAGTGGTTGGTTATCCTTATCAAGGTTGATGCCTTCTTGGAGGATTTCGTAAGACTTTCTGGTATCCCCTTTACCGAAATAAAGCGCCGCCAGCTTTTGACGCGTTTCGATATTGCTTGGCTCATAACGCAATGCTTCGGTATAAGCAGAAAGCGCCGTTTCCATATCGTTTGCATCAATGGCTTTTTCTGCTCGACTGATCGCTTTCAACGATAACTGACGGTGTGAAAGTTCAACTTGCTCAATGCGCATTGAACTCTCTTGAACCAAATTGGTGGTCGTATTGCTCGGTGCATTCGCTACTTGCGCGATCAGCATCGGAGCGTCTGAACTCATATCCGCATCCGCACGTGAACCAAATACGCCCTCACTAGGTTGAGGCGTTGGTAATGCTGCAACAGCTTGCGGTTTTTCTACAGGTTTAGAATAAACCACGTTACTGGTTTCTGGCGTCATCTTATTGGTAGGAGAAGATGCCAGACGGTCAGCATTACTGGTTTCTAAAGGTTGCGTTGCGCTTGGTTGGAACGATGTGAACTCATCCGAAGGTGTAGGGCCTTGGGACACAGCCCAGCCGCCGACGGCAAGACTTAATGAAAAACCAGCAACCAACCACAGCCAAGGCTTACTGCGTGAGACATTAGGAATCTCAGCACGAGTAAGTTCACTCGGTGATGTTTTTTCAGCAAGTTCAGATAATGCTTTATTGATGGCACTCAAGGTTGACTCCATCCCCAAAATACGGGTGTTTTAAACTTAGGTTTACGGGCATCAAACGTATCGTGCATGGCCGCATAAACGTGATGATTTTTCAGTAAGGTACAACGGTCGTTAAACGCAGCTAACAAAGCTTTATGGCTAATTTGGTTGATTAACCTTGGTATGCCCATAGCAGAACGCCAAATCGCTTTTTTCTGTTCAATGGAGAAAATGTGCGACCCATTGCCCGCTTTGTCTAAGCGATTATTGATGTACGCAACCCCTTCATCGACAGATAACGGACGCAGCCCACAACTGAACGTAATGCGTTG
>NZ_JAWOVZ010000175.1:0-1249 GCF_033340175.1 Vibrio sp. 1557 | reverse complement strand
GATCTTGAAAGGTTACAACAAGAGTTATTATTCGGAACCGATGTACCGCTATAAGTCCAAGTTTTATAACGGTGCAGGCCAGTTTTTTGGCTCATATCGTAACCAGTCGACCAAAGTCGCGACCAGTAGTTTAAACAAACGTGGGGGCGGAACTATTGGTAGAGCCATGTCTCGAGGTGGATTCGGGAAAGCGGTTTCGGTCAGTCGTGGCGGTTGATTATGTTTCGACGAGAGATACAAGAACGAGAAAACTGGCGTGAATTAGCACGCCAGTTTGGTTTTGGTTTTCATTCTATGTATGGGCAACCGTATTGGGATGAGAGTGCTTACTATCAATTTACGCTGGAGCAAATCGAGCACGACCTAGAATCTCCCACTGAAGAACTGCATCAGATGTGCTTGTCTATTGTGGATGAGGTGGTTCGCTGTGAGCAACTACTGACGAAATGTGCGATTCCTGAGTTGATGTGGGAACAGGTAGCGTCTTCGTGGCAACGAAAAGAGCCTTCGCTCTATTCTCGTTTGGATTTTGCGTATAACGGAACATCACCAGCAAAGCTACTCGAAAACAATGCCGATACACCGACAAGTTTGTTTGAAACGGGTTTTTGGCAGTGGGTGTGGCTGGAAGATGTAGTTAACAAAGGTCGAATTCATCAAGCTGCGGATCAATTCAATATTCTTCAAGACTTTCTAATTGAGCGTTTTGCGGAGATAGCCAAATATCAACCGGGACAAACTCTCCACTTTAGCTGTTGCAAGTACACAGAAGAAGATAAAGCGACTGTCCAGTATTTAGAAGATTGCGCGCGCGAGGCGGGGCTAGCGACAGCTTTTGTGCACGTCGAAGATATTGGTGTAACGGAAGACGGAAAATTTGTGGATGTGGACGAACGAGCCATTCGTTGGATGTTCAAACTTTATCCTTGGGAATTCATGTTTGAAGAGGAATACGCGAAATACTTAGCGACTGCAAATGTCAACTGGCTAGAACCCATGTGGAAATCGATTTTATCCAATAAAGCACTTTTGCCATTGTTGTGGGAACGCTTTCCAAATCATCCCAATCTTTTGCCTGCCCATTTTGCTAATGACCCAAACGTGACTTGTTTGAACGATTATGTCATCAAACCGTTATTCTCGCGAGAGGGGGCGAATATTGAGATCGTCAAAGATGGAAAGCGCTTGGTGAAAACGCCGGGGCCTTATGAATCGAAATTCAATATCGTCCAGAAATATCATCCGTTGC
>NZ_JAWOVZ010000174.1:0-1250 GCF_033340175.1 Vibrio sp. 1557 | reverse complement strand
TTACGTCTGGCACGTTGAATTCCAGTAACGCCAGGTAAAGGCCGGATGCTATCAACGCGATAGAAGCGTATAGCTCCTCATGCAGTACCAACGGAGTTTGGCGACAGATCAAATCGCGAAGTAAGCCACCAAATACGCCAGTCACCAATGCAGACACCATACAGATGCCTGGGTGCAAGCCCATGCCCATCGCAATCTTGGTACCGATGATGCTAAATACAATCAAACCCAGTGCATCAAGACGAATGAACAAGCCTTTTAGTTTGATCACCCATTTCGCGAGGCCAGTCGTTAGTACGCCAGCAACACAGGTGATAGCCAGAAATTCAGGATTCTTGACCCAACCAAGAGGGTAGTGGCCCAATAAAATGTCACGCACGGTGCCGCCGCCAATGGCTGTCGCACTCGCTACCAACATAACGCCAAACCAGTCCATTTTTCTTCTACCAGCGCTTAACGCACCTGTCATGGCTTCAGCCGTGATACCAATGATATACAACACACTTAGCAACATAGGGGAACACTCAAAGTAAAAAGTTACCGTTTATCCATTACAAAATGGTTAGGGCAGTAACAACACTTACAAACGGCTTAATCAGTCTTAAAAAGTGATTAAAACCAGCAACATGCTCATAATCAAACTGCTTGAAAAACAGCAATTTGAGTGGCACCAAAATAAGGCGAGAGTGTATTAGTAAATGAGTACGCTGACGAATGAGAAATTGTATTGAGAAAGGTCGGTTCAGATAAATTCAACTAATAACCAAAACTGTGGGATGCCTTTACCTTATTTGCAAAAACAGCGACAATGCGCAGCGCATGTCAATTTGAAGTACAGACTCGACGATGACCCACGAATACCAAGATCTAATCACCATTTTCAATGACACTTTTCTTGAGCAATTCAACACCACGCTAGAGCTTGGTGGTGATGAGCCTATTTATCTGCCAGCTGATGATGAGCATCCTCACCATCGTATTATTTTTGCTCGAGGTTTTTACGCTTCTGCTCTGCACGAAATCGCGCACTGGTGTGTCGCTGGTCCTGAACGTCGTCTAATGGAAGATTTTGGCTACTGGTATGAGCCGGATGGACGCACCGAAGCCGTACAAGCTGAGTTCGAAAAAGTAGAAATTCGCCCTCAAGCTTACGAATGGATTCTTGCCACGAGTGCTGGCTTCCCTTTTACGGTGAGTTGTGACAATCTACACGGCGATTTTGAACCAGATAGGCTCGGCTTTATGAAAAA
>NZ_JAWOVZ010000173.1:0-1251 GCF_033340175.1 Vibrio sp. 1557 | reverse complement strand
GAGCCTGAGTTTAAGGTTGGAGCCCGAGGTTCGGTGGTATCACCTCTTAGCATTCATATAGGAGAGGAAAATCCTTGCTTGATCGCCAATATAAAGAAGCAACCCAAAGGCTGGGTGATAGGCATTCGATTCGAGCAACCCATTACTATGACTGAAGATTTGAAAACCAAGTTGCTGGAACAGTCCTTTCTGACCAGCAACGTATGATTTAGTGAACTGAGACGCATCAAGGCTATGATTGACTAAAGCGCGTTGCGGCAAAGCTGTTGAGTAACCGATGCACGGCATAAGTAACAAGCAAAGTGACCACGATGGCAAACAGTATGCTGCTGACTCGATACAAAGCACTAAAAATCAGATCACCATCGGGCGTGAGATACTGTCCGAATAAGATCCCTAAAGTAGTGAGGCCGCCAAAGCCAGCACCTGAACCACTGGATTCTTTCACATGCATGTAACTGAATATCATCGCGCCAATCCAAAGTAACGGCACAATAAACAGCAAAGTATCTGACCAATCATACAAAATGAGCTGCCCGACGATACCAAAGGTCACGCCTAGCAATGTGCCCATCGCCCGTTTACGAGCGTAACCTAAGGCGCCATTCCAATGCATTGGAAACAGGAGCAACAAGGTTGTCGCCTGCGCTGACATGGAATCGTTCAAATTAAAGCTCTGAAACACCAAAAAGGACATGGTTGCAATACTCGCCCCCATAAGAGCCTCATGTCGCATCCGATGGCTTTGTTTGGCTTGTGAAGGCTTTGGCGGCGGTTGACGAGGTTCCGCATCAGGAATCAAAAACGTCACCAAATACGCCACAATAATGGACAAAACGTTCGCCTGTAAGTTACTAAAAATAAGATCATTCAGATCCGTTGTCGGGTAACTAGCAAAGTGCAGCATGATACTCAAACTAAGCACACTGTTCGCGCCAAATAGAAACAAACTCCCTTTTGACATACAAGCAAACTTGTAAAGAAACAAGCCGAACGCAATCAAGGTCATCAACACCGGATGACTACCAAACAAGCCCCCCAAAATGCCAACCTCTAGCCCACAAACAACAGCGGAGAAGATTAACTGTCTTGATGCATGCAAGTTCACTACTGGTACCATACCGAGCAAAAGCATGGGTGTTACGGTGAAAAACACACCGTAGTTCCAGCCAAACAGCTTACACAGTGTAAAGCCGATGGTTGCGCCAGTTGCTATGCGTAGGCATTGTCTGAAATCGTTCTCAGACATGG
>NZ_JAWOVZ010000172.1:0-1254 GCF_033340175.1 Vibrio sp. 1557 | reverse complement strand
AGGAACCATGCTGTGGTGGATGGCTGGCGCGACTGCATTCATGACGCAATTTTCAGCGTGGACGTTTACGGGTGCCGCAGCCAAAGCGTATGAAGATGGCATCAGCGTGATGTTCATCTTTTGGGGAAATGCGTTGGGATTTTTCGTCGCGGCAGCATTTTTTGCGCGTCGCTATCGAAGGTTACGCGTAGAAACCGCCATGGAAGTGATTCGAGTGCGGTTTGGCCACACATCAGAACAGCTATTCACATGGTTAAGCTTTCCGCTGACTTTGATCGCCTGTGCTATTTGGATGAATGGATTGGCGTCTTTTTTCTCTGCCGTTTTTGCCATTGAGATGTCGACCACCATTCTCGCTATGGGGGTGGTCGTCACTTTGATCGCCGTGAGCGGAGGCGCGTGGACGGTGTCTGTGACGAATGTAATTCAATTAATTTTGCTGATCGCCATTACTCTAGTGATCGGCTATACCGCACTGCAACGCTTTGACTCACCAAGCGAAGTATTTGCGTACACCACGCCAATTTATGGTGAACAGATCAGGATTCCGTCTCTGTTTGTGATGTGGGCGATCGCCATGCTGCTGCAACAAACCATGAGTAATAACCACACCTTGAGTTGCTATCGCTTTCTGACCACCGCCAACGATAAAGACGCCACCAAGGCCGCATTCGTTGCTGGTGTGCTGTTTGTTTTTGCCCCGGTACTGTGGTTTATGCCAGCGTGGTTCGTGGCAGCACAAAACATCGATTTACTGGCGATCTATCCTGCACTAGAGCAGAGTGCGAACAACGCCGCTTATCTCTACTACATCCAGCATTACATGCCTCAAGGTTTACTCGGATTGGTGATGGTGGCATTGGTGGCCGCGACCATTGCGCCGCTTTCATCAGCACACAACCGCAACGCTGGCATTGTGGTCAAAAGCCTCTACCAAGTGTGGTTCAACCCAAATGCTACCAGTCGTCAGCAGTTGATGGTTGGAAAAATTGCGACGATAGTATCTGGCGTATTAGCCACGGTCACAGCTTTGCTGCTGGCGTCTGTTGAGTCGTACAGCTTGTTCGACATGATGATTGTGTTCGCGGCGTTCATTCAGATGCCAATCAACATCCCATCTCTGCTTGCGCTTGTCAATTTGAAAACACCAAACTGGTCGGGATGGGCCACCGTTATGGTCGGATGCGCAGTATCGCTCTTTATGATGTTTATCTTTGATGTACAGTGGCTCTCTTCCTCGCCATTAACGCCAAG
>NZ_JAWOVZ010000171.1:0-1254 GCF_033340175.1 Vibrio sp. 1557 | reverse complement strand
CCCGGCGCATCGCTTGGAGCTGGAAATTACCGAAAGCTTTTTGCTTATCGATCCAAAACTGGCCATCGCATCGCTAAATCAGCTGTGTGAACTCGGAATCGAGATTTCGTTGGATGACTTCGGTACAGGCTATTCTTCGCTGTCGTACCTCAAAGGTTTGCCAATCAACAAACTGAAAATCGACCGCTCGTTTGTCAGTGATGTGCCTAACGACAACGACAGCAACGCCATAGTGAACGCCATCATTGCGATGGGCACGACGCTTTCACTCAAAGTCGTGGCAGAAGGCATCGAAACGCCAGAACAAGTGGCTTACTTGGTCGACAAAGGTTGTATCTACGGTCAGGGATATTTATTCAGCCCACCCGTTGCGGCGGAAAAGTTATTTAACTAAGCACAACGTTCAATACACTGGCAACTTTGCGGTTAGATGTTCGTCGAACCGCAAAGCGCCAAACGATCCGCTAAAATGTTGATGCACACCAACAGCGGCACGCCAATCAACAGCCCCATTCCGCCCCACAACCAACCCCAAAAGACCAGCCACATAAAGATGACTAACGGGTTGAGGTTAAACCGCCTCCCTAGCAAAGTTGGGGTGACAAACTGACTCTCGATTAAATTCAGCAACAGATATATCGATACCACTGTCAGCATAAAACTGACCGAATCTAACTGCAGATACGCGACAAAACCAAAGCTCACCATCGAAATCACTGGTCCCAAATACGGCGCGAAATTCATTACCCCAGCAAACGCACCCCATAGAAATGGGTCTTCAAGGCCGAGGACAAAAAACACCAATCCAACACACAAGCCTAAACCCGCATTGACCAAAGTAATGGTGCCGATGTAGCGCGATAAATCTTTCTGCAGAGCCTGCACCAACTCCACCGCCTGACGTTGTTTCGAAAAACCACGCAAACGCGATACCGATTTACGAAACAGACTTCGACCATGATTAAGCATGAAATACACCATAAACAGCACAATCATCGCCTGAGTTAACAGCGTTGGTGTAGTGGTCGCGAGCGCTTTCAGCAGAGAAAACACCGTGTTGTTGCCCATCTCGTCAATGTTCATGTCACTGGCGATCTCAAGCGGCGCATTCATGTGCTCTGACGACGCTTTGGTCACTTCATTCACTTCTTGCGAAACGTTTTGGACGATGCTTGGCAACTCAGCCCACCATTGTTTCGCGGGTTCTGATATCGCCGCTAAACCGAGTATTGAAACACTCACCAATAACGTCAA
>NZ_JAWOVZ010000170.1:0-1264 GCF_033340175.1 Vibrio sp. 1557 | reverse complement strand
ATCGGTAACCGTGAAGACGGCCAGTTAGTCCAAGAAGGACATGTGCAGTACCGTTCAGATTTCTGGGATGCGTCTTTAACCGTTCGAGATTTCCAAATCCTCTTGAAAGAAGAAAACCGTCCATATCGTTTGCTTCCTCAATTAGATTTGAACTACTACACGCCGTTGTGGGGTGATCACCTTAACTTCGACGTAAAAAGCCAAGTCAGCCGTTTTGACACTAGTGATACCGCTCGACCAAACGCGACTCGCGTTCACATAGAGCCGGGACTAACCATGCCGCTGTCAAACTCTTGGGCCACTTGGACAACGGAAGCGCGCGTACTTTCCACTTACTACTCTCAAGACCTTACTGGCTTGACAGACGTGGACTTGAAAAACCAGCTTGATGAACAAGTTTCTCGTGTTATTCCTGAGTTCCGTACCCATGCTCAGATTTACTTAGAGCGTGACACCAGTTGGATCAAAGGCTACACACAAACGCTAGAACCACAGCTTCAGTACCTTTACGTACCAGAAGAAGATCAAACCAACATCTACAACTACGATACAACGCTGCTGCAAACTGACTACTACGGTCTATTCCGCAGTCGTAAGTACAGTGGTATTGATAAGATCGCATCGGCTAACCAGCTGAGCTACGGTGCAAGTACGCGCTTCTTTGATGATGACTACAAAGAACGTTTGAACGTGTCGTTTGGTCAGATCTACTACTTCGATAAGAAGACGAAAATCAGCAATAGCCCGAACATTCCAGACGAGACAACCAACTACTCTTCATGGGCAGTTGAAGCTGATTTCAACTACAACGACTACCTGTTCTATCACGGTGGCGTTCAGTACGACATCGACTTAAGCTCAATGCAGCTTGCCAACAGTACGTTGGAATATCAGTTTAACGGCGGCTTTATTCAAGGTAACTACCGCTATGTCACTCGCGAATACATCGAAGATACGATCATTCTCGAAAACCTCGACACTATTACTCGTAAAGGTATTTCACAAGCAGGTATCGTAGCGGCATACGAGTTCAACCGTAACTGGTCTGCAAGCGGTCAGTACTACTATGACCTAAATGAAAATACCGATATGGAATGGCTAGCAAGCCTGCGTTACCAATCTGATTGTTGGTACATTGGTTTGACATACTCTAACCAATTACTCGGTTGGGAAAATCAAGCCATCGGCAGTACGGGCTCCTCTCCTGAATACGAAAACAACTTTAGTGTTAACTTCGGTATTCAAGGCTTTGCGACAAATCAAA
>NZ_JAWOVZ010000169.1:0-1266 GCF_033340175.1 Vibrio sp. 1557 | reverse complement strand
ACGTTTCCTGCCTAGGTGAGCTTGTATCAATTCACGACGCTATCTTGGGTGTCACGAATAATGTGTCGAACGACAGCTGAGCCAATGAAGCCTGCCCCGCCTGTTACTAGTATTTTCATTGCAAATGTTACCTACTTTAATGGGTACTTTTAGTGGGTGTACCGAAATGCGCTATTGGATTGTCTCACGAATAACTGACAAAAAGCTCACTTTACGTATTTTCAGTATGACTTTTTTGTACATGATCAAAATCGGACGCTTGCCAAATGATTTGGCGTTTGAGCAGTTCTTTTTTGAATGAGCGAAGAAGCCTTTCTAAGTTTTGCTTTTTCCAGTCGCCGTGCTCTTGTTTGCGGCACTTATCAAAATCAATAATCCACACTTTATCTTTGTCATCGATCAAGATGTTGTGGATATTCAGGTCTGTGTGATTAACGCCAGCGTTGTGCATTTTGGCAATTTCTTGCCCTATTTTTTGATACATTCCTTCCGGTAACGGTTTTTCCTGCAAGATACTGACCAGGTCTCTTGCGTTAGGAATGCGCTCACTCAATAAATCGGCCTGATATGTCAATCCAGATTTCACAGCTCTCGCAGCAATTGGCCTTGGCACATGAACGCCAGCATTAATCAGTGTAAGTAATAGTTGGAACTCTTGCGCACAACGCGTTTGCTCCCAACCTGAAAACAAATAATTGTCTTTAACTAACTTACCAAATAAGCCGCCACGTCGATAATGACGCAGAGCGGCTTGCATCGTATCAAGCTGAACAAACCAAGTAGTGCCACGCCCTGACGCACTGCCAGTTACTTTGTTGGTGGATTGCCAATACTCGGCATCAAAAATAGGCTGACTAGGATCTTCAATAAGCTCCTCATCAAACCAAATGACTTGGTTGCTATCTCGATACTGCTGAATCATGTTGTAACCTCTAGCCTAGGTAGCGACTGGCCAAGATGTATAGCCAAGTAAAAGCTGCGAACGCTAACGCAACCATAACGGCTGCCGATCCTATATCTTTAGCGCGACCACTTAATTCATGGCGTTCAACACCAATGCGATCCACCACTGCTTCTATCGCGGAGTTAATCAGTTCGACAATCAGAACTAATACCACGACACCAATCAATAAGATGCGCTCTATCATCCCGACATCAACCACGCACGCCAAAATCACAGCAATGCTTAGCAAAGCGAGCTCTTGTCGAACAGCAGCTTCATGTTTAAAAGCGGCTTTTAACCCCTGTATAGAATAGCCTGTAGCT
>NZ_JAWOVZ010000168.1:0-1267 GCF_033340175.1 Vibrio sp. 1557 | reverse complement strand
GCAAAGCATCATTCGTGCTAGGTCTGTGCTTTATCTCTGAAGGTGCAATCCCATTCGCAGCGAAAGACCCAATGCGTGTAATCCCATCTTGTATGGCTGGTGGCGCTCTAACAGGTGCTCTATCTATGCTATTCGGCGCGAAACTGATGGCACCTCACGGCGGTCTATTTGTACTGCTTATCCCTAACGCAATTTCTCCAGTCTTGATGTACTTGGTAGCAATTGCTGCAGGTACGGCGGTAACAGGCTTTACCTATGCATTCCTAAAAAACAAAGCGGATGCAAAACAAGAAGTTGCTGCATAAGCAAAACTTAAGCGATTAACACTTAAGCAATTAACAATGCCACCCTCGATTTGGCATTCAGCACCTCCCTTAAATTCCGGTTAAGGGAGGTGTTTTTTATTTCCCCCTCTTCTGACAAAACCATACATTTCGATACTTAACCTTTATTTTTTGACTCGTTATGCTGCACGCATGAGAGGTGCGACTTATTTGCTTAACTAACGCTTCGGTGACTTGTGTTTTTTCAAGTAGCCGATGAAAAATCCCAAATGCAGATAAAGCCTCTTATATTTCACTTCGTTTTAATCAAAATAATAAAGTTAATTACACATGAAAAAAGCTGTCCTTTTGTTAGCTGCTGTTTCAGCATTCGCGCAAGCAAATCAAACTGATGTCGAGAAAAAAGACGTATCAGGCTTTTACCTTGGTGGTGGTATCGGGGTTACAACTGTCTATGACGACAGTGTTTGGCCGTATGCGGTTAATCTGGATTCTAACGACTCCACATACAAACTGTTTGGCGGTTACCAGTTCAACCGTATCGTCGCAATCGAAGCGCAATACACACGCTACGGTGATATTTTTGACAAGTTTGAAGATGCACCACGCACAATGGTAAAACCTGAAAACATCGCTCTAATGGCGAACCTAGGTTACACCTTTGACAGTGGCTGGCGTCCGTTTGCGACGGTTGGCCTTGGTCGTACCGAACTTGATTTTGGCTCTTCGTCAAAAGCAGAAACGTCATTCCGTGCAGGTGTTGGTGGCGAATACTCACCTAAAGCGATCGAGAATCTGAATTTCCGCATCGCGTATGAAGTAGACACATTTGTAATTGACGAAACTTACGATGACTTAACCATCATGATCGGCTCGCTTTACGCTGGTGTTTCTTACAAGTTCTAAAACGAAAAAAGCCCTGAGGAAATCCCTCAGGGCTAGGCAGGAAGCTGACTTAGATAAGTCAGGAGTCCTTATGCAGT
>NZ_JAWOVZ010000167.1:0-1268 GCF_033340175.1 Vibrio sp. 1557 | reverse complement strand
AGAAGCGCTCTATTGTTAAACACCAAACCAGTACGACGATAGGTAGCAGGTAGTGTAAGCCAGACTTCACTGTAGGACCCGGATCTGGCACTTCAGTCAGCTCCGCATCAATCTCAATTGCGCCATCTTTCATGTGGTTCGCAGAAATTTTTACGAGGCCGACGTAGGCGATGAGTAGCGCGATCGTTACTATCGTAGTCGCTGCGTCGCCAAAGACATCTTTCGTCCAACCTACACCGTAGTACACCAAAGCGCTGATTACACACAGACCTAAAATGGTAGCCGTGAATGACAGTAGGCTTTGCAGTAACGTTGGATTATGACGACGAGGTAAGCCAGTCATGCCCGCTTTACATGCTTCAAGGTGAACGATGTAAATCAACGCGATGTAGGAAATCAGCGCTGGAAGTAATGCCGCTTTGATAACCTCTACGTAAGAAATCCCAACGTATTCCACCATCAAAAACGCTGCCGCGCCCATGATTGGCGGGGTGAGCTGACCATTGGTTGACGCTGCCACTTCAACGGCACCCGCTTTTGTGCCCGGGAAGCCGACTCGTTTCATCAATGGAATGGTAAAAGTACCCGTGGTTACGACGTTTGCGATCGATGATCCTGAAACCAGACCCGATAGACCAGATGCGACAACCGCGGCTTTAGCTGGGCCGCCTTTCATATGACCAAGTAGAGAAAATGCGACTTTAATGAAGTAAGCACCCGCACCCGCACGCTCTAGCATCGCGCCAAACAGTACAAACAAGAATACGAAAGAAGTGGATACACCTAACGCAACACCAAATACCCCTTCGGTGGTTAGCCACAGATGCGACATCGCTTTACCTAAGCTTGCGCCTTTGTGGGCTATGACATCTGGCATGTATGGGCCAGCAAACGTGTAAGTCAGGAACACGGCGGCCACAACCATTAGCGGAGGCCCTAATGCACGACGAGTCGCTTCAAGTAGCAATATCATGCCAACGACCGCAACCACAATATCGGCAGTGGTGGGCGCGCCGGAACGTCCTGCGAGTTCGGTGTAGAAAAGGTAGATATAGGCAGCCGAAAAGCTACCCGCTAACGCGAGAATCCAATCCACAAGAGGAATGTGATCACGCGGAGAGTTCTTCATTGCTGGATAAGCAGTGAAGGCCAAAAATATCGCGAAAGTGAGGTGAATCGCTCGCGCTTCAGTGTCATTCAGTACGCCAAAATTGAAAATAAATGGTAGCGGGGAGGCGTACCATAATTGAAATAGTGACCAACACAGA
>NZ_JAWOVZ010000166.1:0-1270 GCF_033340175.1 Vibrio sp. 1557 | reverse complement strand
ATATCAAACACTTGTACCTCAACCTCCACCTGAATGACAGATTGAGAGCTTTGGTTGGTGATAGACGTTGGCAGTACCAGTTCACCACCTTCGTAGCTCGCAGAGCCAATCAGTATGTCGACCCCTGAGTCTGACAGCTGCATGGTTGGCTTTTTCGCGTTCACAACCACGGTTGTACCGACGGTTTTTGTTACGACCGGAATTGTCGCAATCGCAGGAGCTGCGACAGTTTCAACCGCGCTTGTTGTGGTTTGGGCTACGGCCTCTTTTGGCGCAGAACTTGTCATCACGTATTCCCAAGTAAAGTCATCGTTCAACTTCACTTCTCGACCGTCGGCTAAAGTGACGACTTCAGCGGCGTAGGCGGATGAGGTGGCGAGTAGGGTCGCCAGAGTGATCCATGTTTTCATTGTCATACCTTTTATTTGTGTCTGCTTAACGGCGCCAAAACGCAGGGAAGAACAGTACAAGAATAGTCAGAATCTCCAAGCGGCCCATCAACATACCAAAGCTTAGAAGCCATTTAGCGGCATCTGGTAGTGGCGCGAAGTTACCGGTTGGGCCGATCACGCTACCCATGCCAGGACCCACGTTGGCAACGGCGGTGATTGAGCCAGAAATGCTGGTCACGGGATCAAGACCAAGGGCACTTAAACAGCCAGCGATAAAGATTATGGTGATAAAGAACATCAACCCAAACGCCACCACAGAGCGCACGATGTCGTCGTTCACAGGACGTTGGTTGTAACGTTGCACGAAAACGCCGGATGGATGAATCAGTTTCATGATCTGTTTGTTCAACAGCGTCATAGCAATTTGGAAACGGAAGATTTTAATCCCGCCTGCGGTTGAGCCAGAACATGCCCCTGCCATCATTAAGAAGGCAAAGAGCGTGGTTGGCAGAGCGCCCCAAGCGGTGAAATCTTCCAAGCCGAACCCAGTGGTTGTCACCACAGAAACGATGTTGAACATCGACACTCGCAGGGCATCCAAAATGGTGTAACCATCGCGAATCACTAGCCAAGCGGCAACCACCAAGCTTGAGAACAAGAACAAGTAAGCAAAGCCTCGTACCTGTGCATCTTTGACCAGAATATCGATGCTGCGTTTGCGTAGAGCGGCAACAAACAATAGAAATGGCAGACCGCCCAAGAACATGAAAGTGGTCGCGACCCAGTGCGCACCGTTGGAGAAGTTGTTCATCGAGCTATCGGAGGTCGAGTAACCGCCGGTAGATAGGGTGGTAAAGGCGTGGTTGATCGCTTCAAAC
>NZ_JAWOVZ010000165.1:0-1274 GCF_033340175.1 Vibrio sp. 1557 | reverse complement strand
CTTCTCGCGGCAGGTCTGATTTGGATTTTGATTGGTTACACCTTCGCCCAGCACCACCAGCAAGACGTGGCAAAAGCGGCGTTGGAACATAACCTACTTGAGTACGCCGAGCTGTTGCTGTTTTTGCTCGTCGCGATGACCTACATAAACGCGATGGAAGAGCGCAAACTCTTTGATGCTCTACAAGCGTGGATGGTCGGGAAAGGGTTCGGGTTCAAAAAACTGTTTTGGCTGACAGGCTTTCTGGCGTTTGTTATCTCTCCAATCGCCGATAACTTAACCACGGCCCTTTTGATGTGCGCGGTGGTAATGAAAGTGTCTGGCGACAATCCAAGGTTCGTCAATCTTGCTTGCATCAACATCGTTATCGCAGCCAACGCGGGCGGGGCATTCAGCCCATTTGGTGACATTACAACCTTGATGGTTTGGCAAGCCGGGCACGTGCGGTTCTCTGAATTCATGCCTTTGTTTGTCCCTTCTCTAATCAACTATGTCGTGCCAGCGTTTTTAATGTCCCTTTTTGTACCGAACACCAAACCCAATACCATCCACGAGCATGTCGAATTAAAACGTGGCGCAAGGCGCATTGTGCTGCTGTTTGTCCTCACGATCGCTACGGCTGTCTCCTTCCATGCTGTTCTTCACTTCCCACCCGTGGTTGGCATGATGATGGGCTTGGCGTACCTACAGTTCTTCGGGTACTTCTTAAGAAAAACTCTTAAACATTCGCTCGCGAAAAAAGCGGCCATGGCGATTGCGAATGGGGACGATCATGCGCTGAAACGTTTAGGCTCTGTCGTACCGTTTGACGTATTCCATCGTGTTTCTCGCGCCGAATGGGATACCTTGCTGTTCTTCTATGGCGTCGTGATGTGCGTAGGTGGCTTGAGCTTGCTCGGTTATCTCGAATTGGTTTCAAACGTCATGTACACCCAATGGAATCCGGTTTGGGCGAACGTGATGGTCGGTGTGCTTTCTGCCATTGTCGATAACATTCCGGTCATGTTTGCGGTACTAACGATGGACCCAAGCATGTCCACTGGTAACTGGTTGCTTGTTACGCTCACTGCGGGCGTAGGGGGGAGTTTGTTGTCGATTGGTTCTGCCGCGGGTGTGGCTTTAATGGGCGCAGCGCGTGGCCAATACACTTTCTTTGGCCATTTAAAATGGACGCCCGTGATCGCTCTGGGCTACGCCGCCAGTATTGCCGCTCATTTGTGGATGAACGGCGGCTTGTTTACCTAATCCCAATGACACGCCTAGCTACTTAGTCT
>NZ_JAWOVZ010000164.1:0-1274 GCF_033340175.1 Vibrio sp. 1557 | reverse complement strand
CGTTTTTACGTAAATCATTCACCGTTAAGCTGATACCATCAACGGTGATAGAGCCTTTTTCTGCCACGTACTTGCTGATCTCAGCAGGCATCACGACCCAAAACTCTATCGCACGACCAACTTGATTGCGCTCCACAATTTCACCCACGCCGTCCACGTGTCCAGATACAATGTGTCCGCCAAAACGTGTCGTCGGCAGCATGGCTTTTTCTAAGTTAACCTTTTCGCCTACTTGGTAGTTTGCAAAACCGGTTTTTTTCAAGGTCTCGAGAGACAAATCCGCGCTGTAGTAATTGCTTCCAAAGTCAATCACCGTTAAGCACACACCGTTAGTTGCGATGCTGTCGCCTAACTTCACGTCAGACATGTCTAACTTACCTACTTCTACCGTAACGGTAATGTCTTCGCCTTTTGGCGTAATCGCAGTTAATTTACCAACTGCTTCTACAATTCCTGTAAACATAGTGCTTCTTTTCTAAATTTCTTTACGTACAAGGGTGGCGGTAATACGGATATCTCTGCCCACCATTCGCACATCAGTAATATTTAAATCGATGACCTGCGCCATCTCCGTCAATCCCAGCGCGCCAATTAAACCTCGTCCATCGCTTCCCATTAGTTTCGGAGCGAGATAGACAATCAACTCATCTACAAGGTTAGCTTTGATTAGAGAACTCGCGAGCGTCGCGCCAGCTTCCACCCATAAATGGTTGATATTATGCTGAGTCGCGACCGCTTTTAGGGTCGCAGCTAAATCAATTTTTCCGCTTTGGTCTAGTTGTGGACAAACATCGCCTTCGCTGCTGACAATAATTCGCTCACCTTCGGTACTGAACAGTTTAAGGTCATCACTCAGTTTCTGTTGACGGTCGAGTATTACCCGTGCAGGTTGGCGAACTTCCGTCAGCTCATAGTGCGCTTGAACACTCTGCGGCAAATCATCCCAACGAACGTTGAGAGAAGCGTTATCATCCATCACTGTTTTGCTTGTAGACAGAATACCACCGCTTTGCGCTCGATAACGCTGCACGTCTTGGCGAGCCTGTGGGGAGGTGATCCATTGGCTCTTGCCATTACTTAGCGCACTCTGTCCATCTAAGCTTGCTGCCATTTTTAATTGGATAAATGGCATGCCTGTTTGCATGAATTTAATGAAGCCACGATTGAGCTCAATCGCATCGTTTTCTAACAGTCCAACCTGAACCTCAACTCCGGCTTCACGTAGCATTTGGATGCCACGTCCAGCCACTTTTGGATTCGGATCTTCCATCGCA
>NZ_JAWOVZ010000163.1:0-1284 GCF_033340175.1 Vibrio sp. 1557 | reverse complement strand
TGACGAAAATCGCATGGGAATATGATGTGCAGGTCATCATTGAAGGCCCTGGCCATATTCCAATGCATATGATTAAAGAAAATATGGACCAACAGTTGGAACACTGTCATGAAGCGCCATTCTACACCTTGGGTCCTCTAACGACAGATATAGCTCCGGGTTATGACCATATTACATCCGGTATTGGCGCGGCGATGATTGGTTGGTATGGCTGCGCTATGTTGTGTTACGTGACCCCTAAGGAGCACTTGGGGCTTCCAAATAAAGAAGACGTTAAAACCGGTATGATCACCTACAAGCTAGCTGCGCATGCTGCGGATTTAGCAAAAGGGCATCCTGGAGCACAAGTTCGTGACAATGCTTTATCAAAGGCACGTTTTGAATTCCGCTGGGAAGACCAATTTAACCTCGCTTTAGACCCCGATACCGCACGTGCATTTCATGATGAAACGCTGCCGCAAGAGTCTGGAAAAGTAGCGCACTTCTGCTCAATGTGCGGCCCTAAATTCTGCTCAATGAAGATTTCTCAAGAAGTCAGGGAGTATGCCAAAGATACAGAGCAAGTTGCCGCGGATCAGGCGATTTCTATCAAGATGTTAGATGACCCGATGGAAGGCATGCGTAAGAAGTCTGAAGAGTTTCGTGCGACAGGTTCCGAGCTTTATCACCCAGCCGTGCACGCCGAGGCGGATGAGTAATGGCTAAAATCCTTATTCCATCGTCGTTAATTCCGCTGACAGGATCTGTTCAGCAGTGCTTATTGTTGGCGAAAGAACAGGGTTTTAGTATTGATGAGATTGAGTTGGGCGTAAGCCCGACTCAATTTATTCAACTTGTTCTTGGGCAAAATACCTTTCGTGTAGGTACCGATCTGATTGACGTATGTGAGGAAGCAGAGACTGCCGATTTTGTGCTTTACTACCAATCAGGTCTATCGGTTTCAGAATGTCGCCAACAACCATCCTCGGCCATTTTTATTGGTATTGAAGACGTAGAGTCTAAGCACGATGATTCTGTTGAAACGACAAGCGCGGACGTGTTGGATATCTGGCGCCATCCGATTAATGATGAAATAAGAGCTCTGTCAGTTGCTTCTACTTCTAGAACTACAACTCTTCAAACCGATCAACACTTAGCGTGGACAGTAACGCTGCTTGCTCTCGATTTTCCTATTGAAGACGCTTTGACCTTAGCGCGCGCAATGACGAATGTTTCACGTGAAACACTCGTGAATGGTGAAACAATGGTTAAGCAGGACTGGGCATCTCAGTTTGCTGACTTTCC
>NZ_JAWOVZ010000162.1:0-1284 GCF_033340175.1 Vibrio sp. 1557 | reverse complement strand
AAAAACTCATGAAACAATGCTTGTGCGTCATCAATCCAAGTTTGTGATTTATTCGCAAGTTGGCGAACCATCAACAATGAATAGCAACCACTGGCGGCATCGCGCATAGTTCCTAAACGAATGGATTGATAACCAGCTTGTTGCCAAAACTGAATCAACTCATCCGTCGCACCAAAACTTGTCGATAGGTAATCCACATGGGCACCAACACTTTCCTCGAGTAGTGTTAGCATGCGCTTGCCAATGCCCGAACCTTGTAGATCTGGATGCACCGCAATTCGCATCACTCGTGAAGTAATAAGCTTACCTACTTTTACCAAACCAAGTTGATTGATGATGGTGATTGGCGTCAAATGCCCTTTAGGACGACGTTGACCAAGTTGAACGGCTTCAATTAACTCGTCATCAAGACCGCCCTCCTCAACCGTGAGAATGACTCCGATGATATTTTGTTTATCCATCGCGAGATAAACGGAGCTGTTGTCATCTCGCAGTAAATGGAGCAAATCATTCGGTGAGGTTTGATAATGAGCATTAACCAGTAAAGCAAAGCATTCGCGTAGTAAGTTGGGTTGGTGAACCAGTGCTTGCTTGTCCACTTTGTTCAACGATACGTTCGCCATACCTTCAATGGATTGCGGCGATAATTCCGCGTTCAAGATAAAAGCGTCATACAACCACGTTTCTAACTTATCATCTACGCTCCAACGAATTGGTTGCTGCATGTGATACGTCTTCATGCCAGATCGTTGTTGTTGCAACCATTCAATGAACTTCAACGTGAAGCCACGTCCGCAGCCTTCATAGCCATGAATCGTGCTAGAAAAGACCAAACGATGATAATGCTCGGTGATTTGTTTGAGCATCGGGACGGGAATCGCAGCCGCTTCATCAACTAGCAACAAATCACACTCAGGCAGCGAAGACAACAATTCGTCAGGCGCAATAAACTGAATATACCCATATCCGACTTCCAAACGGTCTTTCTTCATCTGTTTGGCATCCGTAAGTAAACGCTGCGCGTGCTGATAGACTGGCTCAACAGCGTTAATAGAAGGCGCGGTAAGTAATATACGCAGCGGCTTGTGTTGCAACAACTGAGCACAAGCGATACCTAACGCGCTGCTTTTACCTCTACCGCGATCAGCCGTGAGCACTAAAGGACGCTTACGATGCCCACTCACCACTTTCTCGATTAATGAAACAGCGTGAGTCTGCTCTATGTATTCTGTATTTCTCTGCGCAATAGCAAGCTCAGAAACCTGAGGAACAACTTTCCCCTGC
>NZ_JAWOVZ010000161.1:0-1284 GCF_033340175.1 Vibrio sp. 1557 | reverse complement strand
TTTCGATGTAACGCTACCAGAAGTTGCAGGCTCATTGTCATCCAGAATTACGGATAACTTTCAGATATTGAAACCTGCATCTTCAAGTTGAATGGGTATAGACAATGCATTTGGGAATTCTCTTGGTGCTTATTAACTGTTAAAGACCTAAAAACCAGCTAGGATCAACAGTTACTTTTTCAACTAACTCTGTTTTAACGCCTAAACTAAGTTCCTTAAGCTTATCGGCTAACTGATCACCATCGACCAAGTCAATCGAAGCTTTTGTAAAGTTACCTGTAGTGATAAACATCCCACGATCAGCTCTACCAACGGTTGCACCCCTAAAATCACGGATCTCGGGAGCCCCAACGGAACCTTTGTACTTTTTACACTGAAAAGCGATATGAAAGCTCATCAAACCGTTGATTCGGGCAATTCCTTTGCCATCGATACCACCATCACCCGTGCGGCCAGTCACTTCAACATGGATAAAACCTGATTCTCTCAATAATCTCTGTGTTAGTCGCTCAAACGCATCCGGGCTCATTTCTTCAATTAGCACATGATGCAGTTTTTCACGCCAAAGCATAGCCCTGAGAGATCCCCTCATAATTTCCCCAAAGCGTAACCATGTTTGAATAGATTTTGAGCAGGCAGGGTTGCAGCCACGAGTAAGTCTTCCCTTGTTATTGTGTAGCCAGAATGCCGCAAAACTTCCATGCCTAAGCGAACTGTTGAGAGTGCGTTTCGATTTCTGACTGTGTTAGCCTGGAAGTGCTTGTCCCAACCTTGTTTCTGAGCATGAACGCCCGCAAGCCAACATGTTAGTTGAAGCATCAGGGCGATTAGCAGCATGATATCAAAACGCTCTGAGCTGCTCGTTCGGCTATGGCGTAGGCCTAGTCCGTAGGCAGGACTTTTCAAATCTCGGAAGGTCTCTTCAATCTGCATTCGCTTCGAATAGATATTAACAAGTTGTTTAGGTGTTCGAATTTCAACAGGTAAGTTAGTTGCTAGAACCCATGGCTCTTTTGCCGACGCTGAGTAGATTTTAGGTGACGGGTGATGACAATGAGTCCGTGTCGAGCGCTGATTTTTTCGGCCTTTAGGGCGAGATTTATACAATAGAATTTGGCATGAGATTGGATTGCTTTTGGTCAGCCTCTTATCGCCTAAAGTCTTTGAGTGACTTGGTGACATGTCGTGTAAGTTGCTGATAGGTTGACAGTTTTCCGCTCCTAGGTCTGCATATTGTACTTTTCCTCTTACTCGACTTAACCAGTACCAACCCAGCTTCTCAAC
>NZ_JAWOVZ010000160.1:0-1288 GCF_033340175.1 Vibrio sp. 1557 | reverse complement strand
GTGTAGCAACTGCACTTGCGTGTGCACTACTTGGCCTCAAGTGTCGAGTTTACATGGGTGCAAAAGACGTTGAACGTCAAAGCCCGAACGTGTTCCGCATGAAACTGATGGGTGCAGAAGTAATTCCTGTCCATTCAGGCTCTGCAACACTTAAAGATGCTTGTAATGAAGCACTGCGTGATTGGTCAGGCAGCTACGAAGACGCACACTACCTTCTCGGTACAGCTGCAGGCCCTCACCCATTCCCGACTATTGTGCGTGAGTTCCAACGCATGATTGGTGAAGAAACTAAAAACCAAATTCTGGCGCGTGAAGGTCGCCTACCTGATGCTGTTATCGCCTGTGTGGGTGGTGGCTCAAACGCGATTGGTATGTTTGCAGATTTTATCGAAGAAGAAAGCGTTCGCCTGATTGGCGTGGAGCCAGCAGGTAAAGGCATCGATACGGATCAACACGGTGCGCCACTTAAGCATGGTAAAACAGGTATCTTCTTTGGTATGAAGGCACCATTAATGCAAGATGAGAATGGTCAGGTTGAAGAGTCTTACTCTGTTTCAGCCGGTCTAGACTTCCCTTCAGTTGGTCCACAGCACGCACACCTTAACGCTATCGGTCGCGCTGAATACGACAACGTAACGGATGATGAAGCATTAGAAGCATTCCAAGAACTAGCTCGCAGCGAAGGCATCATTCCTGCACTTGAATCCTCTCATGCTCTGGCACATGCACTGCGCATGGCTCGTGAGAATCCTGAAAAAGAGCAATTACTGGTTGTTAACCTATCTGGTCGTGGTGACAAAGACATCTTCACCGTACACGCCATCTTAGAAGAAAAAGGAGTAATCTAATGAGCCGTTATGAGAACATGTTTGCACGCCTAAACGAGACAAACCAAGGCGCATTTGTACCATTCGTGACGGTTTGTGATCCAAACGCCGAGCAATCGTACAAGATTATGGAAGCACTGGTTGAATCTGGCGCTGATGCGCTTGAACTTGGTATTCCGTTCTCAGACCCATTGGCGGACGGCCCAACAATTCAAGGAGCCAACATTCGAGCGTTAGATTCGGGTGCAACTCCGGATATCTGTTTTGAGCAAATCGGAAAAATTCGAGCAAAGTACCCAGACCTGCCAATTGGTCTATTGATGTACGCCAATCTTGTATACTCACGCGGTATTGAGAGCTTCTACGAGCGCTGTGCAAAAGCGGGCATCGATTCCGTTCTCATTGCAGACGTTCCGACTAACGAAAGCGCAGAGTTCGTAACCGCGGCAGAGAAATTTGGA
>NZ_JAWOVZ010000159.1:0-1290 GCF_033340175.1 Vibrio sp. 1557 | reverse complement strand
AATCTCGCCGAACTTTGTCAGATAATTTTGATCTAAAAAACGCAAACCCTGACGCTGCAGATACTGCTTCGCCAGGGTCTCGTACTGATTACCTATTTGACGCTTACTAAAGAGCCCCACGCTCAGCCCAGCTCAATTCGCGTTGTACAACACAGTTGTTGTCAATGCTTAACGTACCAGTTTGGCCGCTTACTGAGTAACCTGGTACCACTTTCATTTGTGGCAATTCACCGATCAGTTTGTAGGCATCCATCCCTAGAGCTTTTAAGCGTTTTTCCATGTTGGATTGATCTGCCCATAGCTCGTTCATTTCAGCGGTCACAATTGGGTCTGGGTTTACTAACAGCGGAATGTCACTGTAGATAATGCCTGTTAGGTCTTCGTACGTCGCACCACCGCTGTTGCTACGAGAGTTCGAGAACAGTTTTGGTGGCTTCGCATCTGGGTTAATTGCGACCTCAATGAATGGTTTGATAAGTGTTAGTTCAGAGCTACGAGCGACAATGTAAACTGCGTCCACATCACGACGACTGCGTGGCTGTGTTTCCAACTTAATGCGCATGAGCGATTGCATCTGTGCGATACGCTGTTTGCTCTCTTGTAATCCAAAGACGTCGTTAATGTCTTTTTGTAGCTGGCGCTTATCACCAAAGTAGCTTGTTGCGACTTTGTTTGAGCTGTACTTGCTCCATTCTTCATTGAAAGCTTGCACAACACGCTCACCGTAGCTGCCTTTTGGCGCTAGGATCAGCGGGAAGCTATAGCCTTCACTAAACAAGTATTTTGCAGCTTGAGCCACTTCTTGCTCAGGTGACAACGCTAGGTAGCAAATGTCGGTACCTGGCTGAACATCTTCAGGAATATTCAGCGCCAGTGCTGGAATGGCTGGACTGTTTGCTGAGCCATCCATTGTTGTTTGCAATAGTTCGACATTTTCTTTTTGCAGCGGGCCGACAACAAAATCGATGTTTTCGTTGATAAGACGTTGTTTCACTTCATCAGCGCTGTACGCATTCGTATCAATGACGGTAAGCGTTGCACTTGGATCGCGGTTTCTATCATTCATCATCGCGAATACAAAACCATCGCGGATCAATTGTGCCTGAGGCGCAAACTTACCTGTTAATGGTAACAACAATGCTGTGTTGTTTGGTTTTACGATATCAAGTGACAGAATGTTTTGAATTTCTTCTGGCGTATAGATTGCCGCTGGGTGTGACGGGTTCTCGTTCAACCAACGCTCAAGGGTATTTTTTAACTGAGACAGATTGCCGGAGAGCGTTTTTGCGT
>NZ_JAWOVZ010000158.1:0-1296 GCF_033340175.1 Vibrio sp. 1557 | reverse complement strand
TGACTTTTTCAAAATGGAATCCGCAGGTGGTATTCTTCTCGTGATTGCAGCGGCAATTGCGATGACCATTGCAAACTCACCACTGGGCGAAACTTATCAATCTCTACTGCATACTTATGTATTTGGTATGTCTGTTTCTCACTGGATCAACGACGGCCTGATGGCTGTGTTCTTCCTACTTATTGGCCTTGAAGTAAAGCGCGAGCTGCTTGAAGGCGCGCTAAAATCGAAAGAAACTGCCATCTTCCCTGCAATTGCTGCGGTCGGTGGTATGTTGGCTCCGGCACTTATTTACGTTGCTTTTAATGCAAATGACCCTGAAGCGATCTCTGGTTGGGCAATTCCTGCGGCGACAGACATTGCATTTGCTCTGGGTATCATGGCATTACTTGGTAAGCGCGTACCAGTGAGCCTAAAAGTATTTTTGTTGGCTCTTGCGATCATTGACGACTTAGGTGTTGTAGTCATCATTGCTCTGTTCTACACCGGTGATCTTTCTTCAATGGCATTGCTTGTCGGCTTCGTAATGACAGGTGTACTGTTCATGCTGAACGCGAAAGAAGTCACCAAGCTAACACCGTACATGATTGTAGGTGCGATTCTGTGGTTTGCTGTACTTAAGTCTGGTGTTCACGCAACATTGGCAGGTGTAGTGATCGGTTTTGCGATTCCGCTGAAAGGAAAGCAGGGCGAGCACTCTCCACTGAAACACATGGAGCATGCTCTTCACCCTTATGTCGCATTTGGTATTCTTCCTCTGTTTGCATTTGCGAACGCAGGTATCTCGCTAGAAGGCGTATCGATGTCTGGTCTAACTTCAATGCTGCCTCTAGGTATTGCACTAGGTCTATTGATTGGTAAACCTCTAGGCATCTTTAGCTTTAGCTGGGCAGCTGTGAAACTGGGCGTTGCGAAGCTACCAGAGGGTATAAACTTCAAGCATATCTTCGCGGTATCAGTGTTATGTGGTATCGGTTTTACGATGTCGATCTTTATCTCTTCACTGGCGTTCGGTAACGTAAGCCCTGAGTTTGATACATACGCTCGATTAGGTATTTTGATGGGCTCAACTACTGCAGCGGTACTTGGTTACGTTCTACTGCATTTCTCATTACCAAAGAAAGCACAAGACTAACTTCGTATTTAACTGATTTGTAACTCAAAGCCTCCCACTTGGGAGGCTTTTTGTTTTTGAAGAGTGTTAGATAAAGCCTGATCGACAGGCGAAAAAAAGCCCAGCCGAAAATTTGACTGGGCGGATACAAACATAGGAGTTAATAAGAAAAAAGCAGCAAC
>NZ_JAWOVZ010000157.1:0-1297 GCF_033340175.1 Vibrio sp. 1557 | reverse complement strand
CTTCTCCAAATACTAATGAGTTTGGTTTTTCATTTAGCTGCTTTAAAACAGGTTTGAATTCCGTCATCACCTTCTCTAGCTCTTTCAATGTCGATTCCATCTCACTGTACATTGTCGAGTTAGGGCCGTATCCATCCAGCGTTTTTTGCAGTTGCTGCAAGCTTTGGCGAATATCTGCAGGGATCTCTTGTGTGTCTTTTTGGCTTAAGAGCTTATCAATGCTATTCGCCACTTTTTCTGCGGACGCCAAAGTGCGCTCAGACGTTTTCAACGTTGCGTTCAGAGACGTTAATGTATCTTCCATTGGCAAGTTATTAAGCTTGTTTAAGAAGTCATTTACTTGGCGCTGAACCTGTGCAAAGCCACCTCGCATTGTAGGGAAGACGTCTAGCCCTTCATACGTGTTTGCTTCATATGGTGTATCGTCTGGATAAAAATCCGCGTCAATGTACAGTGCACCAGTCAACAAATTCCCGGTTTTTAGTGTGCCGCGAAGCCCTTTTGCAAACTCGTCTTTTAGTTTCTCTTTGAACATTTCCATCGAGTGGGACTCAACATCACCGTATACACGACCAAGCTCAATACGGACTAACACCGGAATTCTCTTCGCCGAGAAATGCTCTTCTGGAGTTGGAAGACGCATAGGCACTCTCATTACGGTACCAATGCGCAGGCCTCGGTATTCAACCGGAGCTTTGCGTTTTAGGCCACGAACGGACTCTTCGAATAGCATTACGAATTCGATGTATTCGTCGTACATGCCTTGGCGTACTTGTTTAACATCATCGTACAAACGGAAGTTCGTCATGTCTTTGGTAAGAGCTTCGCCTGACTCCATTCCAGGGATGCTATCAAAGGTGACGCCACCAGTAAGAAGGCTTTCAAGCGAGCCAAATTTCACTTCAAACCCTTCCGCATTCAACTGTAGATCGAGGCCTGAATTGAGCCAGAATTTGGTGCGAGTGCGCACTAAACTGTCGTAAGGCTTAAAGATGAAAAGTTGGTAAAGAGCACGGCGCGTATCTACGTCAAAGCTGGTTTTCTCTACTCGCCCAACCGTAAAGCCTTTATAAATAACCGGGGCACCCACACCAAGCTTACCTGCTTCACGGTGAGTCAAGACAATGCGCAGACCTTCTGCGTCAGGCGAAGCGACAGGTGGCACATCCAGAACTGCGAAATGATCTTTTTCGACTTCAGAACTGCCCGGTTGCAATTGAATGTAAGCACCGGAGAGAAGGGTTTCCAAACCAGAGACGCCATCACGGCCAATGCGCGGCTTCACCACCCAAAACAT
>NZ_JAWOVZ010000156.1:0-1298 GCF_033340175.1 Vibrio sp. 1557 | reverse complement strand
TGTCCTAATTCGGCCAGTAAATTGCCGACATCGTTATAAATACCAGATGGGTCGCTTTGATAAGACATATTGGCAAGCAGACGGCGGTACAGGCTCAGAGCCTTTTCGTAGTCGCCGCGATAATTGTAGTTGTTCGCTACGACTCGCAACGCCAAGTCTGCAGGGAAGACTTCTGCGTGCTTATCGTCTAAATGGCTTTCGAGAGATGAGCAAAAGAAGTTTGCCTTGTGGTAACGGCCTTGCTGGTTTAGCGTGTAGCAAAGTTGGTAATTCATCAACGCTTTACCTTCCACGTCACCATTTTGTTTCATCTTTTGCCTTAACGAGCTGAAACTGGCAACAGAAGCGTCATAACTGCCATGTTTACGTTCGTTTAAAGCGAGAATGTACTCAGATTCTAACTTCGCGAAATCATTGTTTAAGATTTGGCTACTTCCGTAATAAGGCTGCTTGATGTTAGCCATATACTCATAAATCAACCCACTGACGTAAAGTCTTTCGCTGTCAGAGACGGAAGTATGATAACGGTCTTGAAGCATGCTAAGAGCAGAAGCCGCATCGTTGTGTAACGTTGTTTGATAGACAGCGTGCCATTGCGTAAAGTTTTGGGTGTGTTCAATCTCGGTAGAGTCACTTGCGTATATTTGACTGCAAAAAAGCAGTGACGCAAGCAAAGGAGACAGCGCGCGCATAAGGAAGTAGCCTTGTGTTTTTCTTATATAATCTTTTCAGTATGTTATACCCATTATCTTATAGGCGATGTGACCACGTGAAGTGAATAAACAATACTGAATGGAAAAACTATGAAGTGGGTCGATATTTGTGTTGAGAACTAGGGGAGGGAATAGAACCCCCGGCACAAGTGCCGAGGTCAACGCGATTAGTCTACGTATAGCTTCGCTAGATCTTGAGGCTCCATTTCTTTGCCTTCTAGCTGATCATTCCAGTTTGTACCAACAAGAACGCCGTCTTCAGCAAGAGTCAGAAGCCAATCTTCTACAAAGATATCTAGTGGAATTTCAAGAACAGTAAAATCTGCCCACTCTTCAACGTTGTGCGCTTCAGCATCTTCTTTCGAAGACCAGAAAGGCATTACTTCGCTATTTTCGAACTCAGTTGAATCGCAAGACAACCAACCTTCTTCATTGCGTAGACCCCAAACGAGTTGGTTTTCTTTCGTTTCTGCTACGAAAAGATCAAGGTTTGCTTGGATATCTGATGTAAGTTTGCTCATTTCAAAACTCTCATTGTTATGACGCCGCTAGATTACCACTAAAGCGCCGATTCCTAAAGCATAA
>NZ_JAWOVZ010000155.1:0-1300 GCF_033340175.1 Vibrio sp. 1557 | reverse complement strand
AAAAATCTTTGAAACGAGTGCTCAAAATGACTGCCGTAGTGGCAGCGATGACATTCGTGGCAACTTCTGCAAATGCTGCTGAAAAAGTATATCGCCTCAAGCTGGCTGAAACGTGGGGGCCTAACTTCCCAATCTTTGGCGACACGACGAAAAATATGGCGAAAATGGCAGAGGAAATGTCAAATGGTCGTCTACAAATTCGTATCGACTCTGCGAACAAACACAAAGCACCATTTGGCGTATTTGACATGGTGAAATCCGGCCAATACGACATGGGACACTCTGCGTCTTATTACTGGAAAGGCAAAGTGCCAAACACGCTTTACTTCACTTCTATGCCTTTCGGAATGTTGCCGACAGAACAATACGCATGGTTCTACTACGGTGGCGGGATGGAGTTGATGGAGAAGGTTTACTCTCCGCACAATTTGATGTCTTTCCCTGGTGGTAACACCGATGTTCAGATGGGTGGCTGGTTCCAAAAAGAAATTAAGTCGGTCGATGACCTGCAAGGGTTGAAGATGCGTATTCCGGGTTTTGCGGGTGAAATCTTGGCAGAATTAGGCGCGAAGCCAACCAACATTGCACCGGGTGAGCTTTATACCTCACTTGAGCGTCGCACTATCGATGCGTTGGAGTGGGTAGGTCCGTCTTTGGATTTACGCATGGGCTTTCACAAAATTGCGCCATACTACTACACAGGTTGGCATGAGCCAGCGACTGAGCTTCAGTTCCTCGTCAATAAGCGAACTTGGGAGCGTCTACCGGATGATCTGAAAGCAATTCTCCAAGTCGCGATGAAAACCGCTGCGTACGACATGTACACGCAATCGAAGCATGAAAGCGGCAAAAACTGGGCATCTATTCAGTCTGAGTACCCAAATGTGGAAGTAAAAGATTTCCCACCTGAGGTGATGGATGCGCTGCGTGCTGCCAATGACAAGCTGCTTAAACAGCATGCTGAGGAAGATGCGTTGGCAAAAGAGATTCAAGAATCTCAAGCGAACTACATTAAGCAAGTTCGTCCATGGTCGAACATCTCGCACCGAGCGTACTTGAATAGCCAAGCGCAATAAAAACTCGGTCTGGCCAAATCGTATGATTTGGCCGACGAGGAAGCCCAAGAAAAATTTCAAATAAAAATCATAAAAACGCTCCGTAGATACTGCGGAGCCAACCCACACGTTCCATGGAGTTCGGAATGAGAAGCCTTATCTATATTGAGCGAATCTTCAACCGCTTTGGTGATTTTCTGGGGTGGTTATCCAGCATCCTCTTCATTTTGTTGTTGTTGAACGTG
>NZ_JAWOVZ010000154.1:0-1309 GCF_033340175.1 Vibrio sp. 1557 | reverse complement strand
GAAAACGATGTTCAAATCCATGGTTGAAATGGATTACGATCGTGGGCTCAAGATGCTAAAAAGCCAGTTAGAAACAGGGCAAATATTGTCGCAGTTGAGCGAAATCGGCACTCGTCATCAAGATTTGATACATTACGTTGGTTTGCAAGGTTCAGGCACAATTCCTGAGCTTGGTCCAATCATGAAAAAGCAAACTCAAAGACTGTACGAACTGATGCAGAAAGAAAGTCTGCCCGTCAGCGGCGAACTGTTCTGCTATTACCTTTCAATGGACATGAAGCTCGGTCATTTTGAATTTGTAACCTGCTTGCCCGTGAGTGAAATGGTAGAGGTACCAAATGGTTTTGTGTTTGGCACGATTCCAGCGTGTGAAACTTTTGTGATTGAGCACAAAGGTGACTACCAGTTTTTGGGCAATGCGTGGTCGTTAGGGATGAATTTGACACGCCAAAACGGCATAAAAGTGAAGAGCAAGCCTTTGGGGATTGAGCGCTACTTGAATAACCCGAATGAGACACCTAAAGCTGGCCTACGTACAGAAGTGATCCTATTTAAGAAATGATTTGGGTTGCAAAACCATGATGTAACACGAGGTTTCATCCTAACTGAATGATAGTATTGATGAATACTTGTAAGCAAAACAGTAATTAAAGTGACGGCTTATATTCGCAGTCACTTTTTCATGGATGAAATATGACAATCAGATACTCTTTACTTGCGGCCAGTTTACTGGCCGGGTTTGTTCACGCCAATGAAACACCGAAAAATATTATTTATATGATCGGTGATGGAATGGGCCCTGCCTACACAACCGCCTACCGTTATTATCAAGATAACCCAGAAACTAAACAGATTGAGCCTACAGTCTTTGACTCGATACTGGTTGGCATGGCTCACACCTATCCCGATGATGATACTTATGTCACTGACAGTGCAGCAGGCGCGACGGCCTTAAGCAGTGGCATAAAGAGTTACAATGGCGCCGTCGCTGTCGATACCCATAAAAAGCCAGTTAAAACGATGTTGGAAGTAGCGAAAGAGCAGGGCATGACAACCGCTCTAGTGGCGACTTCGCAAATTAACCACGCGACGCCTGCAAGCTTTGCCGCACACAACGAATCTCGTCGTAATTATGATCAGATAGCAGACGACTACTTGGATAACAAAGTAAATGGAAAGCTGCCCGTCGATCTGTTACTTGGTGGAGGTGTTCGATACTTTGAGCGTGAAGACAGAAACCTGATTGAAGAATTTAAAACGCAGGGTTATCACTACCTAACGGATTTTGATACCTTGCCTTCGTTGCAAG
>NZ_JAWOVZ010000153.1:0-1309 GCF_033340175.1 Vibrio sp. 1557 | reverse complement strand
CGCTGAGTACGGCTTCTTCGTTAAGCAACTGCAAACGCTGAAAGAAACTTTGCGCGTATTGTTTAGAGAGGTCTTTTTGACTGGTAGGCAACGTAGTGATCACCGCCACCGCGGTAAGGGATAGCAAAACCAGCACCAATAGGATTTCTATTAATGTAAAACCGTTATGTTTTCGCATTTGTTTCATTAGTGCTGGCTTGCGCTCATTTTATTGGAAGTCTTGCATATTCCAGTTGCCAATATCCGCTGCTGGACCTTCACCGCCCTCTTGACCATCCGCACCTAGAGTGAAGATATCAATCGTGCCGTTGTCACCAGGGCTTAGGTATTGGTATGCATTACCCCAAGGGTCATTTGGAAGACGCTTGATGTAACCACCATCACGGTAGTTGCGCGGTTCTGGGTTAGAAGGCTTAGTAACCAATGCGTCTAGACCTTGGTCTGTCGTTGGGTACACGCTGTTGTCTAGCTTGTACATATCCAACGCGTTCTCTAACGCCACAATGTCAGTGATCGCTTTTTGTTGGTCTGCCTTTTCTTTGTTGCCTAGCAAGTTTGGAACAACAAAACTTGCCAAAATACCCAAGATAACAACAACTACCATCACTTCTAACAGTGTGAAACCGTGTTGCTTACTACGCTTAAACTTCATTTTTTTCTCCGAAAGTTAGATTCAAGCCACGTCTTAATTTAGACACGCCTTAATTCGAATATTATCCGCTCATCAAGTTATTCATTTCTAGCATCGGCATCAAGGTCGCCATGACAATGAATAACACCAATCCAGCCATCAATGCGATCAAGGCAGGAGTGAACACTCCCAACGCAATATTGACCGTAGATTCAAAGTTTTGGTCTTGGTTGTCCGCCGCACGCGTCAGCATGCTTTCTAACTCACCACTCTGCTCACCACTAGCGATCATATGCAGCATCATCGGTGGGAATAGACGGGTTTGATCCAGAGCTTTACGCAAGCTTGCCCCTTCACGGACGTTGTCTGCAGCAATCAACACTTGCTGCTTTACGTAACGGTTCGACATCACATCAACCGCCACTCGCATCCCTTCAAGAATTGGGATCGCACTTGAAGTACAAATCGACAAGGTACGAGCGAAACGAGCGGTATTGAGACCTTTAGAAATCTTACCAACGAGCGGCAAGCTGATGATTTTTCTGTCCCAAGACAAGCGAAAATCTGGTTTTTGCAATGCCAGTTTTAAGCCATAAAAACAAACTACTAGCACAGCAAAGATAATCAGCCCCCACTCTTGGACGAACTCACTAGCCGCCAGCAAAAATTGCGTCGACT
>NZ_JAWOVZ010000152.1:0-1310 GCF_033340175.1 Vibrio sp. 1557 | reverse complement strand
CGCATTTTGAATCGCCCATGAGCGTCAAACCGCTGCAACCTACGCCTTTTTCATCGGAGCGGAATCGTGGACGATCATCTGGTCTTAAAGCTGGTCGGCCATTTTTATCCGACACAAAACTCAACACACCATGTACCGCTTGCTCGCGGCATGCTTGAATACACTGACCACAACTGATGCAGCGGTTAGCATCAAATTCAATGAACTCAGAACTGCGGTCTACTTCGTATTTATGACGAAGATCTTTCGCTCGCAAATCGAGCCAATCTTGATGACCAATCACGTTAGCAGAGGAAACGTCCACGGAAACATCGAAATGTTGCTCGGCATGATATTCCGTTGAGTAATCTCGCAAGGCACAGTCGGTGTTCGCTTGACAACCACACTCTAAGCAGCGCGCCGCTTCTTTCATGGCCTCTTCGTTATCAAAGCCCAGTTCCACTTCAGCAAAACTCTGCTCACGCTGCGCTGGAGTCAACTCCGGCATGATTGAACGAGCAACTTTTTGGATGTTTTCAAAATGAAGTGGGTCAACCTGCGCCAGTTTTTTCTCTTTACGAGAGTTGAACGCAGGTTTCGGCATATCCGCCATATCGCCATTGAGGAACAGATCAATCGCTTTTGCCGCAACTCGCCCATCACCCACTGCTTCAACCGCTGTCGCAGGACCACGACGAAAATCACCGATACTGAAGATATTGCCCGTACCCGTGTGCATGGTTTGCGAGTCGGACTCAGATGTGTTCCAACGTGTTAGTGGAATAGACAAATCATCGTTTTCTAAGAAGCTGAGATCCGGCTTTTGCGATACCGCTGCAATCACGGTATCAAATGCTTCAGTAAAGAACTCACCCGTTGGTTTCGGGCTACGACGACCAGACGCATCTGGCTCACCTAACGCCATTCGCTCTAATAGAATTGCCTTCACCCGGCCGTTTTCATCCGCGATGTTTTCCGCCGGATTCGTTAAGAAATGGAACTTCGCGCCCTCATGTTCAGCTTCGACGATTTCGTAGTCTTCGGCCGGCATTTCGTCGCGAGTTCGACGATAGATCAAAGTGGTATCGGCACCCGCACGACGCGCCGTACGCGCACAGTCGATCGCAGTGTTACCACCACCAATCACGGCAACTTTTCTGCCCGTCGCGTAGTTTTGTTCTGTAACGTAATCTTTCAGGTAATCAACACCGAGATAACAGCCGTCCAAGTCGCTACCAAGATAATTCATTTCTACCGCTTGAGACGCCCCCACTGCCAAACAGACAGCATCGTAGTCTTCACTCAATTGAGACAGGGTGAAATCAACCCCA
>NZ_JAWOVZ010000151.1:0-1310 GCF_033340175.1 Vibrio sp. 1557 | reverse complement strand
ATACCACACAGCCAATGAACCCCCATTCCTCCGCATAGGTAGAAAAGATAAAGTCGGTATGACTTTCTGGAATAAAGCCCAGCGTTCCTTGTGTGGCATTCATCCAACCTTTGCCTTTCATACCGCCCGAACCGATCGCAATCAGCGACTGAATGATTTGGTAACCAGAGCCAAGTGGGTCAGATTCTGGGTGTAAGAACTGAGTCACACGGCTTTTTTGGTAGGCTTCCATCACGAAAAACCACAGAATCGGGGCGAGCGTTAGAACGCTCACCACAAATCCGCCAATGATTTTCCAGCTCATACCCGCGAAAAATAACACGAATAGTGCGTAGATCACGGTAAAGATCGCACCATCCAGATCGGGTTGCAGAGCGATCAACCCTGCGGGAACCAAGGTAATCATCAAACAAAGCGCGATTTTACGAAAGTCAGGTCTGCCGCCTTCCAAGTGCAGCATCCAAGCTATCATGATCGGAATCGACAACTTAATTAATTCCGAAGGTTGAAAACGAAAAAAGCCGATATCTAGCCATCGTTGTGAACCGTTAGTGCTGTCACCAAACAGCGCGACGGCCAGCAGTAACGACACGGCGACAAAATACAAGTACGGTGCCGAGCGTTGATAACTGGCTGCTGGAATGGATGACATCACCAGAATACACACCAGTGTCAGTGCGCAGCGGGCTAAGTGTTTAAAGAGCATGGATTCATCGAAGCCACTGGCGCTCCATAGCGTCAGCGAGCTCAATAACATGATCGGAATTATCGCCATCAAAAGTGGCAAATCGATTCTTGGAAAGAAACGCTTGTTCATTTACTACAACCTAAAAACGCTCTCAAAAGAGCGAAAACAACCAGAACTCAAGAGAGTTCAAACTATTCCGATGCTAAGAATCCAATAGGTCGGGTATGTTGGCTTTCTTAGATTTGTTGAAAGTGAAAGCACAACAGGCCTGTTCACAGATGCGGCGCAAAGGAGTGCGAGAAAGGAGGTGCAGCATCATCTGTTGTGGTACGTCGACTGGGAATGTTGTGAAGAGGATAAATACACCAGCCTTGATATTTTCGCCACTCTTTTTATCGTACTTAGTGTTGAATCCAGCAATAATTGATAACTCGCTCGGATGTTATTGTGTTTTCACTCAAAACCATTTATCGCCGCTCACGCCCATTTACTCCCTAAAAATACCATTGGTCGCATCCTACAGCTGACTATGAAGCGATGGCGTAATCTGAAACCATCAAATCACGTTCAACTAAGGACAGTCACCATGATGGTTTTCAATCTTCATTTATCCAGAGCCACA
>NZ_JAWOVZ010000150.1:0-1313 GCF_033340175.1 Vibrio sp. 1557 | reverse complement strand
TTCAATGAGTTTCTACGCGTCATCAAGAAGAACACCAAAGCATCGGTCTTTATCATGGATCAAGAACACCGATTAGTGGCACATTCTGGCCCAGGAAGCGTAGTGTCTTGGGGCACAAAGTTTTCGGATAAAGGCCAACGCTTGTTCGCCTCTGAAAGCGCAGACCCGATCATCAAAATCAGCGCCTCCCGCGTGCGTGGTTTTGACTTGTACCATACAGACCAACCGTACACGTTTGAGTTTGACCACAGCGGCCAACGTATTTTTAGCCGCATCACGCCCTACTACGATCCAAACGGTCTAACTTGGTTCATCGGCACTTCTATCTCGGAATCGGATTTGCTTGGCCTCTTACCGAAAAGCCAAGAGAAAAGCTGGATTGTTGGTATCGTCGTCAGCTTGTTTGGTATCGGCTTTAGTTGGGTCATATTCGAACGCGTGACTCGACCAATCAACGCCACTGCCGATGCGGCTCAACACCTAGCAAATGGCGATTGGGATAGCTCAATGCCCCAACCTGGCCGTGTGTACGAAACGACCGTGCTCGCAAAAGCCTTTAATGAAATGGCCAGCAACCTCAAAGCCTCATTTAAGGCGCTGCGCGATCAGCTAGTGTATGACTCATTAACTCGACTCTACAGCCGCCAAGGATTAATCGAAATCTGCGAAAACAAACCCAATTTGTGTCACGGTAGTTTGTTCTTATTGGGGATCAACAAATTTAGAGATATCAACGACAGCGTGGGACACCACAATGGTGATCAGCTGTTGGTTAGCATCGCAGAAAGGCTGAAGCAACAATTCCCAGACAACACCATGCTGGCCCGAATTGGTGGCGATGAGTTCGCTCTGTTTATGCCAGATATGGATAAAGACGAAGACATCCGTTTAACAGAACGTCGCCTACAACAACTGTTCGCAGCACCATTTATGGTTGAAGGTGAAAGCGTGGTGATGAAGATCTCACTAGGGATTGTGCAAACCAAGCATGGTGAGAACATGCCGCTTTGGCTACGCAATGCCAGCATTGCTCTGAGCTACGCGAAGCAAGATCCACTGACGGGCATTTGTTACTACAGCCCAGAACTCGCGAGCGCATCGAAGTTTCGTACTCAACTGCTCACGAAGATGCAAACGGGCATCGACAAGCGCGAATTTGTGCCTCATTATCAGCCGATCATCGATCTCGCGAGTGGTAACGTATGTGGCGCCGAAGCCCTAGCTCGCTGGAATAGCGAAAGCGGTATGATCTCACCATTAGATTTCATCCCAATCGCGGAAGAAAGCGGCATGATCAAAGCCATTGGCCAACA
>NZ_JAWOVZ010000149.1:0-1315 GCF_033340175.1 Vibrio sp. 1557 | reverse complement strand
CTGATGCAAAATACATTCGCGATGATTGGCGCCAAGAAAGCAAAGTGCTCAAGCCGATTCTAAACCAGGACAAAATGCGTCAAGCAGGAATTAACCGCGCCGATGTCGCTTTCGCGCTAAAACGCGCATCAGACGGCATGCCGCTCGGACAAATGAACCTAAATGATGAGCTGATTCCAATTCAGTTACGTCGCACATCACAAAACATGGCGTCACTAGAAACGCTACCTGTGCGCTCTCTACTTGGCTTTAACAGCGTTCCACTTGGTCAAGTGGTGGATGGATTCGAACTGGTCACCGAAGAGAGCATGATTTGGCGACGCGACCGCGTGAAAACCATCACGGTTCAAGCGGGTGTGAGCCGAGACTCCACACCAGCGAACGTAAGAAATGCCATTAAAGATCAGGTTGAAGCTATCCAACTTCCGGCGGGTTACAGCATGGAATGGGGCGGCGAATATTACGATGAAGACAAAGCGGTCACCGACATCATGAAGCAGCAACCAAAAGCAATGCTGATCATGGTGATCATTTTAGTCGCGATGTTCAACGGCTTTAAGCAGCCAATCATCATCCTCGCAACGCTACCACTGGCAGCATCAGGGGCTGTGTTTGCTCTGCTTGGATTCGATAAACCATTTGGCTTTATGGCGCTGATCGGAGCTATCACACTAACCGGGATGATCATCAAAAATGGCATCGTACTAATGGATCAAATTGAGCTCGAACGCACAAATGGCAAGAGCTTGTCTGACGCGATCAAAGAAGCCACGGTCAACCGTACTATGGCCATTTCTATGGGTGCGTTAACGACCGCGCTCGGCATGATCCCGCTGCTGTCAGATCTGCTGTTTGACCAAATGGCGGCAACCATCATCGGAGGCTTGGCAGCCGCAACCATATTGTCACTGTTTGTCATGCCTGCGCTGTATCGCCTTGCTTACAAAGAAAAAGCACCATCCACACAAACCAACGCTGAGCTAGAGGAGGCGTCATCGTGAAAAAATTCATTCTAACGCCTGTCGTTCTAGCCCTAAGTTTAGCAGGTTGTGCAGTGGGCCCCGACTACCAAGCAGCGACCACCAGCATGGCAGAAACCTACTTGAACGCCGAAAATGCAGGGTTGAGTACCGATTCACAACCCGTTGAGTTTTGGTGGACTAAGTTTCACGATCCGGTGTTGAATCAAATGGTTCAAGACATGCAGAGCCAAAACATTCCGCTGAAAGTGGCGGCCGAGCGGGTGAAAATGGCCAACAACTATAAAACCATGGTGGAGTCATTCAAGGTACCGACAATTAATCTCGGTGCGGGT
>NZ_JAWOVZ010000148.1:0-1316 GCF_033340175.1 Vibrio sp. 1557 | reverse complement strand
AAGCAATGGAATGCTTATTTGAAACTCGCCTATAATCAAATTAGTGCATAGTTAAAAGTGCATGTGCCGAGCATGCTCGAAGCAACATTCAAAACCGCAAGGCTTAACCTGTTAACTTTCGAGTCATAACAGAGAACCTAAAGGTTCCTCAAACATCGACTGTGATATTGGGTTTTGAATGGAGAGCAAAAAGGCCGACCAAAATAAGGGGGCTAGGAAATGAGCGAATCACTAACGATTGCACAAGGACAAGTGCAGCACGCAGCCAATCATACTCAGGTCGTGGAATGGTCTTATGACATCTATACTCGTGAGTTTGAATGCGACCAACCAAGCATGGCCAATGCTTTTGGCTTTAAGCGTCCGATTAACAGTTTAGATGAGCTGCTTCAATATATGTTGATGGGGCAGCAAGAGGCTTGTCGTCAACGCATTGCGGACGTCGAATTTATGGGTGGGCAAGGGCATTTTTCTTGCTGCTTAATGCCTAATGACGCCAAGCTCATTCATGTCACCATGAGTTTTGAAAAGCTCAACGAGCGGATTGTTCAAGGCACAATCATTCCTCAGCTGACCATCACTGGGTGTGAAGAGCTGGCGAAGATTCTTGAAACCATCTTCGATTTGCCAAACGTCGGCGTACTCGTTGCCGATGAAGATACGCGTATTCTTGGTTGCAATCGCGCCTTTGAGCTTCAGATGGGGTATCAAAATCGCGATCTCGTTGGGTTAAAAACCTACATCTTCAGCACTTCTCACCATAGCCAAGCGTTCTACGATCAACTTTGGAAACACATTGATGAAGAAGGGTATTGGAGCGGCAATCTTCTTAGCCGCACAGCCAATGGCAGTAACCAAGCGCATCATTTGTGTATCTATCGCCTCACATTCAATTCAGGGCGTGTGCTTTTTCTCGGTTTTTCAACGGATATCTCGGCTTCCCTTTTGTGGATGAAAAATCGTTGTGAGCAAGTGCAAGACTGGTCGGCATTTTTGCCAACCAGAGATGAATTCGAACTTCAATTGGATAACCTTGCAAACGAAAGTGGTCACAAAGACCTCAATATCGTGATGACGCTAAGACCGAACTTTGCCCAGAAATGCATGTTGGAACAACAGCTAGGTTTTGCGGACTTTATCATGCGTAGTCGCTACACCAGCATTGCGGGGCAGTTATCGCGAGACGTCTTTGTGGTCTGTTTACAAACGCCACATTGTCAGTGGTTGAGCCCTTTGCGCTTGATTCAAATAGCCATGAAAGGCTTCTTTTCTGAGCTGAGAAGTGAAATGGGGAACAAAATGCACGCTACGATTGT
>NZ_JAWOVZ010000147.1:0-1316 GCF_033340175.1 Vibrio sp. 1557 | reverse complement strand
TTTCATGAGTCGTTTTACTTCATTGCATTCTTAATCCCGCCATTTTTCCTATGGAAGATCATCAATCGTTCTGATTTGGTTACCGCCGCACAAAACTATATCGCGCTAAAGTTAGAAGCAGAAAGTCGATAATCTAACTCCAAGTACGATTGATACCATTTGATACGACAGAGGCTCATGCTTTGTTTCATGAGCCTCTGTCGTTTTGTCTCTCTGAGCAAGCAAGATAGCTTGCTCAAGGATTAATTCTTACTTAAAAGGCTGGTTCAATCGTTCCTTTGAAAGTGCTATCAAGGAAGTCGCGAATTTCTTGGGATTGGTAAATAGAAACGAACTTCTTGTAAGCCTCGTTGTTTCTGTCGGCTTCACGAGTCGCAATAACCATAACAGCGAGAGGTGCGTCTTTGGACTCTAGGAAAATACTTTGCTTCTTGGGGTCTAAGCCTGAAGACATCACGTAATTCATCGTAATAGCTGCGGCATCAACGTCATCCAGCGTTCTTGGCAGCTGCGCCGCATCTACCTCAACGAACTCCAGTTCTTTTTGATTGCTCTTAATATCGGTTAACGCGGCTTTATGGCCAACACCTGGTTTAAGCTCAATCAAGCCCGCATCAGCGAGTAGTAACAGCCCTCGGCCTCCATTAGTTGGGTCGTTTGGAATGGCAATTCTGGCACGGTTTGGTAACTCTTCTAACGAACGGTATTTATTGGAATAAATACCCATGCGCATCAAGATAGATTGGCCAATTGAAACGAGCTGAGAGTTATGACTGCTGTTGAAATTATCCAAAAAAGGTTGGTGTTGGTAGCTGTTAATATCGATGCTACCGTCACTCAGCGCGGCGTTAGGTGTCACGTAATCAGAGAACTCGATGACTTCAACATTTAGCCCTTGTTTTGCCGCTTCTTTCGCTACTGCTTCAACTACTTGTGCATGTGGCCCAACCGTAGCTCCGACTTTGATTACTGAATTATCTTTTTCTCCGCAGGCACTTAAGCTGAGCGCAGCAGCGAGAACCCAAGATAACTTTTTGATGTGACCTAAATTTGTCATCGTAACTCCATTTTATATTTAGACGTCCATACGGCTATCCTATCAGGAATATATAAACGGTCAACGACTAAAACATTGAGGGATCATTTGAAGGTCACAAGGGCTGTAGAGCACGAATTTTATCGAGCAGATGGTTAAGAGAGTTGAAAGGGTTGAAGCAAAAGAGTTTACAAGGGGGATAAGAAGATGAGCTCAGATGCCAACGGTGTACCCATAACAACACTTAAAACCATCAGATACAAAAAAGGCGTAGTAGGTA
>NZ_JAWOVZ010000146.1:0-1317 GCF_033340175.1 Vibrio sp. 1557 | reverse complement strand
AACGCCTTTATCGATCATCTTGCTCGCTTGGCTTCAAATCACTTCTCTGGCAACGAGTTCGCGAAGGACAATCTAGCGAAGATATACACGCGAGTAGAAAAAGGCTTCATCCGAGTTGATGCAGATGAACTGACCTACCCTGCGCACGTTATCCTTCGCTACGAAATTGAACGAGATCTCATGAACGGTGTGATTAAACACACTGACGTCCCTGAATTGTGGAACGAGAAAATGAAAGCGTATCTGGGTCTATCTACAGAGGGCAACTTCAAAAATGGTTGTATGCAAGACATCCATTGGACAGACGGCTCTTTTGGTTATTTCCCATCGTACACACTAGGAGCCATGTACGCGGCACAATTTATGGCAGCGATGAAGAAGACGATCGACGTTGATGGTGTAATTCAAAGTGGTGACCTTTCACCTATCTTTACTTGGCTATCAGACAATATTTGGAGCAAAGGCAGCTTGTTAACGACCGATGAGCTCGTAAAACAAGCGACAGGTGAAACGCTTAATGCTCAACACTTCCAAGCCCACTTAAAAAGTCGTTACCTATAACTGCTGAACTTAATATAACGTTAAGACCCACGAGTTAAGACTCAAGAAAGTCAATGCCCAAGGAACGTAGCTCCTTGGGCATTTTTCTTTTTAAATACTGATATCCATTGCAGGGACAAGTCTTGGTTTATACAAGCAGTCTTCACCTTCTGGCCTAGTTTTAAAACGTCGGTGGAGCCACATGTATTGGCTTGGGCTTGCCATAATAGATGTTTCAACAATTTTATTAACGAAAGCCGCAGCACTATCGGGGTCGTCTTTTGGAAAACCATCCACTGGCGCATCAATCGTCAACGTATAATGCCCATCTTCGCCTCTGACCATCGTAAATGGGACAATTGCGCAATTTGTATTATCAACTAACAAGCTAGTGCCCGTTGTTGTACAGGCATTTTTAACCGCGAACAACGGAGCAAACGTCGAACGTCTGTTTCCGTAATCATGATCCGGCGCATACCAAACACGCTCGCCAGAGTTGAGTGCTTCAAGCATGGCTTTGACATTTTTACGATCGATCAACGTACGGTTAGAACGAGAACGGCCTTTGTATTGGAAATAGTCGAAACACGGATTGTTGTTTGGTCGATAGACACCCGTCCCAGATTTTTGAATGCCAAATGCGCGAGCTCCTAATTCCAAGTTCATTGAATGGACGGCCAACATTAAGGCCCCCTTACCGGACTTTTCTAACGCTTCTAAATGCTCCATTCCTTTAATCGTAACGTGCTTACTGACTCTTTTATCTGACCAAAACCA
>NZ_JAWOVZ010000145.1:0-1318 GCF_033340175.1 Vibrio sp. 1557 | reverse complement strand
GTTCCGAAGATCGGTTTGAAGTTGTCATTGTTTGTCTCGCTAGTCGCAATATTTCCCTAGTTCTCGCTGAATGGGAGGGCTGGGTGGAGTTGACGTCGTTACCTGTGATTGCTGTTAATCAGTGTCAACTCAGGTTGGTGAAGTGTGATGAGGCACACTCTAGAAATTTTGAGCGCGATTATAGAGAGATTTACCCAAAAAGCAATCGTTTGCTATTGGTGGCGGTACTAAAAAACGAGCCGTTTGGCTCGCTTTAAGATTTACGCTTTGGAGTAGATATCACGCTCGCCTAGCCAGCGATCGATAATGGCGGCTGCATTGGTTGGGTAATTGTCGTGAATATGACGTGCAATACGTTGAACTTCGGGAATTAAGCGTTGATCTCGAACTAAATCGGCAATTTTGAAATCAGCCAAGCCTGTTTGTTTGGTGCCCAACAATTCACCGGGCCCGCGGATCTCTAGGTCTTTCTGCGCAATAACAAAGCCATCGTTACTTTCACGCAGGACACCGAGGCGTTTTTGCGCGGTTTTCGACAGGGGGGAGTGGTACAGCAGGACACAGGGACTGGCAACCGAGCCTCGACCGACGCGGCCTCTTAACTGGTGTAATTGCGCCAAACCAAGGCGTTCAGGGTTTTCGATGATCATCAAGCTAGAGTTTGGCACGTCTACGCCAACTTCTATCACCGTCGTGGCTACGAGCAGGTGGAGCTTGTTGTCTTTAAACTCTTGCATGACAGCTTGCTTTTCGGCGGGCTTCATACGGCCATGAACCAAGCCAATTTTTACATCTGGCAGTTTGCGCTGCAGCTCTTCAGCGGTGTCTGCTGCGGCTTGCGCTTCCAACACTTCCGATTCATCGATTAGCGTACACACCCAATACGCTTGCTTGCCTTCGTTAAGACAAGCGTTTCGTACCCGCTCGACAATGCCGTCACGTTTGGTATCTGGAATGGCGACGGTTTGAATCGGTGTTCGGCCTGGTGGTAATTCGTCTATCACCGACGTTTCCAAATCAGCATACGCTGTCATTGCTAGCGTGCGAGGAATCGGAGTCGCCGTCATGATGAGCTGATGCGGATACGCGCCTTGTTTTGCCCCTTTCTCACGTAACTCTAATCGCTGATGGACGCCGAAGCGGTGCTGCTCATCAATGATGACTAAAGCTAGGTGATGAAATTCCACATGTTCTTGGAAGAGGGCGTGAGTACCCACTATCATTTGCGCTTCACCGCTGGCAATGCGAGCCAGTTCCGTCTCTTTGGCTTTGCCCTTGAGCTTACCAGCAAGCCAGCCCACTTGAATGCCCATGGCTT
>NZ_JAWOVZ010000144.1:0-1329 GCF_033340175.1 Vibrio sp. 1557 | reverse complement strand
AAAGTTTCCGGCTGTACGTGCAAAAAGCTCAAGATGCTTTGTCCGGCGAACAAGAACAACATCAAAATCAACAAGGCAAAAATCAGCTCGCGGATGAGCACCTTACGACGACGTTTGGGATCGATGTGTTTAAGAATGGACAACACAATGGGCAAATTGCCAAGAGGGTCCATGATAAGAAACAGCATGGTCGCTGCAGAAAGAATATCCATGTTCTGGCCTCGACGAAAAAAATAGCGACCAGTGTATAGTAAGGAGATTGTGCGAGTATACGGCTAAGGGCGAAATCAGATAATTCGCCCTCGATTACCGAAACAACCTCAGACGCCGCTTAATGGTTGCAAATACGCGCCATGTTGACGACGAACTTGCCTTCGAGTTCGCGAACCTTATCGCGCTGTAATAAAAAGGTTAGCAATGCATCTAAGTCTAGATCATTCAACTTACAGGTATGAAAGCGTACGTCTGCGCCAAAATGTTGTGCGAGCTCGTCGCGGCTCATTGGGGTTTCACGTAGTAGGTTTAGTAAGTTGTGAGCATGAATGTCACTCATCGTTAACTCCAGTTAGCAAATAGAACCCGACCAGTGTACTGAAATCGTCGAGCACTGCTTTGACTTACGTTAGTAAATGATAGAAGCAACAATGAGTGCATGAGCAAGAAAGTAGCTTCCACTTACCCAAACATACGCGCGCTTCATTGGTTTACGGAATCCGTGTATGGCGTAAGCGAGCGCGGAATACGTCATGATGACGGTGCCACTAAAGCCAATGGCATTCGCGTAGCTAGGCGTTTGTAGCCAAACCTCACCGGCTGCCCAAGCGAGCTGCACTAGCATTATGCCCATAGTCACAACGGGAAAAACGAGCGAATCTAACTGCGGTAAAAGAAGGAAAAACGCCACGATACTGGCGGCAAGCAACAAAGCCAACAACCACCACACGATATCGCCATTGAGCTGAACCCAAAAAGATTTGCTGTAGCACACTTGCGCTGCGAGATAGGCAGCAAAATAGATCAGCTTGCGTGTTTTAAACGAATGCAGCGTATCGGCGAACATAGAAACCACCAAACCACCAGCAATCCAGTAGCTGTGATCGGCCGACGGCCCTTGGGTTAGCACCAAAATAAGAAGAAGTAATAGCGTAAAGATTTTAAACACTAAGGATTGTGTCGGGTTCGCTTGCTTTGCACCCAACACGGAATACATACCTGATAACCCTATCGCCAGCCAACTCCACATGCCGTACATACCTTTTACTTAAACTCGCCGCTAGTCTAGGTAGACCAGTTTTGATGTAAAGACACAATCTACGAAAGTTGGATCTC
>NZ_JAWOVZ010000143.1:0-1339 GCF_033340175.1 Vibrio sp. 1557 | reverse complement strand
CGGCGTGCTTCACTTAAGCGTAACTTCTTCTGAAACTGTAATGGTGTCATGGACGTCATGGAGCGAAAGTGCGTGTAAAACGACGATTTACTCATACCTGTGTACGAAGCCAAATCTCCAACACTTAATGGTTTGACAAAGTTGTTTTTGAGCCAGTCGATGGCTTTGGCTATTTGATGGCTATGGCTGCCCGCAGTCACGATTTGATGGAGACGCGTGCCCTGTTCACTCATCAAAAGGCGATAAAAAATCTCCCGTTTAATGATGGGCGCTAAAATTTTGATGTTTTGGCCTTCGTCTAATAATTCTGCTAAACGTACAAACGCATCCAATAGAGATTCCGACAACTCACCGACAGCAATGCCTTTTTGCGCTTCTTTGGATTGAGTAAAGGCAAGTTCGCTATCGACAATCAGTTGGGAAATCTCGGTCAAATCCAGCTCCATGATCAGCCCTAAATAAGGTTGCTCCTCACTGGCTTCGATAATGTTGGCAATGATAGGGAGATCGACAGAAGAAATCAGGAAGTGGTTGGCATCGTAAATAAAGCTTTCCTCTCCCAATAAGACTCGCTTCCTGCCTTGCGCGATAAGACAAATACTTGGATTGTGGGTATAGCTCGTAGGCGGCGTCGTGCATATTGCGCCTGGCACTAAGCATTGGCATGGCGCAGCTAAAGACAGCTGGTTTTCACATGTAGCAATAGAAATACCCGCTGAAGGAGCAAGCAATGAGTGGTGTGAACCCGTGACGGACGAAGAGTACGCAGAGCTTGGCTAATTGAACGCTAACTTAAGGACGTCGGAGATCTGACAATGACAGGCAAGCCAAGTAAATATCAAACTTACATGAGCGTAAAGATTGCGCTCATTGGTGTCGCTTTTATGGCTCCTCAAGTCGCTTCGGCGTGTGGTCAACCAACGGAAGGTTCTGACGATGATCGCAATTAAAACTTCAATCAAGTCCATATTAATTTGGGTACTGACTATGACAACGATATCCGCCGTTATGCCTGCTTTTGCAACAGATAAATTGAGTAATAAAGAACGAGCCATCGTTCCAATCGCGGCTTTCACCGCAAGCGGTGACGTAGAAAAACTCAAGATTAGCCTGAATGATGGTTTAGAAAGCGGCTTAACGATCAATGAGATTAAAGAAGTTCTTGCTCAACTATACGCTTACGCAGGTTTTCCCCGCAGTTTGAATGGATTGGCTGCTTTTATGGAAGTAGTTGAAGTGCGCAAAAATCGTGGTATTACCGACATATTAGGGCGTGAATCGACGCCGTTGACGGCAGATAAAAGCAGCTTAGAGCTAGGCAGTCAGAACCAAACAACGC
>NZ_JAWOVZ010000142.1:0-1344 GCF_033340175.1 Vibrio sp. 1557 | reverse complement strand
AATTGGTTTAACGCCGTTCGAGTTTGAAAACCACACGATTGAGGAGGCGCATATTCACTCTTGCGATAATTACGATTAAACCAAGCAAGAAGTCGCATTTGAGTTTCATGATCAATATGAACACTTGTACCTGATTTATTATTTTTTGCTTCCATCTTATTTCTCCAAAAATTAATTCAATGCTTTCGCAGGAAAATAAGATAATTACACCTTTTGAGATAATCAACTCTGCTTTAAGTTAAAAAATGAACAACGATTATCTAAAGGGATAAATCTATGGAAAGCGCCACAAACCTTACCACATAAGGGATTAAGCACTTTAAAAACATTTTCCGATCTTCCCTCCGTCTTCCCAAAAAAGGACAAAATAAATTTAAATCATTTTTAATTTATTCCAATTACTTGAGCTAGCTCTAAAAACATTTCGTGATATCCACAGGCTAAAGACAAATAATCACATTTAGTGATGTTTAAAGTTGAATTAAATATATTTAAATACGTAATTGTGACAGGTCACAAATAAAATCAATTACCATTAACAAATAATATTCCTAGGCTATTAAAATGGATTTAATTAACCATGATTAAAGATCCTTTCAGGAATCAAGGTGAGCTGATTTTGTTTAAGGAAGGGGGGAATTTTGGTGGTGATTATCTGTATTACGTTAAATCGTCAAGTTTGATGTGATTTTTGGAATGTGACGCCGTGATTTGATGGATCATGGCTGTTTTCGCATGAAGATAGAGTCAGAATGGTAAGAAAATTGAGCGTTAAATTTTGGCACCATAACTTTCGATTCATAAGTTACGGCGCCACGATTTTTTTCATAGCCAAATGGCCACTAAGCCTTCTTTTTGGACACTTTAGCCATGCGCTTTTTCTCTTCCAGTTGGCGTTTGGCCTTTTCGCAATGCTCAGGGGATACTTCTTCAACAACCTGACTATTTAAGTCGTAACGAAAAGCACCTTCTTGAGATAGCGCTCGAAGGTAAGCTTTTCTTTGTGTCCACCCTTTAAGAACGCGACCGATTTGTAATGTTCGACCAAACCCCAAAGCCTCAGCACCGCCAGCACGGTCATATTCAGCGATGATCTTTTTACCAATGCCAAGCTCTAAAGGCTTCACATCTTCACGGTTGAAAATCTCTGGCCATGTTGAAAAAATCCACGCCTTACACGCATGATAATTTCTCTGGCGTTCCTGCTCTTGCTTTCGGTTATTCTCGGCCAGTCGTTCCGCACCTGACGGTTCTGGTTGGCACTCTTCTTTCTTTGGAGCTGGCTTTGGCTTCAAAGACAACGTTTTTCTTTTCTTGATTACAATCTCTGTCATTTCATAAACA
>NZ_JAWOVZ010000141.1:0-1347 GCF_033340175.1 Vibrio sp. 1557 | reverse complement strand
TGAAACGAAAAGTGATGTTTAAAACCAAATTATCTTTGGCTGCTTTGCGTGTGAAAATCGCGAACGGCGTGGAATCAGATCGTTGATTCTCTTCATCTTAGTCTGCTGCTGCCTTGCATTGCGAAACGCAAATTTTCAACGCATGTTTTACGCAATTGTTGACTCATTTTGGCCTGTAATGGGCGGATTTGAGTGGAACAATTGCTCTATTTTATGGCGCGAATATTAACAAGTTTAACAGGCGATGACGCCTAAACATGATGGGTAAATATCAGAGAATGAGAATTTTGTGAGTTTGGTATCGAATATTTGCGAACTGTTGCAAAATTATAGAAATGCAGGCTCCAAACATTCGTGATACTTACAAGTAGGTTTGGAGCCGGAGTGCTTTAAGTTGCCTAGGAGGCCTGATTTTCAGGGAGATCTTGTTGACGTAGCTTGTCATTTTTAAGCGTACGATGCAGCAACTGGCTGTAAATAGGTTGTCCACCAAGCAACTGTGCGACAATCACCGCTCCTAGACAGGTAATGATTAGCGGAAGAATCAGATAGTAGTTGTTGGTCATTTCGATCACCAACAAAATACCAGTGATAGGCGCGCGAACTGTCGCAGCGAACAGCGCTCCCATTCCTGCAATCGCAAAGACGCCAGGTTCTATATCAAGCGTGGGCAACAGAACATCTGCGCTTGCGCCAAATGCGTATCCAAATAGTGTGCCCAGCGCGAGCAGTGGCGCGAAAATACCGCCTGGTGCGCCAGAGCCAAAGCAAAGCAAAGTTGTGACCACGCGACCAATAAACAGCAGCACTAAAATAGAGATCGAGTAGTTACCTGTTGTGACATCGGGAATAAGTGCAATGCCCCCGCCCGTTAATTGAGGTACGTAAAGTAACAGCAGACCAAATACGCCGCCCAAAATAGAGCCCGTGATCAGGTAACGCTTACGATCGTTTTTATGAATAGCAACAAAGCTGTCTTGCGCCACCGTAATCAGTTTGTTGAAAATCACGCCAAACACGCCAAACAGTGCGCCAAGTAATAGGAACAACCACAACGTTTGTAGCGCTGGGGATTGATATTGCGGCATGGTGATTACGGCGTCTTGACCATTGATGGCGCGGAACACAATGTTCGCCATAATGGCAGAAATGATCACGGCACGAATCGAGATGAGCGAGTAGCGAAACTGAGGTCGCATTTCCTCAACTACGAACATGATCCCCGCAAGCGGTGCATTAAAGGCCGCAGCCAAACCGCCAGCAGCACCAGAAGCGAGCAGGGAATGGCGGGTATCATCATCTTTAACGCGGAAAATATCGGTCACCATTCGACCTACAGCACCGCCC
>NZ_JAWOVZ010000140.1:0-1359 GCF_033340175.1 Vibrio sp. 1557 | reverse complement strand
CAACGCAACTTGAGCAAGCCAAAAAGCTGCTTGAAGCAAGCGATGCCAATCTGATTGGCAACGCAACTTGAGCAAGCCAAAAAGCTGCTTGAAGCAAGCGATGCCAATCTGATTGGCTCGGTGCTAAACATGAAACACACTCCGAGCCTAAAAGACGAGCTGATTCGCCAAGTCGAAAAGCTGCGTTTTTTACCGAAAAAATGGAAAGACAAACTGGCCCAGCAGATTAAAAAAAGTGAACTGTTTATGTTATAGGGAGCGCTTATTATGAATTCCAATACTGCACAACACATTGAACAAGAGTTGGTTGATGAGCTCATTCTCCAGCAAATGATTAAAGACACCTGCGCGGAGATCATTCCCACGTTGATTGAACACTATATCGAAGAGTCTCGCGAACGGATGCAAAAAATTGAGCGGGCGTTGAGTGAGCATGACCTAGAAAAACTCGAGTTTGAAGTCCATACACTCGGCAGTTCTGCACTGGCATTAGGCAATCGCCCATTATCTCGTCAAGCCAGAAGCATCGAGAAGCATTGTGTCGAAGGTAAAACCCAACAAGCATTGGAGCTGTGTGCCGCATTGCCTTTACTGGCTGAACGTTCGTTTGAAGCGCTCAACCTGCGCAAGGCTCAAGGCTTTGAGTAACAAGAAGAAATCCCGCAACACCATATGAGCCATCGCACTTATCAAAGTGCGATTTGGTCTTCAGCTTTTCAAATTCATACCGCGCTTAATCAATTAAAAAGTAAAGAATTTTCGCAATATCCCTGCCCTGTGCTAATACTTAACTATAACTTTTCTCAAATTGAGAATCTTCTAGCGACTTGAGGATGCTTATCTATTTTTTCTTTCTCATCAATCTCCAAGTGAGCTGGCAGAATCATAACAATGAATCAGATTAAGTTGGGATAGGACTATGAGACCAAGGGTGTTACTGGTAGAAGACTCTACCTCATTAGCCATACTTTATAAGCAATATGTGAAAGATGAGCCTTACGACATTTTCCATGTCGAGACAGGTCGTGAAGCCATTCAATTCATTGAACGCAGCAAGCCTCAACTGATCATTTTGGATTTAAAACTTCCAGACATGTCGGGGGAAGACGTGTTGGATTGGATCAATCAAAATGATATTCCCACTTCGGTCATCATCGCCACCGCACACGGCAGCGTCGACTTAGCTGTAAACTTGATACAAAAAGGCGCTGAAGACTTCTTAGAAAAACCCATCAATGCCGACCGTCTTAAAACCTCTGTGGCACTGCATCTTAAACGAGCCAAATTGGAAGACTTGGTAGAAAACATTCAGTCTACCTTCGATCGCCACAACTATCATGGCTTCATTGGCTCAAGCCT
>NZ_JAWOVZ010000139.1:0-1373 GCF_033340175.1 Vibrio sp. 1557 | reverse complement strand
TCAGGAAGTACGTAAAAACAGACTCACGCTACAATTTGATCTTTTTGAGGGTCTTTTAACTCATATCGCTTCACGCAATTTCTCCCACTGCTTTTCGCCTGATAGAGCGCCTTGTCGGACAACTGATACAAGTGGTCGAAATTGAAGTCTTTGCCTTTGGGGTTGTAGCAGGAGGACCCCACCGAAACCGTCAGCAATTCACCTTCAGGGTTATGTTGATGCTTGATGCCTTCATCTTCAATGCATTGACGAATGCATTCCGCTCTCAACCGAACCTCTTCTTGGTTCGAGCCGATCATCAATAACACAAACTCTTCCCCCCCAATACGACAAAAGACCTCGTCTTCATCTTTGGTATGGTGTTCAAGAATGTTCCCAATGCGCATCAGTGCAATGTCACCTTCAAGATGACCATAGTGATTGTTAAACAAACCAAAATGGTCAATATCAATCAGAATCAGACCGAATGACATCGCCTCTTCGCAATCCAATGCGCAGTATTTTTGCATCACATGTTCCAGCATACGGCGATTGCCAAGGCGCGTAAGTGGATCGAGCTTAGATAGCACTTCGAGCTGGCGATTCGCCTCTTCTAGCTCTTTGGTTCGATTCTGCACTTCTAACTCAAGGTTTTCATTTAACTCTCGAATCGCCTCTTGAGCTTGAGTGCGTTGCAGCACCTCGGCCAAACTGGAAGAGAACATACGAATCACTTCGCGCAGTTGAGAGGTTAACGGCGCACGAGTGAGCAAGTTATCGACGGCAATAAAAGCGATGGGGCCACTGCTGTTTGAGGTGAGAACCGTCATTGCCGCCCAACCAAAACCGACAATATTACAGTCGTGGTAAATGGGAACGGATTCTTCGAATGCGACTTCACTCGGTACGGCGCGAGCTAAATTGATCAGAGAAAAGTTTTGCGTCTCACCAAAGAAATAGGACTCATCGACGACATTCCCTTGAATGTCCGTGCCCCAAGTGCCCTGCATGTATGAGCAGTTTTCATCGGTCAAAAATACCGCCATACGATCAATACCGAGGTTTTTAATCGCGAAAGTTACTGCCGATTTACACACATCACTAACGGTTGTACAGCGTGATAGCTCAACCATGCTTGAGTGCAACATGCGCACATTTTGCTCTTGGCGCTTACGGATATAAATTTGCGAGAAAAGAGAACCAAACGAGTCCAACATCTGTTTTTGATACGCCGTTATCGGCTTGCGATGAATGAAGTTATCGAGCGCAAACCAACCGAAGCGCTCATTGCCGTCGCGCAGGGTTACCATCGCGTGCCATCCCTGTTTATCCTGCGCAAACCAACCGAGGGGCTCATTGCCGTCGCGCAGGATTAACATCGCGTTCCATCCCTG
>NZ_JAWOVZ010000138.1:0-1392 GCF_033340175.1 Vibrio sp. 1557 | reverse complement strand
ACTTCGCGCTCAAGCGCCATCAAAACGCTTTCCCCGTCAGCGTAGGTTTCGCACTTTATGTTGGCTGAAGAGAGGGTTTTTTCCATCACCCAGCGAATTGAACTGTCGTCATCGACGACCCAAACATATCCTTTACTCATGTACTAATCCTTGCAGCAAAAACCGTAAATTGGCGCTCAACGAAATCCATTCGTGAGGTCAAATCGGCAAATAAATTGTAAAAGTGGTGTGGCCAGGCCAGCTTTCAACGTCGATTTTTCCGTTGTGCTGGTCGATCAAATTTTGTGAGATGGACAACCCGAGTCCGGTGCCGCCTTCTCGCCCGCTGACCATGGGATAAAACAAGGTGTCCTGTAATTCTGGTGGAATGCCCGGCCCGTTATCGGTGATCTCGACGCGCGCCGCTAATTTGCAGCGTTTGCCATGAATGTTGGCTTGATGCACCGTTCTGGTGCGAATGGTGATGTTGCCGTGCTCTTGATGAGCAAGAATTTGTGCCGCGTTGCTGACGATGTTCAGCATCGCTTGTTCTATTTGATCTGCATCCATCAAAATCTCAGGCAAGCTCGGGTCGTAGTCGCGTTCGATGATGATCGAGTTTTGAGATTCTAACTCGACCAATTGGCGTACTTTCTCCAGAATTTGGTGCAGATTTTCTTGTGTCTTTTTGCCCGGTTTCTGTGGGCCAAGTAGGCGGTCGACTAACGCTCTTAATCGATCTGCTTGTTCGATAATGATGTGGGTGTATTCGGTTAACGATGGATCGGGCAACATTTTTTCCAGCAGCTGCGCCGCACCGCGTAATCCGCCAAGTGGATTTTTGATCTCATGAGCTAAACCGCGCACGAGCAGTTTGGCGGCTTGTTGCTGTGCGTGTTGGTTGAGCTCTTGAGTGAGGCGTCGTTGTTGATCTATTTTGCGCATTTCAACCAATAGCATGAGCTGTCGTTGCCAAGTGATTGGACTTACTGTGACTTCCAGCATTAGCGGACGACCATCGACGACAAACGTCACGTCACTGTCGGTAATGCTTTGGCCACTTTGCAATGGCTGAGTCAGTAAGGCCAAGTCCAACGATGCATGCTGAATCAGTTGAGAAAGCGATTGTTCGACAATGCGCTTAGCGCTTTGCGAAAACAACAACTCAGCGGCTGGATTGGCATAGCGGATGGCCAATCCATCATCAAGAATCAGCGTTGCTGTGACCATGTTGTTGAGTATGGCACTAGGGAGACTGGTATCCACATTACGTCCTTGTTTGCGTTGAGATTGTGCAATGCACAATAATGGTGCAATAGAACGTTAAGTATGGCGAAGAAAGCTCAGAAGAAAAAGTAAAAAGCCTCATTGTGATGCGACTTTTTACTCCGATTTTCTATTTTGCCCCTTTTA
>NZ_JAWOVZ010000137.1:0-1393 GCF_033340175.1 Vibrio sp. 1557 | reverse complement strand
TTGCGGATCTGCACGTGAATTTTGCTAATCAAAGCTTCGCTATTGGCGATTCGGTCGGGGGTAAGTTGGGTGCCATCAACGATTACCAAACCGACGTTCTAAAGCCAAACCAAGTGGCGCTTGATGACATGGCAAAAGCTCTGGCAGATGAGTACAACGCGGTACTTGCTACAGGTAAAGACTTGAAAGGCAATGCTGGCAAACCACTGTTTAACTACGACCCTGATAACCCAGCGGCAAGTTTAACCATCACAGATTTGAGCGCGGAAGAATTGGCGTTTTCAAGCGATGGTACGCCGGGTAACGCGAATGTTCTTAAATCTTTGATTGATTTGAGTAACAAACCGGTTGCGGTAACGGGCTACGGCTCAGTGAGCTTGAACGATGCCTTTACCTCAATGGTTGGCCAAACGGCGATCAAAGCGCGTCAGGCAGATGCGGATTACCAAGCAAAACTGGCAATGAGCAAGCAAGCGCATACCGCTCGCGACAACGTAAGTGCAGTGAACAGCGATGAAGAAGCCGCGAACTTGATGACGTTTGCTAACGCGCACAATGCCAACATGAAAGTGATCAGTACGGCGAACCAGCTGTTCGACTCTGTATTGCAGTTATTCTAGAGGAAACCCAGATGCGAATCAGTGATAACCAATTCAGCCAAATGATGCTGCAAAGCCTGCAGAGCAACAGCGCAGGCCTTGGGAAAGTACTTCAACAAATGTCGACACGTGAGCGACTGACTAAGCTGTCTGATGATCCAATGGCGTCTATCAAGCTGCTTAACTTGGAACGCGAAAACAGCGCGATTGCTCAATACCAAAGCAACATCGCAAACCTGAAAACAACGCTTTCAAGCCAAGAGACACACCTAGACTCAGTGAGCGAAAGTTTGAAAAGCATGCGTGACATTGTTCTTTGGGGCGCGAACGGTTCGTTAACGGATCAAGACCGTAGCGGCATGATCACCGAACTGAAAAGCTACCGTGACTCCATCGAATCGTCTTTCAATGCGCAAGATGAAGAAGGCCACTTTCTGTTTTCGGGCACAAAAACCGATACCGCGGCTCTCAATAAATCAAGTGGCGCTTATGTGGTCGAAGGCAACAGCGATGTTCGTGTGGTGACGGTGGCGAAAGGCGTGACCATGGATTCGAACATGACCGCACAAGAGATCCTAGATATTGGTGGCGGCAAGAACGTTCTTAACCAAATTGATGCTTTGATTGCAGAATTTGAGAAGCCGAGTCCGAATTTTCAAGCCGAAGTGGACGCTAGCCTAAACGCCATCGATGATACGATGGCAAACGTACTAGGCGCGATGACGGAAATCGGTGGTCGCCATAACAACCTAGATTTGATGGATGGCGCACACAGCGAAAACAAGTTGTTTGTC
>NZ_JAWOVZ010000136.1:0-1395 GCF_033340175.1 Vibrio sp. 1557 | reverse complement strand
TAAGACGTATCGCCAATTGAGTTCTATCGATACTCACTTCATTGGAAATTTGGTTGAGTGTTGTCCAAGGTTGATCAATACCGGGCTGCACATCAGGCATGCCAATATTTAATCCCATTCCAATCACTAAGTGAGCTGCGCCTCCTGCTTGACCAGACATCTCAACCAAAATACCGGCGAGCTTTTTGTCTTGATAATAAATATCGTTGGGCCACTTCAATTTCACACCTTGAATACCCATACTTTCTATGGCTTCAACAGCGGCAATACCGACAACCAAACTCAATCCCATCGCTGCCGCCATGCCCGCATCCAAACGCCAGTACATAGACAAATACAGATTGGTGCCAAATGGCGATATCCATTGACGTCCGCGACGACCGCGCCCCTGCGCCTGATATTCAGCGATACAAACTCGCCCTTTATCGGATTCACTGACTTTCTCTAACAAATATTGATTCGTTGAATCGATCACGGAAATCAGTTCTACCGGAGTGCTAATGGCATTTTTCAGACGAGTTTCATCGAATAGTTGAAGAGGATGAGCCAGTTGATAGCCTCGTCCTTGGATACGATAAATATCCACTCCCCAATCATTCAACCCTTTAATGTGCTTTGCAATTGCCGCTCTAGAAATGCCCAGTTGTTGTCCAAGCATTTCACCTGAATGAAAACCGCCATCGCTAAGTGTTTTAAGGATATGTAGCTTCACTGAGTGTTCTTTTCTCATTGAGCCGCCTCAATCTTAGCGAGATTAGTTTCACCTTGACGATTCATAAAGCGCACTTCGTGTTCGAGTTCAATTTGGTACTTATCCCACACCGCCTTTTTCACCAGAGAAGCAAGTGCAACCACGTCATCAGCACTGCAGTTGTCGACATTTGTTAATACCAACGCTTGTAAAGGGTTCACCTGAGCACCGTTGACTGAAATACCTTTCAAACCACACTGGTCAATCAGCCAACCGGCTGCCACTTTCATTCCCTCGTTTGCAGGGTAAGCCACCATGTCGCTATGCTTTCGAATGAGTTGATCATAATGATCTTGGCTGATCACAGGGTTTTTAAAGAAACTCCCTGCGTTACCGACTTTAGCTGGGTCTGGCAGTTTCTCCATACGAACTTGGCACACACGTTCAAATATTGCATTTGGACTTAATTCGTTTTCAGGGATGTTTTGTAACGGCCCATATTGATTCTTCGGCGTCCATCGCTTCGGCAGCTTCAAGCCAATGGCTGTGACAAAGCATTTTTCATATAGATCATGTTTGAAAACTGAATCTCGGTACCCAAATTCGCAGTCTTCCGCACTCATCCGCCTCGTGTTTAAAGTCGCCAAACCCAATATATCGACGTAGCTACAAAGATCTTTTAGTTCAACCCCGTATGCGCCGAT
>NZ_JAWOVZ010000135.1:0-1402 GCF_033340175.1 Vibrio sp. 1557 | reverse complement strand
GGGTATAGGAAGTATAAACCACCTTTTTGCTCCTCATCCGAAGTATCTTACCTGAAATTCCCTCACTCGTTTACCGCTCAAGCCCCAATTTTAACTGCCGGTCCAGCCTAAACCGCTCTAATAAGGTTCGATTTGGCGGTAAAATCTCTAGCCTGATAGCTCGAGAGATACAAACTGCCCCACCGCCCCGTTTAAAAGTTGGCAGTGTTGAGCAGTGTTGGATTTGGGGTCGTCAGTCAAAGAGACGACTCTGTGATGGATCGAACAGGCTGGGAGTCAGTGGCGGCGCTCGTTCTGGTGGCAGCTCACGCTGCTTGGCGGCATTCGCCTTGGCTGTTTTCTGTTTCAGATGCTTGAGAATCTGCTCAATGACCTTCGGATCTTCGATGCTGGCAATCACTTTGACGTGACCGCCGCAGTGTTCGCAGACTTCAATATCAATATTGAAGACTCGCTTGAGGCGTTGCATCCAGGTCATGGCGCGGTGGCGCTCTGCAGGACTCTTGTCACGCCAGTTAGTATCGAGACCTTCCGATTTGTCGGGCTTCTTGCCCCGCTTGGCGGGTGTTACTTGAACTCGGTGTTTGCTGTTCGGTGCAAAGACGCCGTGGAAGCGTGTGAGGTTGACTCGCGGCTTAGGTACCAACGCAGCGAGTTTGGCGATGAAGTCCAGCGGCTCGAAGATCACATGGGTGGTGCCATTGCGGTACGGAGTTTTGAGCTCGTAACGCACCTGCCCATTGGCGGTTAATGCCAGACGTTTTTCTGAAACCGCTGGCCGACTAATGTAGCGACACAAGCGCTCAAGCTTATCCCGCTGATGCGCTTCGGCCATCACACCGGCGTGTAGCGAGAAACCAGCATGGTTGGCTACTCGACTGCTTGAGTCGGCTTTATCCTCACGCCCTGGCAAGGTTTGCAGGGTGAAGACTTTGCGCCCTTGCTGGGGGCCGACGGCAATGCGATACGTAACCGAAGCACCATGTAATTGAGTCAGCGTATCGTCTTCGCCCTCTTCCAGTGTCAACCACGTATTCTCGGCATCACGCTCCAAAATCCCACGCTTTTCCATGCAGCGAGCGATGCGATGGCTGAGGGTGTGAGCGAGCGTATTCAGCTCATCGTAAGTGGGTGCCTTGACACGATGGAAGCGTTGCTTGCCATAGTCATCTTCGGCATAGACACCATCGAGAAACAGCATGTGGTAGTGGACATTGAGATTTAGCGCGGAGCCAAAGCGTTGGATAAGAGTCACTGAGCCAGTTTGTGCAGAGGCTTTGGTGTAACCGGCTTTTTTGATCAGATGAGTTGAGAGTGTACGATAGACGATACTCAAGACCTGGCCCATCAGCTGGGGATGGCGAGCCAGCAAAAAGCGTAGCTGGAAAGGAAAGCTGAGCAC
>NZ_JAWOVZ010000134.1:0-1404 GCF_033340175.1 Vibrio sp. 1557 | reverse complement strand
TCCTCTCTTACGATGAGAGTGCCTCCATCGGATCTACGGCAACGGGAAACAACTAGGTGTCGGCGATTGCGGTTTCATTTGCTGTATTTGGTCTGAATTCCGATCAAGCATTCGCCGGCGTAATTGGCCCGTTGATCGAGGTTCCGGTTCTGATTGCTTTGGTTAACGTCGCACTGCGGATGAAAACCAAATACCAAAGCTAAAATGAGAAACATTGAGACCGAGCCAAATAGCAGTGTTAGGTACTAACTGGCAACGGTTTTGATGTACTCGCTGGGCGTTAAACCAAACTTGCCTTTAAAGCGTTGGCTAAAACGCCCTTCCGATTGATAACCACACAACTGCGCGAGCAACGCAACGTTGTATGAACCATTTTGCATCAGGTAGAGTGCGTGATTTAAGCGCACTTCTGCCAGCACTTCGCGATACTGAGTACACTCTTGCTTGCGTTTGCGTATCAATGTTGCTCGGCTCATAGCAAAACGCTCAGCCACCCGTTCCAAAGGATGATCATCGCCCGGAGAGCGTGACAAATAGCGACTGAGTTTTTCGCTAAATGAGGTATTCGAGCTGGTAAAAAGTCGATGCAACAATCCCCTTTCCGCTAACTGCTGATACAACCCCAACACCCAATAACGTTGCGTCGCTTCACTCAAGCTTTCTTGCTCAAAAGAAAACAGCGCATTCAGCGTTGCTTGCAACGCTTTATCTGTCTCCACCGCGGGTACATTTTCGCCAAGCGCATTGCTCATACTCAGCTCCAGCATGTCATCACTCGGCACACAGTGAAAGCTGAACATTCGAGAGAGAAAACGCCCTTGCTGAGGAAGGTTTTCAAAATTCAGCGAAGCGTTTGCTTCACAAAGCATGATATTAGGATGAAGAATATCGAACGCTTCGTCTTTCCAAAACAGACGCTTACTCCCTTTAATGATCTGGATAATACTCGGGGAATGAATCCGAACGTTACGCAGCTTTTGCTGCTGCTCCGCACGAAATAACGTGACTTGATATTGGTGGCTCATCTTCTCCCCTTTCTTATTCAATTATCGTGTGTAAGTGGCGGTTAACTTCGCTTTGTCCAATGCGACACTATTCAACGTGAATCCCACAACCGCCGCTGGCGTGTTCTCATCCAAGTTCAACTTATCACTCGGCAGCGCCCAAACGGTAAACTGGTAGCGGTGCATACCATCTTTTTCTGGAGGACATGCGCCGCCAAAACCAGTAATACCGTAATCGATACGAGACTCCTTACCGCCGAGCTTGCTGATATCAACGCCACGAGGCAATTCGTTAACTGAGGCTGGAATATCAAACGCTATCCAATGCCAAAAACCACTGCCCGTTGGTGCATCAGGATCGTACGCGGTAATCGCAAAACTTTTCGTACCCTTTGGTACG
>NZ_JAWOVZ010000133.1:0-1404 GCF_033340175.1 Vibrio sp. 1557 | reverse complement strand
GACAGCTACACCAACATCCAAACCGTGAAGCTGTTTTCACATAGCCAACGAGAAACCCAATATGCCGAACAAGGCATGAAAGGATTTCTCAACACGGTTTATCGTCAAATGCGCTTGGTTACGGGCTTTGACGTGGCGGTTGAAATCTCCAACTACATCTTGGTGTTTTCCGTCGCGGCTTTGTCGATTTATCTGTGGTTGGACAGCGCGATTAGCGTCGGTGCCATTGCTATTGCGGTCAGCCTAGCGCTGCGCGTTAACGGCATGTCGATGTGGATCATGTGGGAAGTAGGAGCCCTGTTTGAAAACATGGGTACTGTCGTGGATGGCATGAAAACACTGTCCAAACCTATCGATATCCAAGACAAACCGAATGCGAAAGACTTGGTCGTATCTCAAGGTGGCATCCAGTTCGATAACGTCAGCTTTCATTACGGTGAAAACAAAGGCGTCATCAACCATCTGAATCTCGACATCAAACCTGGCGAAAAAGTCGGCTTGGTTGGGCGCTCTGGCGCAGGCAAATCCACGTTGGTGAACTTGCTGTTACGCTTCCATGATGTGGAAGAAGGCAGCATTAAGATTGACGGTCAAAACATTGCTGACGTCACGCAAGATTCGTTGCGCTCGAAAATTGGTATGGTGACACAGGATACGTCTCTTTTGCACCGTTCAATAAGAGATAACATCTTGTACGGCAACCCAACCGCCTCAGAAGAGGAACTGCTTAAAGCGACGAAACAAGCGCACGCTCACGAGTTCATCGAAACACTGACAGACCCATTTGGCAATGTCGGCTACGATGCGCAAGTTGGCGAACGAGGCGTGAAGTTGTCTGGTGGTCAGCGTCAGCGTATCGCTATTTCTCGTGTGTTATTGAAAGACGCGCCGCTGTTGGTACTGGATGAAGCGACTTCAGCTCTGGACTCAGAAGTCGAAGCGGCTATCCAAGAAAGCTTGAACGAGCTCATGCAAGGCAAAACCGTGATTGCAATAGCACACCGATTGTCGACCATCGCCCAGATGGATCGCTTAATCGTTCTCGACAAAGGTAACGTCGTAGAACAAGGTACGCACCAAGAGCTGATCGCTCATAACGGCATCTACGCACAGCTTTGGGCACACCAAACTGGCGGTTTTCTTGGTGAAGAACTAGACAATCAACAAGCTTCTTAACACCGCTTCATCCCTTTAAAAACGGCGCTTAAAGCGCCGTTTTTTATTCTCGAATTACATGAGCACTGAACTGACGAACTCACTCATTCTCATTTATGAAACACCAACAATGATGAAGATCACACTTTTTCTGCTAATATACCGCCTCGTTGCGTATCTATTGCAATGGACACAATGCAGAGTACCTAGCTGAATTCATTTATCGTTTCACTTTTTGATAAGCAGCTA
>NZ_JAWOVZ010000132.1:0-1410 GCF_033340175.1 Vibrio sp. 1557 | reverse complement strand
ATTTGCCTGAAAGATTAGACATGGTTGATTGGAAAACGGAGCGAGTTAATTCAGGTACTTTAGATTCGCAGATCGTGCTTTCTCCTATGGTAAGGCATGGTTTTGCAACCGAGTACGGTGTGTATGATTACTCTTTTGCCATGTCCAGCAACTTATACACCTACCTATGGTCTGGCGCGGCAATTGATGTTCGTCATATTTTACCTTTAGCAGAAAGTGACGATTTTGAAGAAGGTGGGTATTTCGAAGACAGCGCGTACGAGAACGAGATTGATCGTGCAATGGTGCATCAGTTCTTCCGTTTACCATATGTCGATATAGCCAACCAGGTATCTCTAGGCTTGGTTAAATCGGACTATATCGGTGTGCGCAGTGAATCAGCTTGGTTCTCTCAATCGGGCAACCATGAGTTGGGACTAGAGATGAGCTACTTCCAACATCAAGACGAAAAAGACAAAAATGGTTATGCGAACCCAGACCGCCAAACCTTTTTAACTCGTTATACATTCTCTATGCCGGAGTGGGATTGGCAGTTTAATGCAACTGCTGGAGAGTTTTGGAAGGGGGATGTCGGCGCAAAATTCACGACATCACATTGGTTTGAAGACATAGAAGTATCGGCAAGTTATCAGGTGACAAAGTTTAACGATACAGGCGAAGAGCAGTTTGTCACTGTGTCAGTAAAGCTGCCATTAACGCCATGGCGTGATATGTCGCCGGGAGTGATACAAGTTCGTGGTAACGAGGCTTATGATTTCAACGTTACGACACGAGTTGGCAACGATACAAACTATTTGGCAGCAGGTCAGGGTGATGAACTCGTGATGGATAATAGTATGCTTCGCCGCTACTTTAACCGAGGCCGTTATGGCCAAGAGTACTTTGAGCAGAACAGACAGCGAATCCGCAACGCTTATTTGCGTTACTTGGGTACTCAATTGAATTAAGTTGTGTTGCTAGTTAGGCTTTTAGTTAATCACTGTACTCTACCGAGAGTGTCGGTGTTTTGATATGCTAGCGTCAGTTAAATAATAGGAAATAAAAATGAAAATTGCTGTAGCAGGCACGGGCTACGTCGGTTTGTCCAATGCCATGTTATTGTCACAAAACCATGAGGTTGTGGCGGTTGATATCATCCAAGAAAAAGTGGACTTGTTGAATGACAATAAATCTCCAATTGTTGATGCGGAAATCGAATATTTTCTTGCAAACAAAGAGCTCAACTTTGTCGCGACGCTAGATAAAAAGCTGGCTTACAAAGGCGCAGAGTTTGTTGTTATTGCCACACCAACGGATTATGACCCTCAAACGAACTACTTTAATACTTCTTCAGTTGAAGCAGTGATTAAAGATGTGATGGCAATTAATCCAGACGCGGTTATGGTGATTAAGTCGACTGTACCTGTGGGT
>NZ_JAWOVZ010000131.1:0-1410 GCF_033340175.1 Vibrio sp. 1557 | reverse complement strand
CAAAGAAGTAGCTTCCGGGTGTGGCGAAGGGGAGGGAAACCCTTGGAAAACAACACTGAATGCCAGGCCATGCCTGGCATTTGTGCGTTTCATTGACACTTGAGGGGCACCGCAGGGAAATTCTCGTCCTTGCGAGAACCGGCTATGTCGTGCTGCGCATCGAGCCTGCGCCCTTGGCTTGTCTCGCCCCTCTCCGCGTCGCTACGGGGCTTCCAGGGGTCGTTTGCGGGAAGGGGCGGAATCCTACGCTAAGGCTTTGGCCAGCGATATTCTCCGGTGAGATTGATGTGTTCCCAGGGGATAGGAGAAGTCGCTTGATATCTAGTATGACGTCTGTCGCACCTGCTTGATCGCGGCCGCGATAGCTAGATCGCGTTGCTCCTCTTCTCCATCCGCGTTCCAAGCTGCGGAAAGGCACCCATAAGCGTACGCCTGGTCGAGCAGGCGACGCGGATCGACGTCCAGCGCACGAGAGAATGCGTCCGCCATCTGTGCAATGCGTCTAGGATCGAGACAAAGGTCGTCTCTGTCAGCCGGATCGTAGAACATATTGGCGGCGCCAAAGCCCACTTCACCGACCAGACCGACGGGATCTATCACCAGCCAGCCGCGACTGGAGAACATGATGTTTTCATGATGCAGATCGCCATGTAGCCCACGCAGTTCCGAGGCATTGCTCATCATTTGATCGGCTATAATCGCCGCGTGGACGTAGTCAGTTTGACAACCTGCGTTTTGATCATCGCGCGCCCGCTGAAACAAAGCTGCAAAGCGATCCCGGATCGGGAGAAGGGCAGAAGGCAGGGGTTCCTCAGATGCGGCATACAGCTTCGCCATTAGTTCCGCTGCAATTTCGGTCGCCTGGTAGTCGCCGTGCTCGGCAACGATGTGAGAGAGCATTCGCTCCCCGGCATATTCGAGCAACATCAGATTGTTCTCACGACCGAGCAACCGGACTGCTCCCCTCCCATTGCGCCATACCAGATAGTCGGCCCCGCGCAGTTCATCAGCAATGTCTTCTATAGGTTTCAATCCCTTGACGATTGCAGGAGTCCCGTCTGGCAATGAAACTTTCCAAACGAGGCTGGAAAAGGTGTCCGCAATGAGAACAGGTTGCGAAACGTGCCAATGAGCAGGAAAAACAGGCGGCATGAAGGGGTCGTCTCAGAAAACGGAAAATAAAGCACGCTAAGGCGTAACTACCCTCGGCTACACCGCGTCGGCACCACGCGGCTCTTTCTCCCCTTGCAGCGAAGCAATCAGCGGGCAAGAAACGTTCCCTTGCCGCGCATGGCAGGCGAACACAAGTTCGGATAGCACGGTTTCCATGCGCGCCAGGTCGGTCATTTTTTCGCGCACGTCCTGAAGCTTGTGCTCGGCCAGGCTGCTGGCTTCCTCGCAGTGGGTGCC
>NZ_JAWOVZ010000130.1:0-1412 GCF_033340175.1 Vibrio sp. 1557 | reverse complement strand
GGCGAACTCAGACAATGTGCTACGCGCAGGTTTAACACCGAAGTATATGGACGTAAAAGAACTCGTTGCATGCACACGCTTCGAAGAAAAACCATTCGATACCCTACTGCTTGCACCAATCGAAAACAACGACATGTTGGAATACCCAATTCCCGTCGACGATTTCAAATTCGCGATTGTAAAACAAGCCAACCAACGAACACTTGATGTAAGAACCGCAGAAATCCTGTTGCCGCTAGATTCCCCGCTCGTGATTACACACGCAAATGGTGAAACGTGTGTAGTAGATAAAGGCCAATCTGTTTTCATCCCAGCTTACGCCAAACAATACACCTTGAATTGCGAAGGTCGCGTTGCACGGGCTTACAGTTGATTCAAATTGAAACAAAAACGCCTCGAAATTTAAGCGAGGCGTATTCTTTTTCACTCGAGCGATTTTTGTGGCGGTGATAATTAATTAAATATTTGCGGCATCAAACAAGAATTAATCTCGCTGTTGTTGTAGTTCAAAGTGTCCAGTAATTCACCTTGCACAGTCAGGTTCTTAATTCCCATGTGCCGCATATCAGATTCAGTGTAATACCAACCATTCGCGAGCGTCGAACGTTGGCATGTATTCGTTCTCGTATGCCCATAAACGGTAATATTTGGATCCACTCCTACTTTGTTGTAGAACTCCGCTTCTTTAATTCGTAAACGAGTAAGATAGCGATAAAACTGCTTTTCGTATTGCGAAGGAACCGATTGATCCCACATCTCGTCACTCTGATTCGCGCCACCATGCCACCCAATAAGCGCATCTTTTCCAATCACCACACTTTTCGCCGCAGGCAATATGTAATTCGCGCAAGCAGAAAAACACAACTGGCTGACGATCACATCCATATCGTTGTTTTTTATGAAGTGACCAAACTCGATCCCGACGCCAATATCACCACCACTACTGGTAATGCGTAATGTTGTCACTTTCTGGTCACTATCATTCACCATTCTTATGGCTTCGAGCACGGCATCCCCGGTAATCATGCCGTCGTACACCAACGTATTGCCTGTAATGGTTAATTTGTTTTGTGTCGGGAAAGCCATTTTTTGAGTCGCGCACCCGGATAACAAAATAGCTGCGGATATTAAACCGATTTTAAACTTCATCCTTAAACTCCAATACAAACCACTCACTTCGGACTTCATTAAAACGCTCTGTACTTTTTAAGCTTGAAGGAATAGTTATCGAGACATTCATATCTTAAACAACATCTATTGTAGTGATAAAAAAACCATTCAACTCAATAACCTAAAAACCAAGTAATGAATTACGACAAGTTTCACGCTTTAATTAGAGATAGTTTTTATAAAAACTCTACGGGAATAATCCAAAACATTTAAACAATCAATATTTATAATTGATAAACCAC
>NZ_JAWOVZ010000129.1:0-1420 GCF_033340175.1 Vibrio sp. 1557 | reverse complement strand
TTCTGATTATGCCGGGTAATCGTGGTAACCCAATTGCTCAGAAATGTTTTTACCTGCTTGATGCAGTAAGCCGACGTAATATTCCATTCTCTCTTCATCGAAACGGATGGTTGGGAATGAGATAGACAAGCCAGCAATGATTTGACCAAAGCGGTCATAAATCGGCGCAGCGATACAACGAAGACCTGGTTCTTGCTCTTCGTTATCTTCTGCATAGTGGAAATCGCGTACTTTCGCCAATTCTTCTAGCACTTGATCGGTGTTTTCCAATGTTTTTTCTGTGTGCTTAATGAACTCGACATCGCTCAATACGTCACGAACGAAGCTTTCATCGCGCTCAGAAAGTAGCACTTTACCAATCGCCGTACTGTAGAGCGGATTGCGACGACCGATGCGCGATTGCATGCGTAGGTTGTAGCCAGAGTCGATTTTGTGGATGTAAATGATGGCATTTTCATCCAGCGCACCAAGGTGCAAGGCTTCGTTGGTTTGTTCTGAAATGTGGCGCATTTCTTTGTCGGCCAGTTCGATCAGATCGACGTACTCAAGCGATTTTGCGCCCAACTCGAACAGCTTAAGTGTTAGAGAGTACTTATCCGCTTCGCCTTCTTGAGACACGTAACCGAGCGATTTCATGGTTTGCAGAAAACGGTAAGTAGTCGCTTTCGACATCATTAGACGTTGTGAAAGCTCTGAAACGCCGATGGCTTTCTGTTCACCAAGTGCTTGAAGAATATGAAAAACCTTAAGTACTGACGAAACCGCTTCAGGCTGAGTCGACTTTTCCATTGTTGCCCCTTTCATTCTTAGTTTTCTGCATTATATCGCTGAAAAATTTAAGAACCAGTATTTTTAAAATGCCTTTTCAAAAATTTGAAACCGCGCAATTAAAGAATCCAGAAAAACAAGATCGCAATCAATATTTTTAAAACGCCTTTTCAAAAAAAATTGCAAACAGTTTCTTTTTGGGTCAGGATGAATGCATACAAAGTGACATGGCCAAGACGCCAAATCACGACATTACCTACTATTGAGGAAAACGACATGATTCTTGATTCATTTAACCTTGAGGGAAAAGTGGCCATTGTTACTGGTTGTGACACTGGTCTTGGTCAAGGTATGGCGCTTGGTCTAGCAAAAGCGGGCTGTGACATTGTTGGCGTAAATATCAGCGAACCAACAGAAACGATTGAGAAAGTAGAGGCTGAAGGCCGTAAGTTCGTCGATATCCGCGCTAACTTAATGAAACTAGACGACATCCCAACTATCGTTGACCGCGCAGTAACCGAACTTGGTCGCATTGATATCCTAGTGAACAACGCGGGCATCATTCGTCGTAACGACGCCATCGAGTTTTCTGAGCAAGATTGGGATGACGTAATGAACATCAACGTGAAGTCTGTGTTCTTTATGTCTCAAG
>NZ_JAWOVZ010000128.1:0-1422 GCF_033340175.1 Vibrio sp. 1557 | reverse complement strand
TGGCTGACAGCTTTGAGCAATGTTTGGCTAAATAAGAGTAATTAGTTGTAGTTTTGCGGATGAAATGTCTCTTTTACGTGATCTAGCAGTAAGAATTACAACCTTTGGCAAGACGAACCTTTTCTATAAAAGGAATTGAGATATCATTATCAATAATTAGCGGCTCAAAATAACCCTACTCACAAGAGCTACGGAAGGCCTATAGGGAGTTGAGTTGATATAAATTGATATATAAGGTTTTCGTCTTGCTTCGCCAACTTGTCCTGATTTTCTGGGGACTCTTCATATCATCTCAAGCATTTGCGCTGAATAACGCAAATGCCATCTTTTATCCTTTGCCTACTCAGGTTAAGGGCACTTTTATTGCTGCGAAAAAATTGTTCTTGGGCGAGCAAGGTGGGCTATGGATTCATGACGTACATGGCCGCGTTCTTTTTTATGACGGCCAGAATGTTCTGCCAAAATCAGGCAGTTTTTTGCAAACGACCGCAAAGCAGCTTGCGTATCATCAAGGGTCATTCTGGACCTTTGTCGAAAATGAGGTTTATCAGACCTACCCAAACAAAGAAAGGCAGTTGGTCTTTAGCCTTAACCCCGGGTCGCAAATTAGAAAAATAGGTTCATCAGGTGATTATATTTGGGTCAGTGATGGCGCACATTTTTATACCTACAACATCAAAACCAATGAACTTGATTCATTTTCACTGCTTCAACTGTATCAACATAGCAATAATAGTTATGTGTACATCAATGATGCGATTCTGATCGAAACCAAATGGGCGTTGGCTACAACATCTGGTGTCTATCTCTCTGAAGGTAATAAATTTGATCATGTGATTTCATCCGGTCAAAACTACATTGAAAAAGTGTACTACTCGCATACGAGACGCGAGATATTGGTTGGCACCTTAAAAGGCGCGTTGATCTTCAATATTTACGAGCCGAACAAAGAGATCGTCAAAATTGGCGGCTCCCACGTACTGACGTTTTCAGAGACCAATCAAGAGTATTGGGTTGGTACTGAGCACGGTTTGTATCTCTACTCGTTTTTAACTGGTGAAGTTACTGAAGTTGAGCCTGCGAGCTTCTTAGAGTTAGAGCTCGATAGCACTAAAATTTATTCCTTACTTAGCGACAACATGGGCGGAATGTGGATAGCGACCAACCAAGGCATTCGTTATTACTCTTTGTTCAGCAAAAAATTTGAGCGAGTTACCTTTAGTAGCTATGACTCGCAAACCTTATCTGGTCGTATTAGACAAACGGTAACAGGGCCAGATGGTGTGCTTTGGTTTGCCGATGACCGCAAACTGTATCGTTCTGGCGCGGAAGGGATTGTAAAAGTCTTAGAATTAGATTCTCAAATTAACGAATTTGCGTTCCAACGAGGCATGTTATGGCTTGCCACTTCAAAAGGTTTGG
>NZ_JAWOVZ010000127.1:0-1424 GCF_033340175.1 Vibrio sp. 1557 | reverse complement strand
GAGGTTCAGTTATTAAAAGGATGTATGCGGGCTTTGCGCTGATCATCATCCTGTTTGCTGTCACAATTGCCATTATGATGGGGGGAATGCACGATATTCACGGTAAATTTGAAACCGTCTCTAAATCATCGTTGCCCCTTGTATCGTTATCTAACCAAACCAGTGTGGAACTGCTTTCTGCCGACAAGTCTTTTAAAGATTTTCTGACCACTGAGAATAAACAGCGCATGGAAGAAATGCGTCAGGAGTTTGCGAGATCTCAACAACGTTTTGAATCCACTTTGGCGCAGCTCGAATCAGCAAGCCAGATCTACCCTTCTCTTGCCGAACCTTTTTCTCAACTGAAGACGCTAGAGCAAAGCTACTTTACCGAAGCACTCGAAGCGATGGACAACTATGAAGCAATGTTTTCAGCACAAGAAGAAGTGCAGAAGTCATCGCGCCGCTTTCAAAAACTCAACACTGAACTTTCTGTTGGCCTGAAAGAATACGTTGCAGACCAATCGAGTATTTCAGTGAAGGTTATGGCGAAAAGCTACTTCATCAAACTCAAAGATGCCGAAGTGATCACCTCTGATGCGCTGGCTAGCTCCAATCCTGAGTTTGTTACGCAAGCGGTAACGAAAAACCGTAAAGCAGTAACGCACTTGAACTACGCATTCCGTGGGTTGGTCACTCAGCTTCCTGAGTTAGAAAAAGCTTTTGGCGAATCCGTAGAACAATTTACCCGTGACGTAGGTATGCGTGGCGGTGTGCTAGACCAACACAACAACTACCTCAACGCTCGAGCAGCTCTGTACGACAACATTGCGAACTTAGCTAACAAAGTCGATTCTACGATGGCTATCCTTGAGCAATTCACAACGACAGCAACAGACAAACTAAACGAATCTCTTGATGATGCCGGTGACATTTACTCTGCTGGCGTGACGAAAGCGATTGTGATTGGTGTAGTTGTGGTTTTGTTTGCGGCGGCTATCGGCTATCACATCGCGCAAAGTGTGCGTGAGCCATTAACACGTATTCTCAATGCGCTAGAGAGCCTGACTAAAGGCGATATGACGCAACGTATTGATATTCGCTTTAACAACGAGTTCAGCCGCGTTAGTGGCCATATCAACACGTTAGCGGACAGCTTGCACGACATTCTAGTGAAGCTAAATGAAGCATCAGAAAACTTAGCCTCGACCGCGACAACCAACGAACGAACGTCTTCTCAAGCGCAATCTAAGCTGAATGCACAACGTGAGCAGACCGCCAACGTGGCAACGGCTATGACCGAGATGTCTCACTCGGTTCAAGAAGTAGCGCAAAGCGCTCAAGGCTCTTTGGAAATGGTTCAACGTGTTGAGTCTGCATCCGAAGAAGGCCGAAATGTCATGAGTAGCAACATTTCGACCATCAATCAGCTAGAAACGCGCCTT
>NZ_JAWOVZ010000126.1:0-1427 GCF_033340175.1 Vibrio sp. 1557 | reverse complement strand
GACGCCAGCGTAATCTTGGCACTTTGGTGAACTTGAGAGAGTGTTGATGAAAAGGCGTTGGAACAAGTACATCGCTGGGTAGCCGATCACGGCAGAGGCCAAGAATACCCAAAGGCCCAATACGCCTACTTTTACTGGTAAAAAGACAATACCGGCACCGATTGCCATGCCGATACTCATGATCACCCATCCCCAGTCTGTGCTATCAAACTTGGTCGCGGCTTTCCACTCGTCTAGGGCCATGCCTGCTTTTACGTGCGGTGGCTCTTTACCGATAGGTAAGGTTTGTGTAGGTGCTGTCACGCTCATTTTATTGTTTCTCTTGTTAGTATGAATTTTTCTCAAATTTAATTGAGAAAACATATATCACCAATTTTTTTGTGGAAAATTCAGATAAATTTGAGATCTTGGCAAAAAAGTTCAAATAAATTGGATTTTTTAACGAATTTTGTGATCTATTCTAGTTGTTTGATTCATATTTAATTGAAAAAATAACGCTAATACGGAAGTTAAATTAGAAACTTCTTAATAAAAAATAAAATTTATGTGAGGATTTAAAAATGAAAGAATTGATTTCATCTGAACACGCGCCTGCTGCTATCGGACCTTATTCACATGGCACTAGCTATGGCGATTTGATTTTTACATCTGGTCAATTACCCGTTGATAAGGCAACAGGAAAAGTAGTTGAAGGCGGCATCAGTGCACAAAGTCATCAATCTCTTACTAACTTGAAGCACGTTTTAGAGGCTGGTGGTGGCAGTGTCGATACTGTTTTAAAAACAACGTGTTACCTATCGAATATTAATGACTTTGCCGAGTTTAACAAGGTCTACGCAGAGTTTTTCCAACAAGATTGTCCGGCACGCAGTTGCTTCGCAGTGAAAGATTTGCCTCTTGGCGTGTTAATTGAAGTCGAAGCGATTGCTCATAAAAAGTAATACGGAGAACAGAGCATGAACCAGCAATGGACACAATATATCCAAATCATTAAGCAAGTTGTGAAACCTGCATTAGGATGTACAGAACCCATTGCTGCTGCGTACGCGGCAGCAGTTGCTAGAAAAGAGTTAGGCACATCCGATATTGATGCGATAGAGGTGCGTGTTTCAGACAACCTCTTTAAAAACTCGATGGGTGTTTTCGTACCTGGAACGGGCAAGATAGGCCTCAAAATTGCCGCCTCAGTTGGTGCATTAGCCGGTGACCCAACAGCAGAACTGGAAGTGTTGGCTCGGATTAATGAGCAGGATGTCGCTGCTGCGCAACAATTGATAGATGAAGAGCGGGTAACTGTAGCGCGCATGGATACGCAAGAATTCATTTATTGCAGCGTAACGCTCACCTCTGGTGACGATGTTGTTTCGGTCACGATCAGTGGCGGTCACACCAACATTATCCAGATCACGCGCAATGGCGACGTGATT
>NZ_JAWOVZ010000125.1:0-1427 GCF_033340175.1 Vibrio sp. 1557 | reverse complement strand
AAGCGTATCAACAGACCCGATCAAACCTCCGGCTTCAGCGCCAGCCGCGCCACCAATCTGATTATCCAGCTCACTCAGGATGAACGATTGAGCCTCTGCAATACGGCCTGACTCCTCCATGGATTTCACCATCTCAATTTGAGACTTAGTGAATGAGACGCCCGACTCTCTCAAAGCGCTCAACCCCGTAGACGGCATTTCCAGTGCCTTGCCGAGCTGCTTAGCGGCGCTGACTATGTCACTTCCCATCACACTGGCCATATCTTGTGACAAATAAATCGCTCGTTTAAATGTGTCCTCAGAGACAGAGCGAAAAGTTAGCATTACGCCGATCGCCTTACTGGCCTCTTGAGTGCTGGTTAAAGTACTCATGGCCACTGAACGCGCCATTTCATCGAGTTGCTGCGCGGTGTAGCCGCTAGAGTATCCGGTCGCCTTAATCAATTGCTCTTGTTGCAATAGACGGCGCTCAGTTTCTGCCAAAACAGGCAAGCCCGCAGACATCGCACCAATCGCCGCAGTAACCCCCGTTCCCAAGGCCGTCCAAGCAAACCCCAACCCTTTAACGTTACCGATCACCCCATCCATTTGTGAACCAATGTTGCCAAGAGGACCAGGCAAAGACGAAGCCGAAAACGCAGCATCAGCAAAGCTCGTTGATAGGTTTTTGTTGTTACTCTCGGCTTTGGAGGCTTGAGAGCCATAGTCTTTCAGTACCTTCTGGCTCTTGTTAACCTTTTTATCCAGCTCCGCAGTTTCCGCATCGAGGGTCGCAACCAGGTGAGCAATTTTCTGTTTAGTCATAACGAACCTTATTCATTTCCATCACCAGATTCTCAACGACTTTGGCGTCATAAGGCGCCCTTGTGCGCGGTTGGCGCTCTCCGGCAAAGTTGAGTTCATCCGCGATTCTTTGAGATGAAAAACCACGCTTTCTTAACTCAAAAATGAAGCGCTTTACTCTCGAAAATTTCATAAAACCACTCCTAAAAATCTCTCGGAGTGCAGCTTGAGCAGGTGATCGGCCTCAGATCAGGTTGATCAGGTCTAAGTAACTGAAAACAAAGACCATATATACACATGCTGCTGCTCTCCTAGGATATCCAAAAAAATGTGTTTTTCCGCGCCCCTGCCCCGTGGGGAGACAACGTGGGGTTCAGGAGGACCCATCGAGGCGCGAGAATTGTTATTTGCCCGTAGACTTAATCATTGAGCGATGATCGGTAGGTGCAACACCCGCATCGATGCGGACTTTGGTAGCAATACCGTCGATAGTGAAGCCTTGTTGAGTTTCGATGTAAGGAACGTCCACGCCATCGAGATAAGCAACCTCAATAGTTTGCTCGTTAGCCGTCAGATAGAACGCGGCTTTATCGTGTTTATCTAGGCGCGGTTCAGTCACGATATTGAGTAGCCCTGAGATTGGG
>NZ_JAWOVZ010000124.1:0-1428 GCF_033340175.1 Vibrio sp. 1557 | reverse complement strand
CTTAGTTGAAGTTTGGCTTTGTCATTGCTGCAGAGGCGCGGTTTGTTGCCACTTGGCTACCAGCACCTTTAGCTTGGTAGCGTTCAGCTTTAAACGGCGCTGCGGCTACTTCGATTTCACGTAGTTCTTGAGGACCAGGTGCTTTTGTCATTGGTGCGCTAGCTCGTGGCTTAGCAACAACGTTGATAACTTCAGCTTTCATCTCTGGCGCTGCTACTGGAGTTTCAACGGCAACTTCTGTTGCTGCTTCTTCCACAGTTTCTGCAACGACTGGCTCTTGAACCGGAGCTTCTTCAACAACTGTTTCTGTTGTTGCTTCCGCAACAGGTGCTTCAGCCACTTCAACGATCGGCTCTACAGGAGCTTGATCAACCGCTACTGGCTCTGCCTTTTCAGGCGCTACAGCTTCAACAATCGGTGATTCAGCTTTAGCTTCTACTGTTTCTTGAACTTTAGGTTCAACAACAGGCGCTACAGCTACCGCTGGTTGCTCACGACGGATGATGACTTTACCCATTGCCATTTCAGGGCAAGCAAAACCACCTTGCATAGCAGGTACAGTTGCAATTGCCACAACCGCTTCTTCCTGAACTCGCTCTTCCTTCTTAGGCGCTGGTTTTGGAATGTAACGTGGCATCACTTTACCCATTGCCATCTCAGGAGATGCTACACCGCCTTTGCGCAGACGGAATGGGTTAGGACGACGATCACGACCACGACGACGACGTTGACCACTTGCTCGTAGGTGACGAGGAGAACGACGGTTACGACGTTGTTTCGATTCACCTTGCTTGTTGTCTTGCTGTGCGTCTGCTGCTGTATCAACGGCTTGATCTACTTGAGACTCAACAGGTTCAATTGCTTTCACTGCTGTTTCTTCTACTTGCTCATCGGCAAGTTGATCTTTAACACGAACAGATTTGTTCAGTTTGCGACGTTGACGGCGCTCTTTGACTTTCTCTGTTTTCGCGTTTGCTTTCGCTTTATTCTCTTCAGGCTTCACTTCTGAGCGAGCTTCAGCCGCAAGTTGCAAGCCTTTTTCCGCTACTTTCGCGTTTGCTTTCGGCTCTTGAGCTTTTTCAGCTTGTTGAGGTTTTGGCTTACGCTTCTGGCTACGGTTTGGTTGCTGTTTGTTTGCAGGCTGTTGAGCTTCGTTTTGCTCATTTGCTTGCTCTTCACGAGGCTTACGGCGACGACGGTTATCACGGTTTTCACGACCTTCGCGGTTATCGCGTTGGTTGCTACGACGACGGTCGTTGCGATCGCGTTTGTTGCGCTTGTTGTCGCGGTTTGATTTCTTCTCTTCTTGTTTTGGTTCTTCTTTTACTTCTTCAGAACCACCAAATAGGAAGCTACCTAGTGCTTTAAACAAACGGCTGAATAGGCCAGGTTTTGCTTCTTGCTCTACTTCTTTCTTCTTCGCTACCG
>NZ_JAWOVZ010000123.1:0-1435 GCF_033340175.1 Vibrio sp. 1557 | reverse complement strand
GACAAAGGAGATCGCTTTCACCGAGTGGAATTCCGTCAGAATGGAATACACCAAGGTCGCCAACGCCAGTATCATCATCAACCATTGCCACTCAAACGTACCAAGCACAGCAATAAACCAGCACAGTTGAAACCAAGTGGACGCAATCAACACTCTCATAATTGTTATGGGCGCTGGAAAGTCATGTGAACGGCGCTGATCGTACGTGCAAGAAAACCGCCTTCACAATAACTAAGGTAATAACGCCACATGCGGACAAACCGGTCATCGTACCCAAACCCTCGCACAGCATCCTCTGCGCGGTTAAAACGGCGATGCCACTCATTCAGTGTTTTTGCGTAGTCTAGGCCGATGTCAAACAAATCACGAACTACCAAATCACTGTGCTTAGTGGTCGCTTGTGTCAAAGACGTCACCGACGGCAAGAAACCGCCAGGGAAAATGTATTTCTGAATAAAATCGACATTGTTGCTGTAATAGTCGTAGCGCTGGTCCGCAATCGTAATCGCTTGGATAGCCATCCGGCCGCTAGGCTTTAATAACGACTCGCATTTTTTGATGTAGGGAGCTAAGAACTGTTTCCCCACGGCTTCAATCATCTCGATAGAAACCAATTTATCGTACGTCCCAGTAAGGTTGCGGTAGTCTTCTTTAAGTAAAGTAATTCGATCGGCTAAACCTCGTTGTACGATTTGCTGTCGAGCATACTCATGCTGCTCTTCCGAAATGGTCGTTGTTGTCACGCGGCAACCGTACTGCTCAGCCATGTATATCGCCATCGCCCCCCACCCTGTGCCAATCTCAATCACATGGTCGGTAGATTGAAGATCCAACTGCTGGCACAAGCGTTCCATTTTATTGATTTGAGCTTGCTCTAAGGAGTCGACACTTGTGTGGTAAAGCGCTGATGAGTACAGCATATTGGTATCTAAAAAAGCTTCATACAAATCATTGCCTAAATCGTAATGAGCATGGATGTTCTTCCGAGAGTTTTCTTGCGAGTTTCGATTCGTCCAATGGCTAAACTTGTAAAGTAACTTGGTAAGCCAACTACCCTGCTCCTCAAGCTTATCAAGGGCCCGCATATTTAGCGCCATCAGCTTCATCAATGCCGTTAAATCTGGGCTGTCCCACCAGCCATCCATGTACGCCTCACCGGCAGCGATGCTACCGCCTTGTAATATTCTGGAGTAAAAACCTGGGTGCTTAACCTCAATGGTCGCAACGACAGGTTGGCCACTGTATTCTCCGTTTGGCGCAGTAAAACGTTCACTGCGCTCCTTTGTCTCAGTATGAAACGATTCAATAATGGTTAAGCAACCCATTTCCATCTTTTGCAGACATTGAAAAATAACTCCGCGAGCCGCTTTCTGAGTCGTCGTCAGTTTGTGCGGCAATGTTATAGAAGTCGTATTTAACATGCAGAATTCTCCTT
>NZ_JAWOVZ010000122.1:0-1436 GCF_033340175.1 Vibrio sp. 1557 | reverse complement strand
GGACGCAGACCAAATCAACAAGACGAAGCTCAAGTCGATTTAACATCGATGCTTGATATTGTATTTATCATGTTGATTTTCTTTATTGTTACCAGCTCTTTCGTGCGAGAGTCTGGCGTGGAAGTGAACCGCCCTCAAGCATCGAACGTGGTCAGTCAAAAAGACGCAGGTATTTTCATCGCCATTACGGCAGCAAACGATGTATACATCGACAAACGCTTGGTCGATCTAGAACGCGTAGAAGCATCTATTGAGCACCTATTGCTAGACCAGCCAGATGCATCGTTAGTGATTCAGGCTGATGAACACGCTTACAACGGCACCGTTGTGAAAGTGATGGATGCAGCTAAAGGTGCTGGCGTGAAGAACATTGCACTGGCAGCGGAGAAACCTTAATGGGTAGGCTGTTAATTGCGTTACCAGCGTCATTATTGATCGCCGTGAGTTTGTTTAGTTTTATGGCGTGGATGGTCGATAACGGCAATCAACGCGCACCAAAACCGTCTGAGGCAGTGCGTTTTGATATGGTCATGGTGGAAAACGATGCCGATGTGCAGCGTCGTCAACGTTCGGTACCAGAGCAGCCAGAGCCACCTCAAGCACCAGAGCCGATGGAGCTGTCTCAAGCCAATACGCAAGTTGAGCCGATGAGTCAAGTAACACCGATCAGCGCGCTTGGGTTAAACACGGCGTTAGATGGTATTGCGATTAATGCGCCAAACCTAAAGGGAACCATGGGCAATCAACAAGCGTTACCGCTGTATAAAGTTGAACCTCGTTACCCAAGTAAAGCATTAAAACGCAAGGTTGAAGGCTATGTGATCATGCGCTTTACGATTGACACGACAGGTCGTCCAAAAGACATTGAAGTGATCGATGCAGAGCCAAAGCGTATGTTTGAAAAAGAAGCCATTAGCGCGTTGAAGAAGTGGAAATACCAACCCAAAGTTGAAAATGGTGTGTCAATTGAGCAGTTCGGACAAACCGCAAAAGTGGAGTTCAAATTAGGCAAATGATGAAGAAATTCTTAATCACAACGCTGCTTAGTTTGACCGCAGCCAGTGCGATAGCTCAAGAGCTTAGCCAGTACACCGCATCTAGAGTGCAGCGTGCGCACAGCTTAGCTCAAGAAGAGAAGTTTAAAGAAGCGATCTCAACTCTCGAATCGTTAGATCTATCGCGTGGCTACGATCAAGCGTTTGTTGCTTGTATGCTCGGTATTTTTTATTGGCAGAATGAGCAAGTTAAGCCTGCTATCAAGCAACTGGATTTCGCGGTAAGCGGGGGTTTATTGCAAGACGAGCAAGCGGGGCAAACACGTAAAATGCTAGCGGATGTGTTGTTGAATGAACAACAGTTTGCTAAAGCCTTGCCGCACTATTACGAGTTGAGTAAAGCCGTACCCAAAAACCAGAAAGCTCATGAAGTTTGGCTGC
>NZ_JAWOVZ010000121.1:0-1440 GCF_033340175.1 Vibrio sp. 1557 | reverse complement strand
GCATTAACGAAGGCATGATTTCTACTGAAGTTGCTCCTTTCGGTGGTGTTAAGCAGTCCGGCATCGGACGCGAAGGAGCAAAACAAGGTATCGATGAATACATGGACGTGAAATATCTCTGCTTTGGCGGCAACTAATTAAGGACAAAACAATGACAAACCAACAACTACACGAAAGAAGAAGCCAAGTTATCGCTCAAGGCATGGGCGCACTGTACCCACTTTACGTCGAGAAAGCAGAAAACGCTTACGTATGGGATATCGAAGGCAACAAATACATAGACTTTGCAGCGGGTATCGCGGTAACTAACACCGGGCATTCTCACAAGCGTATCAGTGAAGCGGTAAAAGCTCAGTTGGACAACTTTTCGCATACGTGTGCGATGGTTACGCCGTATGCGTCATTCGTTGAGCTGGCAGAAAAGCTGACAGAACTTGCACCAGGTGAGACTAAGAAGAAAGCGATCTTCCTGACCACTGGCGCTGAGGCAGTCGAAAACGCAGTGAAAGTAGCGCGCGCTCATACTGGTCGTAGCGGCGTGATAGCGTTCAAAGGCGGCTTTCACGGTCGCACAAATATGACGATGGGGTTAACCGGTAAAGTTGCGCCATATAAAGCAGGCTTTGGTCCTTTCCCGAACGAAATCTACCACGCGCCGTACCCAAATGCGTTCCACGGCATCAGCGTTGAACAAAGCTTACAAGCGATCGACGACCTATTTGCTTGTGATATCGAACCATCACGCGTTGCAGCGATCATCTTCGAACCAGTACAAGGTGAGGGTGGTTTCTACAAAGCGCCAGAGGAGTTTGCACAAGGCTTGCGTCAGCTGTGTGATAAGCACGGTATCATGCGGATTGCCGATGAAATCCAAACGGGATTTGCTCGTACCGGTAAAATGTTTGCCACAGAATACCTAGGCATTGAACCAGACCTAATGACAATGGCGAAAGGCATTGCTGGTGGTTTCCCAATCTCAGCGGTAGTTGGGAAAGCGGATGTGATGGACTCTGCACTGCCTGGTGGTTTAGGTGGCACTTATGCGGGCTCTCCACTTGGTTGTGTTGCTGGTCTCGAAGTACTGAAAATCATCGAAGAAGAAGACTTGTGTGCTAAAGCAATGGGCATCGGTGAAGTGGTCAATGCACGTATGACCAAACTGCAACAATCTGTGCCTGCTATTGGTGAAATCCGTACCACGGGTGCAATGATGGCGATTGAGTTTACTGCCCCAGAATCAGGCAAACCACTGCAAGAGATGACCAAAGCGGTGATTTCTAAAGCGCAAGAAAACGGCCTTATCCTGCTTTCTTGTGGAGTAAAAGCGAACGTGATTCGCTTGTTGCCGCCACTAACCATTGAGCCTGAAGTGCTTAGTGAAGGCGTAGATACATTGGAAAAAGTGATTCTTGAAGTGGCGTGATTCACGCGCTTTTAAAT
>NZ_JAWOVZ010000120.1:0-1442 GCF_033340175.1 Vibrio sp. 1557 | reverse complement strand
ATTGAAAAGACGGACTTAGGAAAACAAATCCGGCTTACCCTTTCAATAAATGCGTGCTTACAGTAAAATTCTGAACCTATTTTATAACCGATCTCAGAGATACCACGTTAGATGTCCTTGCTTGCTATTGGAATTAATCACAATACAGCGTCTGTTGACTTGCGAGAGAAAGTGGCGTTCGGGCCTGATAAGCTCGGCCCTGCACTTGAGCAACTCAGAGAGCACGAAGCGGTTAACGGCAGTGTGATTGTTTCAACCTGTAACCGTACTGAGTTGTACTGCGACGTTAAGCAAGGAGCGCGAAACAAGCTGATCGATTGGCTCGCTCAATTTCACCAAGTGAGCCGTGAAGACTTGATGCCAAGTTTGTATGTACACGAAGAACAAGCGGCAATTAAACACTTGATGCGCGTCTCGTGTGGCCTTGATTCTCTGGTACTTGGTGAGCCGCAGATCTTAGGTCAAGTGAAACAGGCATTTTCTGATTCACGTGATCATCAAGCTGTAGACTCGTCGATTGATAAGCTGTTCCAAAAAACGTTTTCTGTTGCAAAACGAGTTCGTACGGAAACTGATATCGGTGGCAATGCTGTGTCGGTGGCTTACGCCGCATGTACATTAGCAAAACACATTTTCGAATCGTTATCTGACTCGACAGTCTTACTTGTCGGGGCAGGTGAAACCATCGAACTGGTCGCGAAGCACTTAGCGTCGAACGGCTGCACAAAAATGATAGTCGCAAACCGCACCAAAGAGCGTGCTCAAGGGTTAGCTGAGCAGTTTGGTGCAGAAGTAATCAGCCTGAACGAAATCCCAGACCACCTCGCAAGAGCGGACATCGTGATTAGCTCAACAGCGAGTCCGTTACCTATTATTGGTAAAGGTATGGTCGAAACGGCGCTGAAACAACGTCGTCATCAACCTATTCTGTTAGTCGATATTGCTGTACCACGTGATGTGGAAGCGCAAGTTGGCGAATTGAACGATGCTTATCTGTATTCGGTGGACGACTTGCAGTCGATCATCGATAGCAATATTGAGCAACGTAAAGTTGAAGCGATTCAGGCCGAAGCTATTGTTAGTGAAGAAAGTGCGTCGTTTATGACGTGGCTACGCTCACTGCAAGCGGTTGATAGTATTCGCGATTATCGTAAGTCGGCGAACGAAATACGTGAAGAGTTACTGAGTAAAAGCCTGCAATCATTGGCAGCTGGCGCAGATCCGGAGAAAGTACTGCGCGAACTTAGTAATAAACTCACCAACAAACTGATTCACGCCCCAACACGCGCACTACAAAGTGCGGCGGAACAAGGCGAACCAGCAAAATTAACGATTATCCGCCAAACGCTTGGCTTAGATGATCTGTAACTCACGCTTTTTATTAAGAAAACGACACTATGAAAGCCTCTATTCTGACTAAGCTAGAAACGCTAGTAGAACGT
>NZ_JAWOVZ010000119.1:0-1448 GCF_033340175.1 Vibrio sp. 1557 | reverse complement strand
GTTTACCTTGGCAGCAGTGAAACCTTGCAAGGGCGCGATGCGTTTATGCCATGGAACAAGATGAAGTTCACTGAGCGCGGGCTTGCCACCATTCAGAAAGGTTTGGATTTAATGGCGAATCAACCTATGCCGATTCAAGAGCAGCAGCGTTTACAAGGGCTACCAGAATATCAATTGGCTACTGCGATGGCGGCCACCACTTACACTTCGCTTCCGGATATGTTTAATCACTTTGAGCGTGGGTACGAGCTGTACCTGACTCTGCTTAATGAACCGAGCTTCAATCAACAACCGTTCGCGGCAACGGCTTGGGTTTACCTTTACGCCATTGAAGCAGCGCTGCGTGCTGAGGACATGGAGCAAGCGCAGAAATGGTTGGCGAAAATGGAAAGTTTCGATAGCACTCACTTAGAAACGCAAACTGCCAAAGCGTTACTGGCTAAACATTAAGGAGGCGTCATGATCGTTTTCAGTAAACTCAGTCGCGATTACACCCTTGGCAGCCAAACCGTACGCGCGTTGCAAGATGTCTCTGGTGAGGTGTTTGCCGGTGAAATGGTGGCGCTGTGTGGGCCTTCCGGCTCAGGAAAAAGTACCTTACTCAATGTGCTTGGCATGTTGGATTCTCAATATCAAGGTCAGGTAACGTTTGCTGGTCAACCTTACCCGAGTGGACAAATGCAGGCTGCGAAAATGCGCCGTGAAAAGCTGGGTTTTATATTTCAAAAATTCAACTTGGTGCCAGTGATGACGGCTTTGGAGAACGTCGCTTATCCGTTGCATCTCAACGGTTTTTCAAAAACTGCACAAACTGAACTTGCCTCACAGATGCTGGAACATGTGGGGCTGGGCGAATTTATCCATCACATGCCCGATAACTTGTCTGGTGGTCAGCAGCAACGGGTAGCGATTGCTCGCGCTTTGGTTCACAAACCTGCATTAGTGATTGCCGACGAGCCAACAGCAAGCCTCGATAGCCAAACCGCAAACAAAGTCATCGATATCATGAAAGGGCTCGGGCACGAGTTTGGTACCACCTTCATTGTCGCCACTCACGACCCTCGCATGGCATCACGCTGCGATCGCACCATCGAGCTGGTGGACGGCAAAATCATCCAAACGCACGCCAGTGTGGAGGAGGTCTCATGGGCAAGCTAATTCCCGTTTCGGTTCGCCTTGCTTGGCTGAATCTACAACGTAATCGCCGACGCAGTTTGTTGTCGATGCTGATCATCGCCATTGCAGTTTTTGCGCTGACCAGCGCAGGTGGTTTTGGCCTTTATACCTACGACAGCTTGAAAGAATCCACAGCGCGAGACACGGGGCATCTGACATTAACCACGCCGGGTTATTTCGCTAAAGAAGAAGAGATGCCATTGAGCAATGGTTTGAGCCATGCCGATGCGATCACCAAACAGTTGATTGGTTTGAGTGAGGTGCGAGGCGTA
>NZ_JAWOVZ010000118.1:0-1453 GCF_033340175.1 Vibrio sp. 1557 | reverse complement strand
GGGCACCGCACGCTGGCTTGCCACACTAACTGGCTTTATCGGTGCCATGATCATCTTAGAACCGTGGTCAGACTCCTTCACTTGGGCAACTCTATTGCCTGTTGGGGCGGCCTTCTTTTGGGCGGCGTATTCTTTGATGGTGAAAAAGATGTCGGTAAACGATCCACCGTCTACCATGGTGGTTTACTTGTTGTTACTGATCACGCCTTTCAATATTGTGCTAGCGATACCAAGCTTTACCATGCCTAGTGACTGGACTATTTGGCTGATCCTTCTTTTTGCTGGTGCACTAACAGCATTAGCGCAATGGGCGATTGTGAAAGCTTACGCAGTTGCGGACGCTTCCTTCGTTCAACCCTTCGATCACGCTAAACTGCCTTTAAATGTGCTGGCTGGATGGATGGTCTTTGGATGGGTCCCTCCTGGTCGTTTGTGGCTAGGCGCTGCGATTATTGTGGCGTCGATTGCATTCATCACGCACTGGGAAGCAAAAAAGACAAAGTTAGTTGAAAGAAAAATCTAGCTTTTGAGTTCTATATTTTCAGGAAAGGAAATGAGGAACATTCTATGACACAACCAATCAAAATCACACTTTATCGCTGGGCTGGCAGTTGGGGGCCGTTCAAAGTGAACATCCCATGCGGCGAATGTACGCTAACCAAAGATATTTTAGTGGACACCTTCGCGAACGAATTGGCTGATGTACCAGTCGAACTCGAAGTGAAAGATTGGTTATCTCACTGGTGGGAACCTTTGAAAGTCGGTGCATGGCACGCCCCTATTCTTCTGGTTGAAGGTAAAGTCGTGAGCCAAGGGGAAGCGCTAAACCGAGGCGTGCTCGTGCAATCGGTCATTTCGGAGTGGGTAAAACGTGATGAACTGAAAGGCAACATCGTTTACGGAAAAGCCACTTGTCCGTATTGCGTCAAAGCTAAACAGTTACTCGACGATGCTGGTATTAAGTACGAGTATCACGATGTCGTCAAAGACAGCGCTGCCCTGTATAGAATGATCCCAGAAGTTAAAGCGATCATCGGTGAGAAAACACCAGTGACCGTGCCGCAAATTTGGTTAGAGGGAAAATACGTCGGAGGCGCAGATAACCTAGAAAAGTGGTTAGCCGCAAAGGGGTTAGACAAGGTGCCGAATAACGTCGTAGAAATACCAAGCCAATCGGCATAGTCGTTATCGCACTAGCATAAAGACCGTATAAATATTTGGTTTATAGAAACAAAAAGCCCTGATTTTTCAATCAGGGCTTTTCTGCATTAATTCGCCAGTTTTTTCATAACACGAGCAAAAATAGAAGCTTTTTTCTTCTTCGCTTTACCGTAAAGCGCTTTGTGCATCGCGTCTTTTGCAATCATCTGGCCAATGTAAGCACCACCAATTTCGTTACCCATGACCTTCTCCTGAATGTATTGACTTAACTATGTTGTAATTTTACACCGCA
>NZ_JAWOVZ010000117.1:0-1459 GCF_033340175.1 Vibrio sp. 1557 | reverse complement strand
GAACACAAGCGCGCAAAGCACACCAAGAATCACACCAACCAAGGCAAAATATCGCCCAGCTTGGTTCATACGTTCTTCGCTGTAAGGTAAGTCACTCGGTACAGGCAAGCGGCTAAAAAAGCTCACAGCCAAGAGGAATAGCTCCATTTGATAGCGTAGCGTTGCTTGTCTTGAACTTTTTGACTCAGACACTAAACCGTTACTCCTGCACTCTCAAAACTGGCCATTTTATTATAGAACTGCGCAGCGGCCTTCAATAGCGGCAATGCCAACGCAGCACCTGTTCCTTCACCAAGGCGGAGCCCTAAATCTAGCAAAGGTTCGGCTTTTAATAACTCCAACACAAACTTGTGTCCGTTTTCTTCTGAACGATGTGCAAACAGCATGTAGTCACGTGTTTCTTCGTCTAGTAACGTGGCAACATACGCCGCGACAGAGACAATAAAACCATCGACAAGCACTGGCGTTTTCAAACGCTTCGCCTCAAGGAACGCCCCAACCATCTGTACGATTTCAAATCCACCAACTTGCGATAATACGGCTTTGGCGTCTAGACCTCGACAACGACTTACCCCTTGAGAAACCAACTTTAACTTTCGGCTCAACTGCTCTGAGTTGACGCCCGTACCAAGGCCAACACAGTAGTTTACCGCAAGCGGGCTGAGTGCCGCCAATAATGCAGAAGCCGAGCTGGTGTTTCCAATCCCCATCTCACCAAACATCAGTAAGTTAGATCCTGAATAGATGGTGCTTTGTGCCACTCTTGCACCATATTCCAAACCAAGCGCCACTTGTTCAGAAGACATCGCCGCTTGCTTTGAAAAATTGGCAGTGCCATTTCCTAAACGCTGCTCAATTAAATTCGGATGAGATTTAAACTCAGGAACCATGACTTCGATTGGCGCAAGCATACCGCAGTCAATCACTTTGAATTCGATTTGGTTTACATCGCAAAAGCAGTTAATTGCCGCACCTCCAGCAAGGAAGTTCGCAACCATTTGCTGGGTAACTTCACTCGGTGCGATGCTAATGCCTTCTTTCGCAACACCATGGTCGCCAGAAAACACCAACATCGTTGGCTTGCGAATAACAATCTCTTCAACGGCTTGTGCTTGATCTTGGCTTTGAATCAACGCTAACTGCAATGCGACTTTTTCTAGCAACCCTAGAGCACCTAAGGGTTTGGTTTTGTTATCAATGCGCGTTTGAATATCTGCGGAAAAAGAGCAATCCATGTTTGGTATTCCTTCAAGTAATTGGTGTTCGTTCGATAGAAACGTTGTCTACAGTTGCGTATGCATTACGACGAGACAAGATAAAAGGCTGACGACGAATGAGAGAATAAGTGTACGCCTCTTTCATTCTATTTCATCTGATTTTCTCTTTTTGCTGATGTTTTTAGCATTCTGACTGTCATATTGACAAGAATATGATTCTAGGTGGCTGTTTTTACATAAAT
>NZ_JAWOVZ010000116.1:0-1460 GCF_033340175.1 Vibrio sp. 1557 | reverse complement strand
AAAGAGCTCAATGCCTCTCTGCTTCTGCGTCCATTCAATTTTGAAACACTGGCAACATACGTATATAACTTTGCCTCGGATGAGCATTTAGAATTGGCAGCTCTGCCTGCTGTATTGTTGGTTCTTGTTGGGTTGATCCCGCTTGTTGTTGTTAACCGTTCACTGGAGCAAAATCACTGATGAGCTGCGCACTATCAATTAAAAACCTAACTTGCCAATACGATGCTCAAACCGTTTTAGAGTCTTTGTCGCTAGAAGTGGAACAGGGGCAAATCGTTTGTCTTTTAGGGGCGAGTGGTTGTGGCAAAACGACATTGTTGAAAGCAATTGCTGGTTTGCTGCCTCTTACTTCTGGTCAAATGAGCTTAAATTGTCAGACGATTGATGATGGTGAAAATTGGTTGCCGCCAGAAGAGCGCAATATCGGAATGATCTTCCAAGATTATGCACTATTTCCTCATCTGACAGTTGCGCAAAATATAGCCTTTGGCTTGAAGCATCAATCTGCACAAGAAAAGCGCGCGAAAGTCGATGAAATGCTAGAACTCGTGCACCTTCAAGGTTACGCCGATCGTTATCCACATCAGCTTTCTGGTGGGCAACAGCAGCGCGTTGCGATTGCTCGTTCTCTGGCTTACAGCCCTGATTTACTGCTTTTGGATGAACCGTTTTCCAATATTGATACTCAGGTTCGTCACGAGTTAATCAGCGAGATCCGTAAGATTTTTAAGGCACAAGGCGTTACAGCGATTTTCGTGACTCACAGTCGTGAAGAAGCATTTGCGTTTGCCGACAAAATGGCGGTGATGAACCACGGTGTTATTGAGCAATACGGCACGGCTTCAGAACTCTACTACCAACCTTCGAGCAAGTTTGTTGCAGACTTCTTAGGTGGTGGTAGCTACCTAGCCGCAACGCGCATTTCAGATACGGAATACGAAACCCATATTGGTGTAGTTGAGGCGAGTGCACAGCAAGAGATTCAAATGCAATCTGCTTGTTCATTACTACTGCGACCACAACATGTCCAAATTCAGTCGGATGAAGACAGTGCGGTCACTGTGCTTGAGCAGCACTTCATGGGTGATCATTGTCGTTATGTGATTGATGCTAATGGTGATCGTCTACTGGCTATCGCATCACAGCCGCTTCATATCGGTGAGCGTGTTGCTGTGAAGATCGAAACTCAAGGCGTGCTAGCGTTCGCTTAATGTCTCTGCATACGGGATTGCGAATCCATTCTCGATTTATAGATACAAAAAAGCCCGGCAGTGATGCCGGGCAAGTGCTCTTCTCCTGTTGATGATCGCCTTTTCCAGACAGCGTCGGCTCTCATCATTGTGCTCGAAGCGGGCACAAGGTCAGTTATAGAGACAAGAAGTCTTTAAACTGTTGAAGAACACGTTCCGCAGTGTCCTTATCTTGCATCTCTGCAAAAATACGTAGTAATGGCTCAGTAC
>NZ_JAWOVZ010000115.1:0-1481 GCF_033340175.1 Vibrio sp. 1557 | reverse complement strand
AGCTTGGGTATCCACAGCAGCGAGCGTAGAAGCCGCTTGTGAAGGTACTGACCTGTATGGCGAAGAAACTGGTGAAAACTGTGCCGGGTTCTTTGGATTTATCCCTCGATTCTCGAAAACAGATAACTTCAAAGCGAAGACTGCAGAGCCAGAACCGCCAAACTTTGATATTGCTTTTCGAGCGTTCCACGACAGAAACCTGAACTGTCAATATGATCCTATCATCGATGAAGTTATTCCTAATTGGGAGTTCGGTATTCGTGACTTAGCGATGGAAATGGGTGGTATGCGTAATACTAAACTTTCCAATGATTCTCCTGACGAGCCAATCACGTTTAGTGTTTTTGGGGTTGAAGACCATCAATGGAGCTTAGACCAATTCATGTGGTGGGCGAAAAAAGTTGGTTTTACCGCAATGAACACCCCATTCACTCACTTCACAACCTTCGCAGATTTAAGAGACTTTGCACCGACGTTCGAAGATGGCGATCTGCATATAGGCTTTGCAAACGCTCTAGCATGTCAAACCAACTTCGACGAAACCATCAAACGTTCTGCTGGTGAGGACACAGATGAAGCCAGCGGTAATGAGGAGAATGACGTTGGTTTCATGCCTAGTGCTTGGGCTCAACCAACCTTTGATGATGATCCCGTGTTAACCATCCGTTTTGGTTCTATCGGTATTGCCAATCTTAAAGTGTGTAAGTCGTTCGATATGAACGGTAACGGTATTCATGATGAAGGCGAAGGCTTGATTCCGAATTGGCCGGTCAACCTTTACATACCTGACAGTGTACCCGTTCCTAAACCATTCAACCCTGAGTATCCAGAAAATGGTGAATTCTTAGTGATAGAACAACTTCTTCTTGATGCCGGTGTTCTTCCAGAAGGCGAGAATTTAGCGGAAGTCGATACCAATGGTTACGTACAGCGGATGACAGGAGAGGATGGCTGTGCCACATTCTTCGTTCTCGTTCCAAATGTTCGCGGTGAAGATCCCGCGCCTTATGAAGTGAGCGAAAACCTTTCTGCTGCATGGAACAATACCAGTGATCACACCATTTCGTTCGACGTAAAATCTGTCATGAAAATGGAAAATGGCGTCCCTCTCATTATCGGTGAAGTTTACAATCGCAGTGACGCACTTGATGGTAATGAAGTGCACTTCAATAACATTTGTGAAATCACTGCAGACTTTGACACCAAAGGTTACTGGCACAACAAAAATGGCTTAAGTGAACTAACTGAAGCCGATAGAGTATATGTGAATGGATTAGCCCCTTACGCCTCTCCAAGTAACTACTTTGGATCTGGTGACGAGCCATTTGACGGTAAATTTACTGGTGGAGAGCCAGTTGAAGCAGCATTTAGCGGCGATTCTGCTACTTGGATGGCCGGGACTTGGCAATCCGAAGTGTCACAATTCTTGGTCGATAGCAATGGCAACGCGGACCTTAACGAGCATAAAGAGCAGCTAGCTC
>NZ_JAWOVZ010000114.1:0-1481 GCF_033340175.1 Vibrio sp. 1557 | reverse complement strand
AAAATGGCAACCGTGGCGTCAATGCGCCGGGTGATGTAGCTTTGGCGCGTTACCTCAATGAAGGCGATTTGGACATGATTGTGGGTGGTCACTCACAAGAGCCCGTTTGTATGGAAGGTCCTAACGTTATCAAAAAGAACTTTAAACCGGGTGATGAGTGTCAGCCAGACCAACAAAACGGTACTTACATTGTTCAGGCGCATGAGTGGGGTAAATATGTTGGCCGTGCCGATTACGAATTCCGTAACGGCGAACTATCAATGGTGAGCTACGATCTTATTCCGGTAAACTTGAAGAAAAAAATCAACGTGGATGGTCAATCACAACGTGTGTTTGTTCAAGATGAAATTACTCAAGACAAAGCGATGTTGGACTTCCTTCGCCCTTTCCAAGAAAAAGGCCAAAGCCAGCTGAATGTGAAAATTGCGGAATCAAACGGTAAGCTAGAAGGTGACCGTGATGTCGTGCGATTCCAACAGACGAATCTAGGTCGTTTAATTGCAACGGCTCATATGGAACGTGCAAAAGCAGATTTCGCAGTGATGAACTCAGGTGGTGTGCGTGATTCTATTGAAGCTGGTGAAATCACATACAAAGATGTGCTGACCGTGCAGCCATTTGGCAACATGGTTTCTTACGTCGATATGTCTGGTCAAGAAGTCTTGGATTACCTAAATATTGTTGCAACCAAGCCTGTTGATTCAGGTGCTTACGCGCAGTTTGCGGGTATCTCTATGCGTATTGAAAATGACAAAGTCACCAATGTATTTATCGGTAACAAGCAACTGCGTTTAGATGGTCGTTACCGCTTCACAGTACCAAGTTACAACGCTTCTGGTGGCGATGGTTACCCTAAAATTGATACGCACCCTGGCTACGTCAACACAGGTTTTACCGATGCAGAAGTCTTGAAAGACTATCTAGAAAGCCATAGCCCAATTGACGTTAACGAATACGCACCTTCTGGTGAGGTGATGTACCAAACAAACAATGTGGTCAATCAATAGAGTTTGATTGCGAAAAAGCGTTTGACTCAAACTCGCTGATATCATTAACTAAAAGCGCAGCTCCCATTGATGGGGGCTGCGTTTTTTATTTTTATAAGGAGAATCTTGATGACTCCGGCCATTAATCTTGCGAAAAAGAAAAAAGTTCCTCACACCATTCACCAGTATGAACATGACCCGAGAGCAGACAGCTATGGGTTAGAAGCGGCTGAAGTGTTGGGGCAAGATCCTAAAAAAGTATTCAAAACCCTGTTGTTTTGCCTTAATGGCGAGCCCAAAAACTTGGCAGTAGCCATCATTCCTGTGGATCAAAAACTGAATCTAAAATTGGCAGCCAAAGCAGCAAAGGGTAAAAAAGCCGACATGGCAGACCCAGACATCGCTCAAAAGACAACGGGCTATGTAGTTGGGGGCATTAGTCCACTTGGACAAAAGAAAGCGTTGCCAACCTTTCTACATGAAAGTGCAATAGAA
>NZ_JAWOVZ010000113.1:0-1481 GCF_033340175.1 Vibrio sp. 1557 | reverse complement strand
TCATCCAGAGCTTTCATCGGCTTCATGAGACATCGTAAAGAACTGTGCTTCCCATTTCTGCGTATATACTTTCTATCAACAGATGCCTTTTCAGAGAGTAGTTATGTTAGAAGAACGACTTTATGAACGTTATCTGCCTGGGTACTTAGAAAGTAATAGTGAAGAAGAAAAGCAGCGCCTATGGCAGCAAGCAGACCCTAACACGATTTATCAGCTCAATAGCGAATTACAAAAACTGCACGGCGAGGGTAACGACCTCATATCTTTTAGTGACCCCAATCGTTCGCACCTCCCGATCACCGCTTGGCCGGACATGCTATCGGCCGACATTGCCTTTTGGCGCAAGCACCAACACTGGTTGTTGCAAAGTAATGATCCGGTCACTGCAACTAATGAAGACGACTTGAGCGTGAATTATAAAATTCCGCTCAATTACATCAATCAATACAATGGTGAACATTTACGCCTGTTCTACGGGTCTCGCCTCGTTTATGCGAGATTGTTCAGCGCCCTGCACTACATTTTGAATCACGTTAAATCGGTGATCGAAGATTGGAGCCACGATCGCTACCCCTATCAATTACCCATAGAACTGTACATACCAACGACAAGTGAGCCGCAATCGGGAGTACGAAGTACATATCACCATTTCAATAGTGCTAACTATCAATCACTTAAAAACTATTTCCAGCAGCACTATTCAAGTTGGATTGAAGAGCAGTATCTCAATTGGATGTTCGAACTCAACACACAACTTAATCACCAAACCGCCGCAACTTACATCATTGAATACGAGGATGAACTTGGCATTCCGCGTGTCGACTTTATTTGCAAAAACGAAAACACTTTGCGGATGATTCGCCCCGCTCATTTTGTTGAAGACATGCGACAAATGGTGAGCTCGACCGATTATCTTGATCACCAAGTACAGCAAGTCGCGCTCAGAATCGAACGGCAATGCCGAGCGAAAGGATGGTAAACAAAGGCAGGTACAACGTTAGGGAAATTCGAATAACAAAAAGCCATCTTCTAAGCTTGATCATTAGAACGAGAAGTTTGAACGGCGAGAAGACTCAACGGATGGATAAACGCTATGCTATCGATAAAACAATTATCTTATGCCTTGGCTGTCTCAAAAACGCTGCATTTTCGTAAAGCAGCCGATTTGTGTCATGTTCGCCAATCAACGTTGAGCACAGGCGTCAGTGAACTGGAGCGTCAACTAGGCATTAAGATTTTTGAGCGGGACAATAAAAAAGTGCTCGTCACGCCACTTGGTCGTGAGGTTTTGGACAAAGCCAGCAACATCATGCTTCAACTGGAAGACATGGCACACCTCGACCACAGTTGCGGCGAACCTTTTTGCTTTCCGTTGTCCATTGGCATGATCCCGACCATTGCACCTTATCTTCTGCCAAAGTTGTTACTCACCTTAAAAGAGCAGTACCCCAACGCGAAAATAGACATCGTCGAAGAACAGT
>NZ_JAWOVZ010000112.1:0-1485 GCF_033340175.1 Vibrio sp. 1557 | reverse complement strand
ATCAGATGCTCAGTGCAGCAGAACATTCCGCGCAGCAAGCCACGTTAAATCGCAACTTGTTAATGGCTGCGACTGCTGTGATTTCTCTGCTTATGATCACGATGGTGTGGGGGTTGGTTGCAAGCCTACGAAGCCGCGTTGGTCGCCTAAAACAAACCCTGCGCAGTATGTCTGAGCACCATGATATGACGGTTGAACTCGATTCTCGCGGCAAAGATGAAATCGCTTCCATCTCGAACAGCATTAATGCCTTGATCTCTAACTTCAGAAAGCTGCTGTTTGACGTTACTAAGACCAATAACGAGAGCTCAAATCGACTACAAAACATTGTTGAATCTGCGCAGGATCTTGATAGCAGTAGCCGCTCTACCATCGCGAAGTGCGACAACATCGCAACCGCGATGACTGAACTCGCACAATCGAGTGTGGAAATCGCTCAGTCCGCAGAGCGCGCAATGGGTGACACCACAACCATGAATAACAAAGTGGTCGACTGCCAGACCCAAAGTGAATTGTCTTACCGCTCCGTACAAAGCTTGTTGGAGCAAATCAACGCCACTGAACAATGCATGGCAGAATTGGCGAACGACACGCAGAGCATTGGCCAAATAGTCGAGACCATCAACAGCGTTTCTGAACAAACCAACTTATTAGCCCTTAACGCAGCAATTGAAGCCGCTCGTGCGGGCGAACATGGTCGCGGCTTCGCGGTTGTCTCTTCTGAAGTGCGTGATTTGGCGCAGCGCAGCCAAGAAGCTACCGAGAACATCAGCAAACTGTTGGACCAAATTGGCGAGAAAACCCGTTTCTCAGTAGAAAGCATGGCAAAGAGCAAACAAGCCAGTGACGACACGTTTGAATCCGTGCAACAAGTGAATGAGAGTGTGTCTTTACTCGAAAGCAGCATCGAACACGTGAACAATCACATCAGCACCATTACGCACTCAACCATTGAGCAATCTAAAGCATGTGAAGCCATCGACCAAGATATCGACGTATTGGCGAGCATCGCGCACAAAACGGGTCAGCACGCTGATGACTTGAACCAGATTGTTTCCGGTTACCAAGCTGAAGCGAAGGAGCTAAAACACCAGCTAAGTGCTTTCAAATTGGCATAGAGAATTCTTGGGGGACGCAGTTTTCTGCCTTCCCTATCTTTCTCACTCTGTAAATACAACAAAGCCCAGAATCAATCTGGGCTTTGTTTTTTATCCGCCGTGTTTTTGTTGATACATCCGTTCGTCGGCGATTTTCATCATTTGTTCTGGAGAAGTCATTTGCGGATCGAAGATGGCGTAACCAATGCTCACGCGTAGGTAAATCAGCTCTTCGTCATAAATAACGGGCGTCGAACACAACGCCAACCTGAGCTTTTGCAGTAACTTCTGCACGTGCTCTTCCATTCCCAAATTGTGTACGACCACTAAAAACTCGTCACCGCCCATTCGCGCGACCATGTCTGAACGTCTCAAGCTGCTTTTGATG
>NZ_JAWOVZ010000111.1:0-1485 GCF_033340175.1 Vibrio sp. 1557 | reverse complement strand
TAACCGAAAGTTTAGGGCCAGTAGGTGGGGCGGCGATGTTGTATTCGCTAAGTTCAATCTTTTTATTGATTGTGGTGGGCATCCCAAAGTTGTCTTACTTTTCTCCGAAGTATCTGATAGTTGGCGGCGCAATGTTTGTTTGCTATGAGATCTTTCTTGCGCTTGCTCTTGGGTATTCGAATTCGCGAGCTCAAGCGATTGAGGTATCTATCGTCAACTATTTATGGCCCGCACTGACGGTGTTGTTTGCAGTGTTGGGTAGCAACAAAAAGCCAAATTGGCTGTTGTATCCAGCAGTAACCCTCGCGTTTATTGGTGTGGCTTGGACGGTGAGCGGCGATAACGGTTTATCCCCGACACAAATCATCTCGAACGTAAGCAGCAATCCGCTGGTGTACTTCATGGCGTTCACTGGCGCGGTGATTTGGGCGGTTTATTGTAATCTCACACAGCGACAGCAATCGAAGCACAATGCGATCACGTTGTTTTTTATCGCAACGGCGGTTTCGCTTTGGGTGAAGTACGCATTTGCGGATGAGCCTACAATGACGTTCTCATGGTCAGCTCTTGGATATCTGTTCGCATCGGCAGCGTTGATGGCGGGTGGTTATGGCTTATGGAACATCGCCATTGTTGGCGGGAACATGGTCTTTTTGGCGACTTTGTCTTACTTCACGCCGATTTTCTCTGCGCTGTTTTCGTCGCTTATCCTTGGTGTGACGTTGAGCAACGGTTTCTGGCAAGGCGTTATTATGGTGACGGTTGGGTCACTCTTGTGTTGGTTGGTAACAAAAGAGAAGCGAGAAGCTGCTGGTTAAACCCACATTATCTGAGTGATTAATGACTGGTTTGTGGCTTCTCCGGTTCTTGTCGGTGTTGATGGAGGCCTGCTTGAGCCGTCATCGTGTTATCGACAGGTCACCAATCATTTTCTTAGAGTAAGCATCAGTCACCAAGCTGAGATAGGTGTGGGAAGGTAAGTCGCATCATGAGATGCGATGTCTAACTTAGGCTTCGTTCCAGTTTGGTTCTTCTAACGCTGGCCAGAGCATCAAATCATCAATACCAACGTCCTTAAAGCCTATCTTTGAGTAATAGCTTTTAAGCGCTTCTACGCTTTCCTCTGAGCGATCTTCTAAAGGAAGCGCCTTTAGACCGATGATGTCGTAAATCGATGTAAAGCGTTCAATAAAGTCCTCAATTAAGGCTTTGGAATACTTATTTCCTCGATGCTCTTTCTTTACCTTTAGTTCGTGAATCACTATGAGGCGATCTGGTTCTGGGCAGATTCCCCAACGCATTGTTTCGTTACGTTTTGCGATGCTTTCTTTTAGCAAGTAATCATCATCAAGAATTTGGATAAAGTGGGCAATGCTGGCGTTAATGTTCAATAATTTATGACAGCTGATAGTACTCGAGGCTCTGGATAAATCTACGATGTAAAAGTCACACGTAGCGACTTCGGTCTCTTCTCCTTGGTCGACA
>NZ_JAWOVZ010000110.1:0-1486 GCF_033340175.1 Vibrio sp. 1557 | reverse complement strand
ATCTTTCCGATCCGAACGTGATGCACGACACGATTACCTTAGCGAATCTTCACGATGTTGATATTGGTGCGCATCCCGGTTATCCCGACTTACAAGGTTTTGGTCGACGCAGCCTCAGTATGAGCAGCGATGAAATTACTAACATGGTGATCTATCAAGTTGGCGCGTTGCAGGCTTTGTGTCGTGCGCAGTATACCGATATCGGTTATATCAAGCCTCATGGTGCCCTTTACAACGATATGATGAAAAGCGATGCGGTTTTTCGAGCGGTCGTTAAAGCAGCCGCGCTGTTTAAAGTGCCGTTGATGATCCTTGCATCGCAAGAGAACGAAAAATATTTAGAAATCGCGGACGATTATGATGTGCCATTGTTGTTTGAGGCGTTTGCCGATCGCCTGTATCAGGATGATGGGATGTTGACACCAAGAACGCACCCAAATGCCGTTTTGAAAGATGAGCTAGCGATTTTAGAACAAGTCAGAACATTGGCTGATTCAGGCCGAGTAAAAACCGCGTCAGGCAGTTATATCTTGTTAGAAGCGGACACAATATGCGTCCATGGAGACAATGAAGAGTCGATCGCTTTGATTCAAAAAATTCGTCAAAGCCTCTACTCCGGAGGAAATTAATGCATCAAACAAAGTTCTCGATTGATTTGGTTTCTGAATGCAGCATTTTGATTCGATTTGATGAAACCATTTCTGAAAACTCAATTGGACAGTTAGCGCGAGCAATGAACCAACATCTGTCCCATATTGTCATGAATATCGTTCCTTCCTATCGAACCGTGTTAATTGATTACTTACCGTTCAGAATCAGTGAATTTCAGTTAGTCGACATACTGCACAATATCTTAGTCGCGTTTGATCCAAATAAAGCCGACAAGGCTGAGCCTAACGAAATTTCGATCCCCGTTTATTACTCGGAAGAAACTGCTTTAGATTTGAAGCGTTTTGAAGAACAAGGCATTGATATCGGCGCGCTTATTGATGCTCATACAAAGCCGGTATATACCGTTTCCGCGATTGGGTTCGCACCTGGCTTCGCCTTTCTTTCTGATGTGGAAGAGAGTATCGCCATGCCTAGGTTAAAAACGCCGAGAACGTTTGTGCCATCAGGAAGTGTCGGCATTGCCGATAGTAAGACCGCTGTTTACCCATCAGACAGTCCAGGTGGTTGGAATATCATAGGTCGTTCTCCTCTCTCACTCTTTTCGGATACTCCTCCTTTTATTCCTTTTGAAGTTGGTGACAAGGTCACGTTTTATACGGTATCAAAACAGGAATTTCTTGAGTTAGGGGGATCGTTATGAGCGCATCAGGATTATTAGTTGAAAAGTCAGGGCCTTTGTCATTGATTCAAGACTTTGGCCGTTTTGGTCTTGCTCACATCGGGATAACGCAAGGTGGTCCTGTTGATGATTACGCCTACAGTTGGGCTAATCATTTACTTGGAAATCGTGTGAATTGCTCAGCAATCGAGATTA
>NZ_JAWOVZ010000109.1:0-1486 GCF_033340175.1 Vibrio sp. 1557 | reverse complement strand
GGGCCAATTTCGCGTCGCGGCGTGTTCACAATGCGCAGAAATGCGTTGTCATCGTCAGGGTTCACCAACACTCGAAGATACGCCATGATGTCTTTGATTTCGGCACGCGCGAAAAACGACGTACCGCCAGACAGTTTGTAGGGTACGCGGTTTTGCATCAGTGATTTTTCAATCAAGCGCGATTGATGGTTACCGCGATACAAAATCGCATAATCTCGATATTCCGTGCGATTTAAGAACTTGTGCGCAATCAACTCACCCGTGACCCTTTCTGCTTCGTGCTCTTCGTTCTTGGCTAGCAACACTTTCAGTTTTTCGCCGTCAGGAATCTCTGAGAACAGTGATTTTTCATACACGTGCGGGTTGTTGGCAATCAAAATGTTTGCAGCACGAAGAATTCGACTGGTCGAGCGATAGTTCTGTTCCAGCTTGATCAGGCGCAGGTTCGGGTAATCTTGCCCGAGCAGCACCAAGTTTTGCGGTTTTGCACCACGCCACGAGTAAATCGATTGGTCATCATCACCAACGACGGTTAAGCGACCGCGCTCGCCCACAATCAATTTGACCAGTTCATACTGACTGGTGTTGGTATCTTGGTATTCATCAACCAATAGATAGCGGATGCGATTTTGCCAACGCTGACGCACGTCTTCATTATTACGCAGCAGCAATACTGGCAGAAGGATCAGGTCGTCAAAATCGAGCGCGTTGTACGCCTTCATCTGCTTCTGGTACATCTCAAAACAAAAAGCGAACAGCTGTTGTTGCTCGCCTTTCGCCATCGCTTTGGCTTGCTCTGGCGTTAACATGTCGTTTTTCCAGTTGGAGATCGTACTCAATAGTTGTTTGAGTAGGTCTTTATCACCGTCGAGTTGCTTTTCCGTCAACTCTTTCAACAGCGCCATCTGGTCTTGATCATCAAACAACGAAAAGCCCGCTTTTAACCCAAGCTGCTTGTACTCACGTTTGATGATATTCAAACCCAAGGTATGGAAAGTAGAAACCATCAAACCTTTCGACTCGGCTTTACCCAAGGTTTGACCAACACGCTCTTTCATTTCGCGGGCGGCTTTGTTGGTAAAGGTCACGGCCGCGATGTTTCTTGCTTTGTAGCCACATTGCTGAACCAAGTAAGCAATTTTATTAGTAATTACGCGCGTTTTACCTGAGCCTGCGCCGGCAAGCACTAGGCATGGACCAGACACGTATTTTACGGCTTCATCTTGTCTAGGGTTCAGCTTCATACAAATTCTCTGCGGGTGACAAATGTGGCGCCTATGATAAAGGGGTGGCTCTTTGAATGCTACGGTGATTTTCTCGTAAATTTTACCCCGATTGGTGCAACATTCTGTTGCATAGTAGACCAGACTTTAAGCTATAATGAATGAACGTTCATTCACTGGTAGTAGGATTATGACGGACAACCCTGCTGTAGATAAACGCGATCAAATACTTGCCGCTGCGGAGCAGTTAATTGCAGAGTCTG
>NZ_JAWOVZ010000108.1:0-1505 GCF_033340175.1 Vibrio sp. 1557 | reverse complement strand
ATCTCAGGGGTGGTGCCAAAAGTCTGACCGTGCCTGAGCTTAAAAAAGAGCTCGCCATTTACCACCGGTTAGCACCATGGCACACGCAAATAAATGACGTTGTGGACAGGCTCAATCTGTCGCTAAAAAATCGACAACACTTCAGCGGCCTTATTGATTACTACGGCAGTAAAGTGCGGCGCTTCAAACGCTCACAGCAGCACCTGTGGTTACTGTGTCATCTGACAGAGCGCATGCAACTTGCACTGGAGCGCCTGACGGATGGGTTTGTTTACCATATCCGAAAACAACAGGAAGCCGCCAACGCCTTTGCACAACAAGCAGTGTTCCTGTCCTGGCAGTCAGCTGCGGACAATGTCACGAAAGCGGCAGAGCTACTTCACCTGTTTGTTGACGAGAATATTGATGACAATCAGCCCTTCTCAGTAGTCAGACAACAGGCATTGAAGGTCATGAATGACAGGGATATCCAGACCCTCTGCCTTTACCTGAAAAAACAGAAACGGACCGTGGAAGAGTACCAGTGGCAACATTACGATGAACAATGCAATCTCCTGGAGCAACTGTTAAGGCAGGTGTTCTTGTGCCTTGAATGTGAGGCCGGTAAAGGCTCAGAAGCCGTCGTCGCCCAACTTCAACAGATGCAGACGGAAATCGCATTCGGTGGACCACTGAAGACGATGGATACGTCGCTCATCCCGAAAAAGCACCTCCCATGGTTGGTTAAACAGGATAACGTTAACCCGCAACGTTACGAATGGCTGCTCTACCGGCAGTTAACCTCACGACTGAATGGACGCATTTATTTGCCAAATGTTACCAAATACCGCGCACTGGAAGACGACCTGATCCCCCAGACATCGCAGGATACCTTGCTGGCCTCATCAACACTGGACAGACTAAAACAGCCCGCAGAGTTATTGTTACAGGAGAAACAACACCGGCTGGAAAGTGCACTCAAAGACGTTGCTCTCCATATTGATGAGGGAGACAATCGAAATGTGATCATGAAAAATCGTACCGGTACCCGCTGGCGTCTGCCGACCAAAAGCGCTACATCTCTGGTCAACAATCCCTTTTTTAAGCGAATGCAACCGGTCGGTATCGCGGATGTACTGCGGTATGTAGAGCGCGAAACCGGGTTCATGAAATGTCTGACTCATGTACTTCCGATACAAAAACAAGGGTTCACTCATCAGGATGATTTACTGGCCATTCTGATTGCCAACGCCACTCACCGTGGTGTGTATGGCATGGCGCAGATCTCCGATCGAAGCTATGAACACCTGAGTACGGTGCAGGCCAACTATATCCGGCCTGAAACGCTGCATGACGCCAGCGACGTGATCAATAATGCGGTTGCAGCGCTACCCATCTTCCGCCACTACCATATTCAGGAGGACCAGCTGCACGCCAGTGCGGATGGTCAGAAATTCGAAACCCATCTGGAAACCTTTAAAACCCGGTACTCCTCTAAGTATTTCGGCACCAACAAAGGGATCACG
>NZ_JAWOVZ010000107.1:0-1516 GCF_033340175.1 Vibrio sp. 1557 | reverse complement strand
GATCTAAAAGCTCAAACCAAAGATGAAGCGCTCAAAGAGCTGGTCGAGATGTTAGAGGCCGCCGGCAAGCTCAATAGTCAAAGCCAGTTCTTGGCAGATATTTGGAAACGAGAAGAGATCGGTAACACAGGATTTGATGATGGTATTGCGATCCCTCATGCCAAAAGTGATGCTGTAGCGAAACCGGCTGTCGCGGTCGGGATCAGCCGTAATGGGATTGATTATGGCGCCGAAGATGGCGAGCTGTCCGATGTGTTTTTTATGCTGGCGTCTCCAGATGGTGATGATCATCATCACATTGAAGTATTGGCACAAATTTCCACCAAAATTATCGAAGACGGCTTTGTTGAAAAGCTCAAACAGGCTCAATCGCGAGAAGAAGCGCTTGAGATGCTGACTGATATTCAAACCCAATCCAATGAATTTCTCCCAACTTCTTTAGAATTTGCATCAGAACCCCTGAGCCCTTGGGCGCAAAAACTTGGTCGCATTAAAGAGCACTTGCTGTTTGGCACATCCCACATGATCCCGTTTATCGTTGCGGGCGGTGTGTTGTTGTCGTTGTCGGTGATGATCTCTGGTCACGGTGGTGTACCACAAGAAGGCATTTTGGCCGATATTGCCCAAATGGGGATTGCTGGCCTGACATTGTTTACTGCCGTGCTTGGCGGTTACATTGCTTATTCCATTGCCGACAAGCCGGGCCTTGCGCCGGGTATGATTGGGTCTTGGATTGCGGTCAGTCATTACAATACGGGTTTTTTAGGTGCAATTGTGGTCGGCTTTTTTGCTGGCTTTGTCGTTTGGCTATTAAAGAAAATTCGGCTACCAGACAGCATGAGTTCGCTTGGCTCGATCTTTATTTATCCGCTAGTCGGTACGTTTGTTACTTGCGGCGCGGTGATGTGGGTGATAGGTGCTCCTATTGCCAGCGCAATGACCAGCATGAACGAGGTGCTGACGGGCATGGCGGGCTCAGGCAAAGTAATGCTCGGAACTGTGCTTGGGGCAATGACCGCGTTTGATATGGGCGGCCCAATTAACAAAGTGGCGACGTTGTTTGCTCAAACCCAAGTGAACACGCAACCATGGTTGATGGGCGGGGTCGGTATTGCGATTTGTACGCCGCCATTGGGGATGGCACTAGCAACGTTTTTGGCGCCGAGTAAATTCAAGCGAGATGAACGCGAAGCGGGGAAAGCCGCAGGTATTATGGGGATGATCGGTATTAGCGAAGGTGCGATTCCTTTTGCCGCTGGTGACCCTGCTCGCGTGTTACCCGCTATTGTGGCGGGTGGCATCGTCGGTAACGTGATCGGCTTTATGTTCCACGTAATGAACCATGCTCCATGGGGCGGTTGGATTGTTCTCCCTGTTGTGGATGGAAAAATTGGTTATATCATCGGCACGATTGCGGGCTCAGTTACCACGGCATTGATCGTGATTGCACTAAAGAAAACCGTCACCGAAGATGAGAGTTACACAGGTCATTCTCAAGTATATGGCTCCGTTCAAG
>NZ_JAWOVZ010000106.1:0-1536 GCF_033340175.1 Vibrio sp. 1557 | reverse complement strand
AAGACCAGCGATAGGGTGAGATGCAAACTCAAACAATACTTTTGCTTGGTCGCCAGTTGCCCATTTGAAACCGCTACCAACCATAGATACTGCTAGAAGAAGCAGATACAGCATGAATGCCAAGTTAGCCCAGCGTAACCAACGAGTCGTGCTCGAGATAGGCGCTGCTGTTGAAGTAGCTTGGTTCATCATAATTTTCTCCGTTGACCTTTAAGTTCGTTTTTCGGTCTTAAGTTGAAACTTCGGGCGATGTTAGAGAACAAATATTTCAGTAATATTACAGATTGATTTCTGTGGGCACTTTTTATTGTGCTTTTTAATAGCTCCAAAAAGATAGCGGATTATCCTGTTGTAATTTATTGAAAAATATAGGATTTGTTGGTTTTATAAACTGAGGTTTTTTTGATGAGAATTCGATAAAAAGTGCGTTTTACTTCAAGTTTTATGACAATACTGAGATTGTATTTTCGGTAAAACTTAATTTTAGTTGGTTAAAGTGATGGTTTTGCCGAGTATCTTGTCTGTCTCTGTCACATTTGGTATAAAAAGCATCACCTTATTTTCTGGAATTGGCCGATGTCACATCTAAATTACAACCATCTTTATTACTTCTGGATGGTGTGCAAGCAAGGCTCTGTTACCAAGGCCGCGGATGCGCTTTTTCTCACTCCTCAAACGGTGACCGGGCAAATCAAAGCGCTTGAAGAGCGGATGAAAGGTAAGCTAACCAAGCGAAACGGCCGTACTGTCGAACCAACAGAACTCGGACAATTGGTCTTCAAATATGCGGATCGTATGTTTGGTTTAAGCTATGAGATGCTTGATATTGTGAACTACAGTCAGCACTCCAACATTTTGTTTGAAGTTGGTGTAGCCGATGCGCTGTCAAAACGGCTAGTTAGTAAAGTGCTGATGACAACCGTACCTGAAGACAACAGTATCCACTTACGTTGTTACGAGTCGACGCACGAACTGTTATTAGAACGGCTATCGCAGCACAAGTTGGATATGATTCTTTCTGATTGCCCGGTGGACTCGACGCAAAGCCCAGGCCTTTATAGTAAGAAGCTTGGCGAGAGTAGCATGAGTTTCTTTGCATCTTCTGACATTCCAGACGTGAAGTTCCCTGAAATTTTGGAAAAGAAAAAGCTGTTGATCCCAGCAAGTCGAACGGCGATGGGGCGAAAAGTCATTCAATGGTTTGATCGCCAAGGATTACAACCTGATGTCTTGGGAGAGTTTGATGACGTCGCGTTGATGAAAGCCTTTGCGAGATACCGTGATGATGTGATCTTTTTGGCGCCGACGGTTTACATGTCAGAAATCGAAGATGACCGCAGCTTACAGTTGATCGGTCATGTTGAGGATTTGAAAGAAGAGTATTACGTTATTTTTGCCGAGCGAATGATTCAGCATCCTGCGGTAAAAAACGTATGTGATGCTGATTTCAGTCAAATGTTTGAGTAAACCCGTATCGTTGCTCAAATAAATAGATTACTATCGATAAAAATATAAATCTAAATGATACCTAAGTAA
>NZ_JAWOVZ010000105.1:0-1537 GCF_033340175.1 Vibrio sp. 1557 | reverse complement strand
AGGTAGTAAAGTGCGCCATAACGAGTTTTCGCATTCAGTTCAGGATCATCAGACAACGCGGCGGTATCGAATCGGCTGAAGTCACAGTTGTAGAGTGATTTGCCTTTCTCGTTCCCCGTTAGCGCCTTCACTTCAGAACACACCATCAGCGATGTGTTGTCTGGATTGTTGCCAAACTTGTATGCAAAGCTTTGTTGGTAGGCTTGCTGATCAGCGAGGTAACGAGCGTATGCCGCTTTGTCTTCATCGCTCGCACTGTCTGCCGGTTTCGCAACAGATGCAGGAGCTGAACCTGAAGAATCTTGAATCGTCTCGACTTTACGACCGTAACCAAACTTAAACGCCGCAATATCGTACAGACCCCAAGTTGGCGTTTCATCCAACATGCTTGGTGCGTAGTCCATCGTCGAACTGTAAGCAGGAATGTTGTTCAAACCAAGTTGATGCGCTTGCTCTAGCGTGTAGTAGTTCGCTTTGTCATTTGAGCCTTTAAAGTTATGGCGCAGACCCATGTTATGACCAAGCTCGTGAACAAGCGTATTGCTGTAAGTCGCAACCGTAATCGCATCTGCGGCTTTCACTTGCAACTCTTTTGGTAGGTATTTCCAACGCTTAAGCTGACGCGATACTTCGTTACCTGCGTCATCGAGTTTGATCTCAAAGTAACGCTCGTCATCCAACTTCAAGTTGTCCAACATGGCCTTATTGGTTGAAGAAACCCACGACGCTTCGATTGGATAGACGTTGTTCTCTGCCCAGAAAGACAAACGGTTCTCTTCAACTTCAACCACCTTTTCAAACTCCATGTCATCATTGAAGTTTTTCATTAGCTGAGTTGGGCTCTTCGTCGCCGCTTTTCCAGAAACGATGTCTTCTTTTGAAACGAGCGGCGCATGAATGTTTTCATCCGATTTCAGGCTCGCCATCGCCGCCATTGTAGAAAGCGCTTCAATTCTATCCGCAACTTCTGTTTTCACAGATTCGCTGCTGGTTGGCAATGGATCTAAGCCATCTAAGTCCAGTTGATTACGATTATAGAAACGCGCCAAGTTATCCCAATAGAAAGGCACACCCGTTCTTGCAACACCTGCGTATTGGTTCACGTGGCCTTTGATGATTTCCCCCGTCATCGGGTTAGAAACCGACGGGCCATAGCCAAGCAGACCGTTCGCTAGAGGCTCGTCAATCAGGTTAATCACGTTGTAACGCAGATCTCCTGGGTGAATACCAGCCGCTTTGGTTTTGTTCACAATCTCGATTTCAGGCTTGCCTGCATCCGCCCCAAATACATTCAGCGCTTGGTTCATCTTGTCGATCGATTGCAGCGTTGCATCCAAGAACAACTTGTTCTTCTCTTCAAAGAAATTGTCGCTCAAGTAATATTTGATAGAGCTTTGATCTGGGTTGAAACGATTGAGGTAAACCACATCACGGTCGTATTTATTCGTGACTGGGTTAAGCTTTTTCGTCGACGTGGTGAAGAAACCAATGTCGTTCTCATCACCCACTGGGTACAAGATCGGTTGGTAACCTTCGG
>NZ_JAWOVZ010000104.1:0-1544 GCF_033340175.1 Vibrio sp. 1557 | reverse complement strand
ACGGTGACACCATCTGATGACATGGCGTTGATGTGCGGTGACGATCTCCCGCAATTCACAGCGATCACAACCAACAATGATGAAGTAGTCAGCGCACCCGTGATGGCAATATTGTCTGATCCCGACTTGTTCACGCTAGAGGTGGTGAAAGGGAAACCGACATCAACTGAAAACCAGTTTCAATCTAACGATAATGGTGAGCTCGTTGTTCGTGTGGTTCCAAACGACATCGATAAGATCGCATTAGACGCCAATTACTCTTTGACTTTCACAATGGTCGGAGACTCCGCTAAGGAGCAAACAGTCAACTTCATGTTTACGCCGTTTATGTTCGAAGCGTATTCAAATGAAAGACGGACACTGAATGAAATTCGCGTCATCGCTGGTAAACCAGAAAATGTTCATACACGTCTGCTCGCTTGTGCCTCCACAGGAGAACCCGTCGTTGCCAGCAATTACAATGGTAAACCCAAAGTAGTTCACCCTTTGATTAAACCTCTCGGTGGAAGCGAAGGTGATTTTAGTTATTCTGCTGAGTTCAAAGACGGATTATCGGAACATGGCTTAATTACTAACGAATCCGGACTGTTCGAGGTGACGTTATCCGACCAATTCGAATGTAAAGGATTTTCAGAGTGTCCGGACGACGGCACAGTTGAAGTAACAGGCAAGTTTAATGTGTACTCGCGACCATGGACCTTGGCAATCTGTGAGAACCAAAACACCTTGCCTTCAGGCACATCCGAACAAGGTGATAAGTTCATTGCCGCTGGCGAACATTTCTCGTTAACGGTGAAACCCATCATCTGGCAAAAAGGGGGTTCTATCAGTGATCCTATCGACTCATCAGCTTATTGTGATGCTTTGGTCACGACCAACTTTATGCATGATGGCGCACCAGCAGCATCGGTTGTTTTGTCGAGCGAGCAACACTCGCCTTTAGAAACGGCAAATCAAACCTCAACGCTGTTGAAAAGTAATTATGCGTTAACTCAAGGACACCAATCAGCCAAGAACCATCGCTTCGTTTTTAACGGATTGTATTGGGCAGAAGTCGGCAGCTTGAAAGTGAAAGCAAACCTCGACAGTACGTATTTTGGCATGAAGGTTAACGAAGGTTATCGCCATATCGGACGTTTCTATCCGAAGTACTTCAAAGTGCAAAGTCAAGATTGGACTTACCCTAAAAACCAAGGCTTTGTATACATGAATCAACCGTTTGAGAAAGTTACCTACGATGTGGTTGCGCTAAACGCAAACAAAGAGGACGTAAAAAACTACGCCCATTTTGCGCCAAGTCTACAACAGCATTTTTACTTAGGAGAGCTTGGCGAATACCAAGATCGTTTTGTGCCACCAGCACCCCAAAAGGCAGAATGGAAACGCATCGGCGATGCCAGTATCGGTCAGTTTGTCATTGAAAAAGCATCTACAAATGCAACGTGTCACAACAGCCCATGTTGGGAGAAAGATAAAACTAAAGGCCATTACCCTGATGGCCCGTTCAACCGCGGTGCAAACAGCAAGAGCAGTAAAATTGGCTT
>NZ_JAWOVZ010000103.1:0-1550 GCF_033340175.1 Vibrio sp. 1557 | reverse complement strand
CTGTTCTGGCGCGTTTTGGTGAATACAATCCTTGATTTATCCTTCACACCAAACTCATCCAATCGATCCAAAATAAAGTCCAACTCTTTAAGGTCGTTAACACCTGTGTTCATCGGAATAACAATGAGAGAGTTAACATCAGCCGCCGCCTTTAACAGCTCGACATTGGCCGCAGTAAATGCGCCAGCCGTGTCATAAAGGAAAAAGTCAGCTTGCTCATTCTCCAACAACGTAACGTGTTCTTGTTGGTCAGTGTTATCAACATGGACGCTGTATCCTAATCGCTGCAACTCCGTTGAGCTGAACTCACAAAGCGTTGATTTAGAAACACCGCCTTTAGTGTTAAAAAAGATAATGTGCATTAGTTCACCATTAGTACATACAATTTGTATTTACTAATTGTATGTATCTAATCCAATGCACGTCAATTACATCTTTGTTAAACATACTCTTAGCGTGACATTGAGCGCTTTTATTCACTCAGGCCTAAATTCTGCCTTCATGCCACTGCTAAGCCGTCGCGAAGCGACAAGCCCCGCAGGGTTACGGTCTTATAGAGTGCGTTGAGGGTTCCTGTCGTATGACAAAAGAAAGAATCAGCGAGTGCCAATGCTGGCCCCTAGCTTTAGCTAGGAAATGGCCAGGCATTTTATCCCCAGCTTGCTGGGACGTAATAAGAGATCTTTGTATGTATTAATAAGAAGAATAATTTTGCACTTTAAATTGACCCTCTAGCAGATTAGTTTGATTTAGCCTTGCACCTTTTTGTGGATAACAACAAAAGGTGGGAACCAGAATGAAGAAAAGCAGGGAAATCACGAGATCGAGGAGTGATATCTAAGCAGAAATAGGCCTGTTTTGAGCGACAGGCACGACAAAAGCCGAACGTATAGTGCGGTAAGGGAAAACAGGCTATTAGCGCTTAATGGGGCGGAGGGGAGACGTTGGCAAATTTCCTTTGCATTGCAATGTTTTGGTTTACCAGGTCTTTGTATTGCTCAAGGCTCATGTTTCTAAGTTCATCATGAGACAGTGTATTAAGTAATGATGCTTGAGCGATGTTACGTTGTTGCTCTCGAGTTTTACCTTCAAGTTGGCGTTGCATCTTCTTGCGTGCCTGCTCCTTGGCTCTACGCTCAAAAGCTCTCTTACGCCACTGGAGTTGATTTTGTGCTTTCAGTTGAGTGATGGACATGCGCCCAACCTGCTCAGGAGTCATGCCGCTCTCAATAGCTTGATGCTTCAAGTAACCAAGACGCTTGTTGCGCTCTTTTTCAAGGCGTTCTGGCGTGACCCCTACCATTTGGAAGAACAAAGGAGTGGCTTCAAAGTATTTATCAATCCAACATCCAGCTTCTTTATCCCAAACCTGCCACTCTTTATCCGCTCTGATCACCCCCATTTCAACCATATCCTTTAACGCACGGCTAGCGCGTGAAATCGATACTATTGGGGTATGGAGCTTATCTTCCTCAGCTCTTTTGATTTCGGCCTCAGAAACTGTTGTAAGGCCAGCAGGGTCGGAAGCGTTACGCAATGAGATTTCAATC
>NZ_JAWOVZ010000102.1:0-1551 GCF_033340175.1 Vibrio sp. 1557 | reverse complement strand
GAAACAGCAGCGTGTTTATCGCGTTATTTGAGCAAAGTGGTGATGTACGTAGTGTTTCCTTGGAGGGTGAGATGGTAATCTCTGAGAAGTCTGTAAACGGAACGTTGGTGAAGTCAGCCTTAAATGGCGCTTGGGTGTATACTAAAAACTACCTATCAGGAGAACGTCATGTCTGTTTCTCAAATGGCAACCAGCCGCTTATATAAACTGGTTCAGATTCTTTGTTCGGCGCGCAATGCGAATTTGCCGGTAGAGCAAGGAAAATGTCTTTATGAGCCAATTGAAAACGGCGTTGAACTTCACCATGCGCATTTCTTGCTAGATTCACAACACAGTGAATACACCTCGCCAATTGCAAAAATTCTATTTGATTCTCAGACTCAGCTTTGGCGCTTTTATGTTCCCGCCTCTCGCTCAGAAGAAATTCGATGGATTCCTTACAAAAAGTTGCCGCATAGTCACACGCTCGAAGATCTCCTTGCCGAACTTGAAAGCGATCCTCAAGCGTGTTTTTGGGAGTAGGGGATTAACCTCTTACTACCTGATTACGAAAGTCTTTAGGGGTGATGTTGTAAATGGATTTAAACGCGGTACTAAAGTGAGCAGCGCTCTTAAATCCAGATTCAAATGCGATTTCTGTTATCGATTTTTGTGAAACGCGCAATTGTGTTGCCGCGTAGTTAATACGTTTCACTTTTAATATCTGAGAAAAAGAAAGGTTTTCAGCCGCAAGGCGGCGTTTTAACGTCGCAATAGACATGCTCATGTGCGCCGCTAGGCCTTCTAACGTTATATCCTTCTCAATGTTCTTTTCGATGTACTTAATGGCCTTTTGAGACGCTGTTAGGCTGCTTGCATCGTCAATGATCGAAAGAATGTCTGGCTGAACTTCCACCATAAGAGAAAGTAGCGCCATTGCGATGTGGCTCTGAGTGTAATCAGGTGCATTACGACTGGCTAAAGCCAATAACGTATTCTTAAGCTGTGTGATTTCTGAATTGGATTCTGGCGAGAAAGGGTAGAAGCGTCGGTGTTCTGCTTCTGAATGCAATCCAGGGTGTGCTTTCTTAAACTCGCAAAATAGGCTGATGTCAAAGACTAGCGCGACAGCTTTAAAGCCATTCTCGCCAGGTATGGCTTCTGCACTTCTTAAGTCAGAAGAGTTGTATAGGGTAAAGTCGCCAGCTTGTAGTTCAAATTGTTCGCCATTTGGCTGGTGGACGACTAATGCGCCTTCTTCTACTATATATAAGCCGTTATGGGTGGCGGTGTAACGTTCACTTTTGCGAGCAGTGAAGTGGTTAAAGCGAATGATCTCAATGTTCGGCATATTCGTTCTTATCGTTTTCCATGACAAATAAAAAAGGCGCTCATTCGAGCGCCTTTAAACTTCATTCGGTATTATTCTTCACTTACAGTTTGTTCTGTTTGTGGTGCTGGTTGATCAGCAAATACCTGTGTTGGCTTTGCAACTAAACTGCGGTTTTCTTGGTTAACGTCCGCAAGAACGATTGCCAATGTGTCACCCAGCTTGTACACCACCTCTTTATC
>NZ_JAWOVZ010000101.1:0-1562 GCF_033340175.1 Vibrio sp. 1557 | reverse complement strand
CAAAATCTTAAATTGAAGAGTTTGATCATGGCTCAGATTGAACGCTGGCGGCAGGCCTAACACATGCAAGTCGAGCGGAAACGAGTTATCTGAACCTTCGGGGAACGATAACGGCGTCGAGCGGCGGACGGGTGAGTAATGCCTAGGAAATTGCCCTGATGTGGGGGATAACCATTGGAAACGATGGCTAATACCGCATGATGCCTACGGGCCAAAGAGGGGGACCTTCGGGCCTCTCGCGTCAGGATATGCCTAGGTGGGATTAGCTAGTTGGTGAGGTAAGGGCTCACCAAGGCGACGATCCCTAGCTGGTCTGAGAGGATGATCAGCCACACTGGAACTGAGACACGGTCCAGACTCCTACGGGAGGCAGCAGTGGGGAATATTGCACAATGGGCGCAAGCCTGATGCAGCCATGCCGCGTGTGTGAAGAAGGCCTTCGGGTTGTAAAGCACTTTCAGTCGTGAGGAAGGTAGTGTAGTTAATAGCTGCATTATTTGACGTTAGCGACAGAAGAAGCACCGGCTAACTCCGTGCCAGCAGCCGCGGTAATACGGAGGGTGCGAGCGTTAATCGGAATTACTGGGCGTAAAGCGCATGCAGGTGGTTTGTTAAGTCAGATGTGAAAGCCCGGGGCTCAACCTCGGAATAGCATTTGAAACTGGCAGACTAGAGTACTGTAGAGGGGGGTAGAATTTCAGGTGTAGCGGTGAAATGCGTAGAGATCTGAAGGAATACCGGTGGCGAAGGCGGCCCCCTGGACAGATACTGACACTCAGATGCGAAAGCGTGGGGAGCAAACAGGATTAGATACCCTGGTAGTCCACGCCGTAAACGATGTCTACTTGGAGGTTGTGGCCTTGAGCCGTGGCTTTCGGAGCTAACGCGTTAAGTAGACCGCCTGGGGAGTACGGTCGCAAGATTAAAACTCAAATGAATTGACGGGGGCCCGCACAAGCGGTGGAGCATGTGGTTTAATTCGATGCAACGCGAAGAACCTTACCTACTCTTGACATCCAGAGAACTTTCCAGAGATGGATTGGTGCCTTCGGGAACTCTGAGACAGGTGCTGCATGGCTGTCGTCAGCTCGTGTTGTGAAATGTTGGGTTAAGTCCCGCAACGAGCGCAACCCTTATCCTTGTTTGCCAGCGAGTAATGTCGGGAACTCCAGGGAGACTGCCGGTGATAAACCGGAGGAAGGTGGGGACGACGTCAAGTCATCATGGCCCTTACGAGTAGGGCTACACACGTGCTACAATGGCGCATACAGAGGGCGGCCAACTTGCGAAAGTGAGCGAATCCCAAAAAGTGCGTCGTAGTCCGGATTGGAGTCTGCAACTCGACTCCATGAAGTCGGAATCGCTAGTAATCGTGGATCAGAATGCCACGGTGAATACGTTCCCGGGCCTTGTACACACCGCCCGTCACACCATGGGAGTGGGCTGCAAAAGAAGTAGGTAGTTTAACCTTCGGGGGGACGCTTACCACTTTGTGGTTCATGACTGGGGTGAAGTCGTAACAAGGTAGCGCTAGGGGAACCTGGCGCTGGATCACCTCCTTA
>NZ_JAWOVZ010000100.1:0-1563 GCF_033340175.1 Vibrio sp. 1557 | reverse complement strand
GTTCCGGAAATTCATGGGTTAATGAGTGATTTTCACCTAACATAGAGACCTCTTGAGTGGCGTTATTGATGTTTACTCTACTTGTTTTTTAATCAATTCAATATTAACCATAGCACTTCATTCGGGGTGATATCGTCGAGTTGACCACACTTTTACGCAACGTATTTAATTTACAATATCTTAACTATTTGGTATTCAAAAGCCCCCGTCTTCTGGTCAAAATCTCATCATTTTCTACTACATTTAATAGACTTCCCACTAAGAAGGTAACCCCAATGAACACCATAAAATTCAGCCTAGTTGGTGCAGCGGTGGTAGTCGCACTCTTTGGCTGTAACTCTGACAGTAATACCATCACCACGACAACTCCTGTGACTCTATCCGTCTCTGATGCGCCGATAGACGACGTTTCCGAAGTGGTCATCACTTACAGCAAAGTCGCTTTCCTTCCTCTTGATGGCGGATCACCACAAATTTTTGAGGTGTATAAAACCGATGAAGAAGGCAATTACGTGGATGAAAACGGCGATCCAATTCCTGATGGTGAAGATCCTCTGCCGTTGAGTGTTAACTTGCTCAACTATCAAGGCAGTGATGTTCAAGAGCTGGTTGAAGATGAAGTGATTCCTTCTGGCAACTATAAGTTGTGTGTGTTTGCCAATGATGGCGCTCACCCCGACTACCCATCGTATGTGATTGACGAAGCGACAGGAAATCAAATCCCACTGACCGTCAAAGGCGATGGTGCTTGTCCTTAAGGCGTGGGTAAAGAGCCTAACTCTGGGGTATTGTTCTTTAACAACACCTTTGCGGTTAATCCTGATAACAATGAATTCGTAGTCGAGTTTGATCTGCGTCGAGGCTTAAAAGACGGAACGGGTCAAAATGAAGGGTACAGTATTCAGCGCACTTCGGTGACCTTGATCAACACCGTTACGACAGGTGAAATTCAGGGCGATGTCGCCGCACAAACCTACGCAGATTGCGAAATTGATACGTCCAGTGCAAACGACTATGCGCACGCCGTTTACTTATATGAAGGCAGCGTCGCCAAAGAGGACATGGGGCCATTTGCTGGCGAAGACGGAAAAGCCACACCAATTGCAGCAGCCAACGTGGTTCCAGATATGGAGCAAGCCAATTACGAATACGAGTTTGGCTTTGTAGAACCCGGCACCTACTCGGTTGGCTATACCTGCACTGCAAATGATGACTCTGAAGAAGGTATTGTCGCCGGAGAAACCTTCAGTATTTATCAAGCAACAAGTGGGTTAACGGTATCGGCTGGTGCTGATACGGATGCCAATTTCTAACCACCTATCAAAAGATTCTAAAAATAAGGCAGCGCTTGTTTTGGGCTCTGCCTTTTCGTTCCATGCGACTGCATTCTTTTCGCCAAGCCGCGTGTTTCTGATGCTTAGAAAAAACTGATGGGTAGATAGAAATCCAGCTCAAACGCCTCATCATGGCTGAGGAAATGGTTTTTATGATAATGAACATAAGCGGGCGTGGAACGTTGCTTAAAGCCTGAGTTAGGCAACCACTTCTCTAATACCATACTCA
>NZ_JAWOVZ010000099.1:0-1568 GCF_033340175.1 Vibrio sp. 1557 | reverse complement strand
CCTGAATCTTGCAGCTCAAAGGCCGCTTGCACGTAACCTTGAGCAATCAAGATTTCGCTTTGTTGTAAAATCGCCCACAGTGCTTGATGGTAAACCTGATACTGGCGCGCCAATTTTTCGGTTTGCTGCATCATCGGCAACGCGCGGTCGAGTTTACCCAGTACGTGGTTCACTTCGCCTACGACTGAGGTCGCGACAATTCGGCTACGGTAAATAGTGTTGTCTAGTTGGCTGAGAGCCAGCTCCGCAAGTTCAAGCGCTTTCTCGGGTTGGTTGCTGTTAATCGCGACCTGAGCAAGCAGCGCGTTAGCTTGACCTTGGTAATGGATATCTAGCTCGATATTACGCTTTTTATGCTCTTCTTCGGCTTCTTCAAGCAATTGGCCAACTTGATTGTATCGGTGTTGGCTCTGCGCTAACCATGCACGTAACATCGTCAATTTAGGGTGGCTAAACAGCAGCTCTGCATCCAGCTTATTGATGGCATGCTCGAGTGTGCTTAACTCACCTTGGTTGAACATCTTCCAACCGAATTCATTCAAAATCTCAACGACTAAGTCTTTATCGTTGGACTTTTGCGCGTGATGAATGGCTTGGTGTGGCGATTTTTGTTGTAACCAAGCGACCGCAGCATTGCGGTGAAGATCTTTTTCTTGTTGAGGAATACGTGCTTGACGCTCGTGAGACAAGAACTCGCCAAACAAGTTGTGGAAGCGGAACCAGTTATGCTCGCCTTCAAGTGGGTAAATGAACAAGCCGTAACGGTTAAGCGATTCAATCAGACCCAGCGCGTCTTCGCGTTGAGTGAGGGCAAATACCAGTTCATCGTTAAAGTGATCCAGCACGGACACTTGCATCAAGAAGTGACGAGTTTCGTGATCGAGCAGGTCGAATACTTCTTCGACTAGGTAATCCCACAAATGCGCGTGATTGAACTGCGATACCGACTCGACGGTTTGCGCCAATGTGCGGTTTTGATGTTGGGCTTGCAGCGCGATCAACTGCATCGCAGATGGCCAACCTTCCACGTAGGTTCTTAGGCTGTTCGCCATGTCTTCATCAATGCCATCGGCAATGCGTTGGTTAAAGAAGCGGGTCGTTTCTTCAGTATCAAACGCCAACATTTCGTTGCCGATTTCGATCATTAAATCGCGCACACGCAAGTTTGCCGTGCCCAGAGGCGGCGCTGCACGGCTGGTGACGACAACCGTTAAGTTGTCTGGCATGTGCTTGAGGAAGAAACGCATGGATTCATGAATTTCATCATTGGTGATCAAGTGGTAGTCATCGAGTACCACGTAGCACTCTTGATGAAAATCTGCCATTTCGGCAAATACTTCGCTAAACAGGGAGCGTAAAGAGGAAATCTGGCGCTTTTCGGCCAGCTTTTGCGCGTTCGAGCAGCTGAAGTTGGTCGCTTTGTTCAGCGCTTGGAGTAAATAGTTGACGAAACGAAAGCCATCATTGTCACTGTCGTCAATGCTGTACCAACCGACGTTTGGCTTATCGGATAGCCACTGAGCGGCCATCGTTGTTTTTCCGTAACCTGCTGGAGAACGGAACAAAAC
>NZ_JAWOVZ010000098.1:0-1570 GCF_033340175.1 Vibrio sp. 1557 | reverse complement strand
AAGTCTTGTTCGTATGGGTTCCAAGGAACGATAGGTAGAATCACAAAGTTGTCCCCCCCCTCTTCCTCAAAGACTTGTTGGAGAACTCGGTAATCAGCTTCACTTGAAGAATCTTGACCAAACTCGCTACCTAAACGAACGTCACTGACAACCGGAAAGTAGTAACTACCATCGTACTTCACGATCAACGCTTTACTGTTGATTAACAGCTCGGCAAATAGTGAAAGAATCAACATGATAGATAAGATCACAAACGACCAATAACCACGTTTAATTTCTTTAAAGTGACGGATTTTCTTTTGAGTTAATGGACTTACTTTAATCATATTACGCTCCAAACTTCACACGTGGGTCGACTAAAGCAACACAGATATCCGAAATAATATTGCCGATCAGCAGCAATACCGCGTTGATAGCAACGATGCCCATCACTACTGGGTAATCACGTTCCATAATGGATTCGTAACCTAATAAACCAATGCCGTCGATGTTGAAGATAACTTCGATCAAAAATGCCCCTGTCATGAAGAACAACAGTGAGTTGCCAAAGTGAGAAGCAATTGGAATCAAACTATTGCGTAGCGCGTGTTTGCGTACCGCTTTCTTAAACGGCAAGCCTTTTGCGATCGCGGTACGGATGTAATCCGATGATAAGTTTTCCATCAGGTTATTTTTCATCGTCATGGTGAGCGTTGCGAAATCACCAATCAAGTAACAGATCAGCGGAAGCACAGCATGCCACATCACGTCTTTTGCGCGTTCAAAGAAGGTTTCATAGTCATCGAAATCATCACCGACAAAGCCCCCCATAGGGAACCATTCCAAGTGATAACTAAACAAAGTAATCAATAACACGCCAACCACATAGCCAGGCAAGGCATAACCGACGAATATCAAAATGGAGGAGGTAGAATCAAACACAGAACCGTGCTTGAGGGCTTTGTAATAGCCAAGCGGTATCGAGATGAAGTAGCTGATAAAGAAAGTCATGCCACCATAGAACAGCGAAACAGGCAGACGCTCTGCAATCATATCCGATACTGGTTCGTAATAACGCGTTGATTCACCCAAGTCCAACGTCACTAATCGACCCAACCAATCAACGTAAGCTTCCATCACAGGTTTATCCAACCCGTAGAATGCGTTTAGCTCAGCGATTTGCTCATCAGACAGTGCAGTATTGCCACCCGCTGACGTCATCGATGCTGCGCCGTCTCCCTGAGACTGCATTTGTGACAGCATGCGTTCAACTGGCCCACCCGGTACAAATCGAGTGATGGCAAAGATAAGAATGGTGATACCGAGAAACGTCGGAATGACTAACGCTAAACGGCGTAAAAAGTACGACAGCATATACAACTTGCTCCTTGTCTACTGTCCAAATTAGGCGGGTTTGGTGGGAAGTTTCCGGCCCAAAATGGTGCATATCTATCCGCGTAGTAACTAAAGCTGTTGAAACACACTCCCTGCGATTCAATAACTAGTTTTTTCTTCTACGGCAATAATTTCAGCGTCATATTTATCTTGAATCCACATCAGCTTCAAGTGTTTGAAACCAAAACATGACAAA
>NZ_JAWOVZ010000097.1:0-1574 GCF_033340175.1 Vibrio sp. 1557 | reverse complement strand
GACCAGAGGGTCGGGGGTTCGAATCCCTCTTCACCGACCACTATTTAAAGCCTCAGTCGAAAGACTGGGGCTTTTTTGCATTTTAGCCACTCTATTTTCCGTCATATTAGCTGATAGTGGCTAGCCAGAAGATTTCTATCAGCAGAACATATCGAGCTTTGCGTACGAACTGAAAGGTTGGTGCAGCTTTTGGTGCTTTAGACCACCCATGATCCCAATGCTTTTCGCGCAGATAAAATAAACCCCAGCTCAATGTCTGGGGTTGTGGTTTTCTTAATTCGCTGTTGTTATTGGGCGAGTGTTTTCAGGATTTCCTTTAGCTCGACGGTTTCTCGGATTTCAAAGTTCGGTGTTATCTCTGTTGGATTACTTGCGCCAGTCGCATTCACCCACACACTCAAAATACCCATGTTGTTTGCGCCTGCGATGTCTGCCGCTAGAGAGTCACCGATGTGTAAGGCTTCTTCTGGTTTGACGTCGACAAGATTCAAGGCTTTTTGGAATATGCTGGCCGCTGGTTTTTCTTCTGGCTCTTCGCCACCCACAATAATATGGTCCACCCATTCATCCATTTGTGTTGCTTTCAATTTGGGGTGCTGCGAGAAAATTGGACCGTTAGTGATCACGACGAGTTTGTAGTGCTTACGTAGATCCGTCAGCATTTCTTTTACGCCAGGGAAGAAAGTGAACGCGCCCATACGTGCTGAATCAAAATAGTGTTGTGCTTGCTGAGCTTGCTCTGCATCGATGTGGATGCCGTCCTCCGCCAAAATCGTTTGGATCAGACTACAGCGAAAAGCATTTTCGTCTGGAAGAAGAGCAACCAGCTGAGGAAACTCTGCGTTGAGCTTTTTATATACCCCTTGCAAGTAGCGTTGTAAGAATGCTTGAGGATCAGAGACTTGGGGATACGTTTGTTGAATCCAGGCAGCAAATTTTTGCCCTGCAGCTTTGTCTGCTTGGGATGTGCCACATAACGTCTCGTCCATATCAAAAAAAATCGCTTTAAGCACAGGGGCTCCTTTCATTCACTACTTAGTCACTGGCGTCGAAAGCCTATTATCCCACTCTAAATCGCATCGTAAAGAGGCAATCCGTCAGCAAATTGTGCAGTTTCGTTTACGCTTAAGTGATGCTGTTCTTTTGGCTTAATCATTAAACCGCATAACGGGCGCATAATCGCAACTTTGAGGAGGTTTCCTCTGTTTTGTTGTGGTGCTCACGTTTTAGCCTTAGGTGAAGCCGGTTAACTTTGGTTTTTTATGTTTGCCGACTATTTTGTTAGTAACATTTTATGCCGAAAAATCGCTTTTGGTACGATATATTGTTTGGTAAATGTTAATTATCACACATGAATAGTGTGGTTATGGTGTGAGGTGATGTTGTGCCTACATTTAGAGCATTTTTCTAGTTTTAATGGTGCATGGCGCACAAAAATGGGGTGATATGAAAGTGGTTAAATACTTGTTAATGCATTTTTATTCGCTCATTGTGCGTGTATTCAATGTTTTTACGGCGGAATATACTTTAATTGTTGCTTTTTTGTGTGATTTTTGCCAAATTGTTTCCGCATT
>NZ_JAWOVZ010000096.1:0-1575 GCF_033340175.1 Vibrio sp. 1557 | reverse complement strand
GCAGAAACAGTCAGCACCGTGCCATCGAGAGGAGCCAATGTTCGTGCATTCAGAGCGGTTAATCGCACATGCGCTTGTTGTCCAGGATTGATCAAGTCAATGTCTTGCGGATTGACTCTTGCTTCAACAAGCAACTTATCATCTTGAGGCACTAACTCTAACAACGTTTGTCCTGAACCAATAACCCCCTTTTCAGTGAACACTTGCATGTTCACCACGCGGCCTGAGATTGGCGCATTAATTGAAGTTCTAGCCACCACATCTTGAGCAGATCGATACTCTTCACGAATGGCAACGACTTCTTTTTTGGTATTCCGCAACTCTTCGACGATTTCATTCAATCTTTCGAGCTTTAACTCTTCTATCTTGGCTTGGTTCTCGTCTAACCTTTTCCCGACGGTTAAAGATTGCCGATCAAGCTGACTTAGAGTACTGCGAACCTCTGCGGCAAGCCGTTTGAGTTGCAACAAAGTGGATTTGCCAGAAAACCCCTTCTGGACCAAAGCTTGGTTACTTGCAATTTCTTCTTCAATAAAGTTGAGGCGTTCTCTTTCGATGACTTTGGTTTGCTTAAGATTTTCGAGCTCTAAGCTCGCGCCAGAAATACTTTGTTCAATAATACTAAGCTTGCTCTCAAAAAAACGCTTTCTGGCAGTAAAGATCTTGTTTTGCACTAACTGTGCTTCTTTTACGATGTTTACACGAGGAATCGCTTCTAGATCACCAGACCACGAGATATCCGCTAATTCATCCAATTCGGCACTCAGCCGGTTTTCCTTCGCTAGCGTGTGAATGTACTGACCACTAACTGCATCTAACTTGGCCATTGGCTGACGTTGCGATAATTGAACAAGCGGCTGGCCTTTCTTTACCAAATCGCCCTCTTGAACATATAGTTTTTCAATGATACCGCCTTCTAAATGCTGTATCTCTTGCCGCTTGGTTAGAACAGACAAATCTCCATAAGCGATAGCAGCACTCTCTAACTTTGCGGTAGCCGCCCAATATCCTAAACCGCCTAGGAAAAAGCTTAACGTTGCAACTCCGAGCAAAATTGGCTTTTTGAAACTCAAGTTAGCATCTGAACTGAAACGGTACACTTTCTCCGCAGGAAGTTCGTTAACGACTGGCTGCTGATTGCTCATTTTTCACCCTTGGAATATCCGTTCTGTCCTCACCCATTAAACGCTTCAACACTTCATCTCGAGCACCATAAAGTTTGGCGCGGCCATCAGCTAAATACAGCAATCGATCCATTTGCCTCAATGTGCTTGGATTATGGGCGATAACCACAATGGTCGAGCCCTGAGATTTTAGATGAGCGATAAGACGCTGATACGCAGCCTCACCTTCTCCGTCTAGATTGGCGTTTGCTTCATCAAAGACGACGATAGAAGGATCACCATAGACAGCTCTTGCTAGCGCAATCCTTTGTCGTTCACCACCCGACAGTCCACGACCATTTTCGCCAATAATGAAGTCGTAACCTTTGTTCTTTTTGAGGATTAATTCGTGACAACCCGCTAATTGTGCAGCTTTGATCACCTTCGCTGGATCTTCTTGTTTAAAACGCGC
>NZ_JAWOVZ010000095.1:0-1580 GCF_033340175.1 Vibrio sp. 1557 | reverse complement strand
AGTGCCGGCGTTAGGGCAGCAAAAGGGTTTACGCATCGTGAGCCAATTACCTGTCGGCACCAAAGAGCGAATCGCTGTGGTTCAGGTTGGAGAAGAGCAGTTTTTGGTGGGCATCACCAGTCAATCGATCCAAACCTTAGCCAAGCTAGAAAAGCCATTGAAAGAGGAAGAGTTGGCGACCAATGCTTTTGCCAGTCAGTTCAGCCAACTGATCAAGAAAAATGACAAAGGGTAATCCAATCCGTCTGCTTTTTAGCACTGTGGTGCTACTGGTTGGCGTGCTGTTTTCTTCATTTTCGTTTGCTGAGGCAGAGGAATCACCGCTGCCTGCGAATTTAGCAGAAGGGAGCAGTGTGACGGTTCAGGCCATGCAAAGCGATACCGGAGCAAGTCGCTCTATGTCGGTTGGCAACGGTGCTGGTATTCCAGCTTTCACCATGACCACCAATCCGGATGGCAGTGAAGACTATTCTGTTACATTGCAAATTCTCGCCTTAATGACCATGCTGGGCTTCTTGCCAGCAATGGTGATTTTGATGACGTCTTTCACCCGAATTGTGGTGGTAATGTCGATTCTGCGTCAGGCGATGGGCTTACAACAAACACCATCGAATCAGGTGATCATTGGCATCGCGCTTTTCTTGACCTTCTTTGTCATGTCTCCTGTGCTCAACGAAATCAATGACACGGCTATCCAGCCATACCTCAACGAACAAGTGACAGCGCGCGAAGCATTCGATGCAGCGCAAGTGCCGATGAAGGCCTTCATGCTTAAGCAAACGCGTATTAAGGATTTGGAAACCTTCGTAAATATGTCGGGCGAGCAAGTAACCAATCCAGAAGATGTGTCGATGGCGGTGTTGATTCCCGCTTTTATCACCTCGGAGCTGAAAACGGCGTTCCAAATCGGTTTTATGTTGTTTCTGCCGTTCTTGATCATCGACTTGGTGGTGGCATCGGTTTTGATGGCCATGGGTATGATGATGCTATCGCCAATGATTGTATCGCTGCCGTTTAAGTTAATGCTGTTTGTGTTGGTGGATGGTTGGAACTTGATATTGTCGACCTTAGCCGGCAGTTTTGCCCTTTAGATTGGCACAGAGAAAAGAGGTAAGACATGACTCCTGAAATGTTTGTCGAGCTTTTCCGTGAGGCACTGTGGATGGTGTTGATCATGGTCTGTGCCATTATTATTCCCAGTTTGCTCATCGGTTTGGTCGTGGCGATTTTTCAAGCCGCGACGTCAATTAACGAACAGACATTAAGCTTCTTACCTCGTTTGATCGTGACTTTGTTAGCTTTGATGCTGTTTGGTCACTGGATGACGCAAATGCTGATGGAATATTTCTTCGGCTTGATTGAGCGCTTGCCTCAGGTTCTGTACTAGAGGCTGGTATGGAGTATCCCACTCAAATCATCTTAGACTGGATAGCCAATTATTTTTGGCCGTACGTTCGTATCTCGTCGATGTTGATGGTAATGACCGTTACTGGCGCTCGCTTTGTTTCTCCTCGTATTCGTTTGTATCTCGGCCTTGCGATTACTTTTGCCGTGATGCCCGCTATTCCTGCTGTTCCGCA
>NZ_JAWOVZ010000094.1:0-1584 GCF_033340175.1 Vibrio sp. 1557 | reverse complement strand
TGGTGAGTTGGATTTGGGATTAACAGGTAAAGACATCGACATCAATGACGCAAAGCTTACCCTACTGCCACCGGATGATATTTGCGAACTCGAAATCTATCGCGACCATCAGATGTGCATCATTCGTAAAAACCACCCCGCACTAAAACAGAAGTGGAACCTCGAAGCGTATCTCGCACTTCGTCACGTACAAGTGCGATGTGATGGAAACGACCGTTGGTTGTTGGATTATCGTTTAGCAGACATTGGCGCAGAGCGCGATATCGCAGTCACTGTTCCAGATCTCAATAGTGCCGCCAGCTTGTGTTCTTACACCGACTTCATCTTTACCGCGCCGAGCCATTTTGTGCAACTGGCTGCCAAACAGCTCGACTTGGTGGTCTTGCCATTGCCGCTTGAATTCCCGCCCATGGCTTACACTCTGTTTTGGCACAGAGACAGAGAAAACGACCCAGCCTTGAATTGGCTGCGCACGATGATCACGCAAAAAACCGATCACCTTAGATAAAAATTTCGGACGCAATTTGCGCTTAGCGGTTAAAATGAGTAGCTTAACAGTCGATAGTCCTTTTTGGCTCATCTATGGCCTGTTGTACCCAGACTTAAACGTCATCTTGCTACGGCGTTTAACTCAATCACTGCACGAAGCAGAAGGAAACAGCTCCCACACCTGAGCATGAAGGAGCGGTAATTTGAAGGAATAAAACAGATGCACAACGATACCCTAAGCCGCGTGAACGCAATTCGCGAATGGCTTGCTCAACACAACATTGATGCCCTATTGATCCCTCACGAAGATGAATACCTGGGTGAATATGTCCCTGCGCACAATGAACGCCTCCATTGGCTAACCGGATTCACAGGCTCCGCAGGCGCAGCCGTGATCACACAAGACAAAGCCGCGATTTTTGTTGATGGCCGCTACACCGTTCAAGTGACCAAACAAGTTCCTAGTGAGTTGTTTGAATATCGCCACCTAATTGAAGAACCAGCATTGGATTGGATTCAAGACAATCTAACCGCAAATGCGTCCGTGGCTATCGACCCACGCATGCACAGTTCGGCTTGGCTAGATATGGCACAAGCAAAACTGGCCGGAAAACTTGAGCTAAACATTCTCTCCAGCAACCCAATTGATGAGCTGTGGCATGACCGCCCTGCACCAGTGGTTTCTGACGTTCGCCTCATGCCAACAGAAGCCGTTGGTCAATCAAGCGAAAGTAAGCGTAAAGAGATCGCTCAACTGGTAGCAAAAGCCGGTGCAGACAGCGCAGTCATCACAGCGCTTGATTCTATTTGTTGGCTATTGAATGTACGTGGCTTGGATGTATCGCGTTTGCCAGTTTTACTCTCGCACGCGATTCTTCATGCCGACTCAAGTGTAGAGTACTTCCTAGATCCCGCTCGCTTACCTGCTGAATTTGCAGCGCACGTGGGCACTGGTGTGACGGTTCATCATCCAGAAGCACTTCAATCTCGCCTTGAAGCCATGTCTGGTAAAAAGGTATTGCTCGACCCAGCAATCAGTAACGCATGGTTTAAGTTAGTTCTGCAAAATGCAGGCGCATCGGTTATTACTGCAGC
>NZ_JAWOVZ010000093.1:0-1585 GCF_033340175.1 Vibrio sp. 1557 | reverse complement strand
CCTCTGGCGAGCGTATTAATTCTTTCTCAATGGCATTGAACTTACTGGAAATATAGCTGAAATCTTGCGAATAAAAGTGGCGTTCAATGGCGTACTGTAGGATGAAAGCCAAAGAAAAATAGGTCACAAACGTCATGCTAACAAACATCAGCACGAGCTTGTTTTTCATGGAAAAAGGCAGCGAGAACTTAGGCATCGCGACTCTCTTCGAGTTTGTAGCCCATCCCTCTGACAGTGTGAATCAGTGGTCTATCGAACGGTTTGTCCACTTTGCTACGCAGACGTTTGACCGCCACATCAATCACATTGGTATCGCTGTCAAAGTTCATATCCCACACTAACGACGCAATGGTGGTACGTGAAAGTACTTGGCCAGTTTTGCGCATCAACAACTCAAGCAGGGCATATTCTTTGGCGGTAAGCGACATCGACTGCCCCGCGCGCGTGGCAACGCGTTTGATCATATCAAGTTCTAAATCTGCCACACGTAATGTTTGCGGCGATGCGACCACTTGCGCGGCAATATGATGACGAAATACGTTTTGAACACGCGCCAGTAGCTCTGCAAACGCGTAAGGTTTTACCACATAGTCATTGGCACCCAGCTCAAAACCGCGCACGCGATCTTCCACTTGCTCCTTCGCTGTCAGCATGATCACTGGAGTGTGAATCCCACTACTGCGCAATGTGTTAAGCACCTGCCAACCATCGAGTTTAGGCAACATAATGTCGAGGAGGATTAAGTCATATTCTTCACTGGTAGCGTGATAAAGCCCATCGACCCCATCATGCACTAAATCCACCACATACCCAGATTCAATCAAACCTTTTTGCAGATATTCTCCGGCTTTGTGCTCATCTTCGACGATCAATATTTTCAACTTTACTTACCTAGTGTGTTAGCGGGAGGATGAGAACCCAGTATAAAGATCGAAAAAGAGCATGATGTGAACCACACCATACTCTTCCTCATTGGCAAACCATTATCGATTGTTATCGCGTTCGGCATAATGCACTTTGACATTCACTTTACCCAAATATTCCAACTGACCATCTTCATTCATGCGTTCTTGCACGGTCACGAAGCCTCCATCTTTTAAATGCGTACTGCGAGACTTCACATTAAACGTCAGGATATTGAGCTCTTTATTCAGTTCACGAGCCGACAAGGTTTTAAGTGAATTGAGTTCAGACAGTGCCTGTTGATAAGCCTCATCTGACGTTGCTGTCGGCGTAACTGAGATGGTTTTCATCTCTTCGCGGCTCACGTAGTTGCCACCAGTGAAAAGTGGTTGAGCGAATGCAGATGCGCTAGTCATTGCCATTACCGTTACAAAAAGAGCAGTTTTGATTGCGTTCATGTTGTTAACCTTTGAGTGCTTGTTTTCAATGAGGTCATTATTGAACACCGCCTCTGACACCACCCTTTCAACAAAATGACATTTTTGTCATGAAAGCAACTTACTGGCGAAGGCGCTTGAGCGCTCCATCACGCTTAGCACAAGACAAAAAAAGCGGCACATACTCTCGCATGTGCCGCTCAGGATCTTTGCTGTTAAGCGTAATTACTCAACCGTTACCGCTT
>NZ_JAWOVZ010000092.1:0-1587 GCF_033340175.1 Vibrio sp. 1557 | reverse complement strand
CGTTTGGTATGGACTGTAAAGATGAATACGGAGATGTGGCACGAGAGCTAGAGAAAACGCGTCGCCAACTGCATGACGTGATTCAAATGCAAATCAACGCCTCAGACGAGCTAGCGACACTGACGGAAGTGATGACGCTGAGCATGTCAGAAACTAAAGAGTCGGCGCAGGAAGAGTTCAACGAGATTGACCAACTGGCGACGGCCATGAGCGAGATGTCATCGACCGTACAAACGGTGGCTGATCATGCTCAAACAGCTTCTTCTTTGACGGAACAGGCGTCCACGCAAGCCGTAACGGGTCAACAGTTCTTGCAAAGCACAGTGGCGAAAATGAGCGAGCTATCTTCAGATATTGCTTCTTCTGCGCAAGCCGTAAACCAAGTCGAAGAGCGTGTTGAGTCGATTGGTAGCGTAGTGGGTACGATTCAAGGCATCTCTGAGCAAACCAACTTGCTTGCTTTGAATGCGGCGATTGAAGCGGCGCGTGCTGGTGAAGCAGGGCGTGGTTTTGCTGTGGTGGCGGACGAAGTTCGTAACCTTGCGCAGCGCACGCAACAAGCGACGGTGGAAATTCAAGAAATGATCACTCAGCTACAGGCCAGCGCGACTTCTGCGGTTGATTTGATGGAGAAAAGTGTTGTCGAAGCGGCTGAAGGCGTGGAACTGGTTTCTAACGCGGGTAGTGAGCTTGATGGCATCGTTGCTCAAGTAACACAAATCAACGACATGAACTTCCAAATAGCCACCGCTTCAGGACAACAAAGCAGTGTAGCGGAAGAAATGAGCCAGAACTTGACGAACGTTCGTGAGCTGGTTGAAGCATCGGTCGTGGTGGTCACAGAGTTACTGGAAACCTCTGAAATGATGCAAAGTAACGCCGAAGAGCTAGATAAGAAGATTAAGTCATTTAGCGTATAAAGCGAATTGGATTTGATAAAACGCCCACAAACCTTTTGTGGGCGTTTTTATTTGCTTTAAGTCTGGTATAAAGAATGAATCACCGTGCTTTTCACACAAGGAAGAAACATGCAGCTGCCTTCGTCACTGGTCTCTGTCGCCGAATCTGCCGTTCAAAATGCCCAAGAAGCGGGTTACCTTCAATCATGGCCAAATGAGGTCGTAGAGCAGTTTCATTACGTCTCGGCGTTGAGCCAATTTATTACGGAAACCATTCACCGTGACGAGGCTCTCGCGCAGCAGTTACCAACGATGTTAAGTGAGCCTAGCCGACACCAAGCTTATCGCACCCGTCTGGCCGCTTTATTGGCAGAATGCCCAGATGAAATGTCTGGTCATCGCGTTCTGCGTCAGTTCCGAAATCGAGAAATGGTCTACATCGCGTGGAAAGACTTCTTACATGCTTGGACACTTGAAGAGTCATTACGTCATTTGTCCCAAGTGGCAGAGGCGATGATCTTTGAGACATACCAATGGCAATACAAAATTTGCTGCGCAGAATGGGGAACGCCAACAAATGCAGAGGGGGAAGCTCAACCGATGTTGATCATTGGGATGGGCAAGCTAGGTGGCGGCGAACTGAATTTCTCTTCCGATATCGACCTGATTTTTACTTACCCTGAAAACG
>NZ_JAWOVZ010000091.1:0-1591 GCF_033340175.1 Vibrio sp. 1557 | reverse complement strand
GTCCAACCAACGAACGTATCTCTGGCGATGTTAATCCAGACTACCAAGGCACCTATGTGTTCAATAACGATTTTGCTGCGCTGATGGTGGATTCACCAGATGCACCTGAGTCGGACAACCCATTATTCAAAACTCAGGGGGTACGTGGTTTGAGCCGAGTAATCTGCTTCTCACCGGATCACAGCAAAACGTTGCCAGAACTACCAGTGAATAAAATTCGGGATGTGATTGATACATGGAATGAGCAAATTGAAGAGCTCGGCAAAGAGTACGTTTGGGTTCAGGCGTTCGAAAACAAAGGCGAAACCATGGGCTGTTCTCAGCCTCATCCGCACGGTCAAATCTGGGCGAACAGCTTCTTACCAAATGAAATCGAGCGTAAAGAGCACAACCTAAAAGCCTACTACCAAGAACACGGCAGCAACTTGCTGGTGGATTACGTACAAGCGGAACTCAAAGACGGTTCACGCATTGTGGTGGAAACCGAACACTGGCTGGCGGTGGTGCCTTACTGGGCTGCTTGGCCGTTCGAAACCATGTTGTTGCCGAAAACGCACATTCGTCGCATGAGCGAACTCAGCGATGAGCAACGAGACGATTTGGCGCGAGCGATTAAGAAGCTGACCAGCCGTTACGACAATTTATTCCAATGCTCTTTCCCTTACTCGATGGGCTGGCACTACGCGCCGTTTTTTGACGAAGGCACAGACATCGACCATTGGCAGCTTCATGCACTTTTTTATCCGCCACTACTGCGCAGTGCCACGGTTCGTAAGTTCATGGTGGGCTACGAAATGCTGGCAGAAAGCCAACGTGACCTCACCGCAGAGCAAGCGGCGCAGCGTCTGCGTGATGTGAGTGATGTCCACTACAAAGAATGCTAAGTCTTTAAATTGGACTGATTACGAATAACGGGATAGCGCGACTTTACAGATAGAAAGTTAGGCTCAACGCGCTATCCCACACAAATTACTATTTTAAGAGAACGTCCCTATGTCTGAACTTATCCAAAATGTGAAAGCGTCATTTGAGCAAGTGTTGGGCTACGCACCTAGCCATATTATTCAAGCGCCTGGTCGTGTTAACTTGATTGGTGAGCACACCGATTACAACGATGGTTTTGTCCTACCGTGTGCCATTAACTACCAAACGGTCGTGGCGGCGGCAAAGCGTGAAGACAATATCGTGCGTGTGGTGTCGGTCGATTACGGTAACGCAGTGGACGAATTCGATATCACGCAAGCCATTACCTTCCAGCAAGACAAAATGTGGGCGAACTACATTCGCGGCGTGGTGAAGTGTCTTCTGGCGCGTGGCTACCAGTTTACTGGGGCGGATATTTCAGTCAGCGGCAACGTACCTCAAGGCGCGGGTTTGAGCTCATCGGCGGCGTTGGAAGTGGTGATTGGCCAGACGTTCAAAGTGCTGTTCAATCTTGAGATCAGCCAAGCCGAAATTGCGTTAAACGGTCAGCAAGCTGAGAACGAATTCGTCGGTTGCAACTGCGGCATCATGGATCAAATGATTTCAGCGGAAGGGCGTGAAAATCATGCGATGCTATTAGATTGCCGTAGCCTTGAAACTGAAGCAG
>NZ_JAWOVZ010000090.1:0-1602 GCF_033340175.1 Vibrio sp. 1557 | reverse complement strand
GATTTACAGAACTATCGAAAACAGTGCCATCGATAAGCGTGCCGTGGTAGTGCACTTTCACTTTACTTGTTGCGGTTGGGTGAACGTCACCTGTACCTTTTTCTAGTACTAAGTATTGAAGCCCGCTCTCTGTCGTGATCACGCCTTCTTTTTTCGCATTTTCTAATAGGAAAGCTTGGCCTTTTGCAAAGTTCTCATCTGCCACTTTGTGGTTTGTCCAAGTGCGGTAAATGAAAAATGCAGCTAAAACAAAAATAATGATAGGAAACAAAAATTTAGACACGTTGACTCCTTGTCTATTTAGGTTGCTTAAGCAAATAGTTAATAGTTTCTGCCATTGCCTCAACGCTGTCATGGCCGCCAGTAATCACTTGGTACTTACCGTTTACGATAAACGCTGGCACAGAATTGATTTGGCCACGAGTAGTGATGGATTCAGCTTTAGTGATGTATTCAAACAGTTTTTCCTGTTGAGCTTCATCAAGATGGTATGGGCTGATCAAGTTACGAGATTCAAAAGCTTTCTCTACTGCTTGTTGACGCTCTTCTGCTGTTGCATCTGCGCCCATTTGAACCGCTGCAAATAAATCAGCCATGAATGCTTTATCTGGTGTTGCGTCGAGCTGCATAACAGCAGTGTAGAAGATAATTGCGCTGATCTGAGCACTTTCATTGAAAGTCACGTGCATCTTTTCAACTTTTTGCTCTGTTAGCGATTCAATTTGAGGGACAAACTCTTCCATTGAACGACAATGGCCGCAAGTTAGGGCAAAAGCTTCGGTTAGTGGCGCCAGATTGTATTCTTGAAGAGAAACAGGCAACACTTCGTATTGCTTACCTTGTTGTGGCTGACTATTGCCGCTGTCACATGCTGACAGAGCCGCAATAGCGGCAAATAAAGCGACGCCTTTTGAGATAGTTTTAAACATAACACCGCTCTGAATGAGAAATTTACGGTAGTTTATCGGTTAACGATAGCGACTAAAACCATTAAATACCAATAAAGTGAGACGATTAGTAACAGACTGGTGTGGATATAACCGAATAGTGACATGGTGTTAGCAAATTGGATGTTTACTGTTTCGCAGCTTAGGCGACAAGCTCGAACTGAGAATGGCACGAACGGTGCATATAAAACAATCAAACAACGAAAAACACTAAAGAATATGTATTTTTCGTCGACATAGTGAACAAGAATTCTTTCTACGTTGGTAACGGTATGAAGCATTGGTTTTTCATTGTCTGTGGCATTCTTAGTGGGTGTAGCAGCCTTAATCCAGACATGGTTCCGGGTGGGAATATGTTGGATACAGCCCCAAAAACAAACACCGAGCTGAGACACCCTGAGTGGGGGTATGCGAGTGCATCTCACGTTTCGACGGCTCCACGTGTTAATCAGACGGCGAGGGCGGCCGAAAAAAAGTCTAACAACGTGACCTCACTAGAAATGTTCTTGGATAGACACAATATCCCGCATGAGACGATCGGTGGTGGTCACCTTATGATTCGTTTAAAAGAGCAAGTTCACTTTCAGACTGGGTCGGCGCAATTGTCGTCAAACTCACAAGATTGGTTACGAAAGCTGGGGCACTATTTAGCAGG
>NZ_JAWOVZ010000089.1:0-1602 GCF_033340175.1 Vibrio sp. 1557 | reverse complement strand
TACTATTATGGTCAGGGCTTGTTTCATGTCGGTGATATAAAGAAAGCCGTAAAGCAAGAGTTTTCGTGATTCCTTTCGAATATAGATATATAAATAGATCTAGAACGTCCCTGCTCGGAACTTTCAAAGCTGCTATTTCTACCTCAAACGTGCCCCAAACCTTGTATCAGAACGAAACCATATATTAGAGTAAACTCGCTATTATGCTATAGAAGTGGACCCCGATGGTTGGACACATAAGCTAATTTCTTAAGTGGCTGATCTTGCTCATGCTGAATAGCCACCGACTTGATAGACACCTTTTAGTTAGACAAAATGACTAACAGAGAGGTGCTTATGAGCAGCAAAAGATATCCAGAAGAATTTAAAATTGAAGCGGTAAAACAGGTCACGGAAAAAGGTCATAGTGTGGCTGATGTTGCCAACCGCTTAGGGACGACTACCCATAGTCTTTATGCTTGGGTGAAGCGCTACGGTCCCGACTCCTCCCAATACCAAGCTCAATCTGATGAAAGTGCCGAAATTCGTAGGCTTCGGAAAGAACTGCAAAGAGTTACCGAAGAGCGGGATATACTAAAAAAAGCCGCGGTGTACTTCGCAAGCCAGTCCGACTGAGGTACGCCTTTATCAAAGCCAACCAGTCAGTTTGGCCTGTTCGACGGATGTGTAAAATCCTTGGGGTTCATCCAAGTGGTTTTTATGCCTGGCTAAAATACCCTGACAGCAAACAAGAGAAACGGCGTAAGTATCTTCTCGGACTTATTAAACAGTTTTGGCTGGAATCAGGTGGGGTTTATGGCTATCGGAAGATATACAGTGACCTACGAGATGAAGGGGAATTCTGTGGAATCAACCAAGTACATCGCTTGATGAAACGAGAAGGCTTACAGTCACAACGCGGGTATCGTAAACCCAGAGCTAAAGCGGGTACTGAACATGTCATTTCGGCTAACAAATTAGCCAGAGAGTTCAATCCAACGGCTCCAAACCAATCGTGGGTGACCGATATTACTTATATAAAAACACATGAAGGTTGGTTGTATCTTGCCGTTGTTGTCGATCTTTTTTCTAGAAGAGTGATTGGTTGGTCGATGAAAAGTCGAATAACTAAAGAGTTGGTTTTGGATGCGCTTTTAATGGCTATATGGCGCCGTTCTCCAAGCCAAAAGGTGCTCGTACATTCAGATCAAGGCAGTCAGTATACGAGTCACGACTGGAACAAGTTCTTAAAGCAACATGGACTGGAAGGCAGTCAGTATACGAGTCACGACTGGAACAAGTTCTTAAAGCAACATGGACTGGAAGCCAGTATGAGCCGTCGAGGTAATTGTCACGATAATGCTGTGGCAGAAAGTTTTTTCCAGTTACTGAAAAGAGAACGAGTTAAACGAAAAATCTACTCTACACGGGAAGATGCTCGCATGGATATCTTTGAATATATTGAGATGTTCTACAACGTAAACGCAGGCACGGTTCCAATAATCAATTGTCGCCTGTAGAGTATGAGAAGCAATATGAGAGAAGACTAACTAGTGTCTACTGACTCGGTGGCTATTCAAGAGCTTCAAGGGCATCGATCTGAAGACTTATGAACTTTCTCGA
>NZ_JAWOVZ010000088.1:0-1613 GCF_033340175.1 Vibrio sp. 1557 | reverse complement strand
GTTGCCGACATTTCATGAATGGCCGTAGCAATTTGGTTTACGTCATTTTGTTGGTGCTCAACACGTCCTGCCGCCATGGCTGAGAGTTCATTCGCCTGTTGTGCTTGTTCTGACAACTGCTGACTGTTTTCGACGATGTTTTTTAGCATTGATTGCATCTGAGCAAGGAACTGGTTGACGTGCGTGGCCAGTTCGCCAATTTCATCCATGCGTTCAATCTCGATGCGCTGCGTCAAATCACCTTCACCTTGTGACAGTTCAGAGAGTGCATCCGACAAAGTTTGCAGTGGACGTAGTAGGCGAGTGATCACGTAAGTGCTGATGGCAGCGATGATCAAATACATCACGATTGAAGCAATGGCAGTAAAGGTCACTTGCTCCGAAACGGATGCAAAAGCCATTTGTTTGTCTTGCACAACGCCCAGAGACCAATCGGTGTTAGGGACTTGAGCAACATAAATCAGTTGGTCGCCTTGTTTTGGCCACGTGATTGTTTCTAGCTTCGCGTGTTGTGCCAAGTTGGCCATTTTATCGCGCGTCAGTTCTGGATTTAACGTGGTGAGCGGTTTCTGGCTGAGCTTTTCATCTTTATAAGCGACGAGGTTATTGTTGCCATCCACCAAAAACGCGAAGCCGTTGTTATCCAATTGGATATTCAACACTTCGTTGATGATGTCTGTGACGGCCAAGTCAGCGGCCAAGACGCCTTGTTTGTTTTGGTTAAACGCTTTGGCAAAGCTAACCACAATACTGCCATCAAAGTCTTGGTATGGCTCGGTAATGATCAGCCCAGATTGTGCCATCGCGTCTTGATACCAAGGGCGAGTTCGAGGGTCGTAATCGGATGGCCATGATTCGCTTTTATCGCCGTAGGCAATAGCGCCGTCAGAGAACCCTGCGTAAACAGAGAGAAATTTCCCCGCGCGTTTGGTCAGCAATAACTCGCGATCTGCATCATCAGAACCGGCGATGATTTGTTCGTTAGCCAACATCATATCGCTACGAATTGAGAGCCAATCGCTGATATAACGGTTAGTCGACTCAGAAATATTCTGTATTTCTCGGTTGAGTGTGGATGTGGTTTCTTCGTGAAGTTGATTAACGGAAACCCAAGCTTGAACGCCACTTACGATGGCGATAATGACTGCAATAGCAATCTGGATTTTTAACTTAATGGTATTTCTCATTGTCTAACCTTTATAAACAGACAAAAAGATCAGTGTCACAACGTGTGACTCCAGAGGGTTTAGACGATTCAAGCACAGAGCGTTACATGAAAGGCTTTAGTGAATTTATCGACAGTTAGTGATGAAACTTGAGGCACATGGTGTGATTTTTATTCAGCAATGCAATGTTAAATCTCTATTCATCATGGTGTGCAAAGGGGAACGAAGTCGAGGTAATGGGAATGAAGGGGCTCTGTGAAGGCGTAACCCCTCACAGAGCCAGAATGTTAGAAGAGAATCAACACAGCGCCGTAAACTATAAACAGACCAATTAAGCCAATGATGAGTCCGACTTTCGCCATGTCTTTGCTTTCTATCAAGCCCGTTGAATAAGCTAATGAGTTTGGTGGGGTGGAGACAGGTAAAATCATGCCCAGTGAAGCTGAG
>NZ_JAWOVZ010000087.1:0-1613 GCF_033340175.1 Vibrio sp. 1557 | reverse complement strand
AAAACGAAGACGCGTAATCGCGCTCACTCGCCAGTCAGAATCCTCTTCGTTAAATAGAAAAGCGCCACCCTCGAGTCCGTTAATGTACAAATGTTCATTTTCAAAAAACATCATCGGTACGAAGGTGCTCACCGTAGAGTCATCGTTAGCAGTGTAAAAAGGAATCGAGGCCGTGCGATACATGGCGGCAATGCCCCACGTTTGCTCATCTGTTGCATAAGCCGTTGATACAGCCGCAGCGAGCGGAAGCATCATGGTGGCTTGTTTCAATCTCTTCATGGGTTTTAATCAAAGTTGATGGAGAAAATCAGTGAATTAAGCTTATGTTCTTTCGATATTAGCCGTTACAATACTTAACGTTGTCATGTGCGTGACAGTTCGTGTCATGCACTTTGATACGTTGGCATGAACATAATCTCAGTGCGTTGTTAACCTAACAACGAACTATGCCAGTAATCTAGGCATGTCGTCATCAAAAATCATTAAAAGCAGCCACTTATGGGTTTAGCTTGAACTTAAACATAACGAAGTAAACGTGAAAGCATCAGAACTTATCTCTATCCTCAATAATTTGCCGTCTAACTCCAACCCAGACATCGTGATGGGAGAAGAGTGGCTACCTGAAAGATTAGTGGATACCAAGCTCGATGGTGAGCTCCTGTTTTTGCACTTCGATAACGCACCTGAAGATGGACAAGGTGACGAAGAAGGCCGTGGTTTTGTCGATCATGAAATAGATTTGATACGCACTCGCCTGCAACAAATTCTGGATGAAGACAGTGACAACGCATCAAAAGCGGATGCGATGTTAGGTTTGTTTTTAATGGGGCATGAACTTAGCAGCTCTCAAGTCATCGAAGTATTAGAAGAAGAATCAGATACATAAGGAAGCGCTTTGCCAACAACGTTGACCAATACTGAACCTACTCCCCTTCCTCTTATTATTGCAGGGCCTGTCCTGCGCAAAGTCACCGCGTCTGAAATCAACATTTGGCTAGTGACGACCAAGCCTCTTAAAGGCGTGGTTGAAGTAATGGATGCAAGCACTCACAACGCATACACATCACAATCACTTGATGAACTTCAGCAGCTCCAAATAGGTCAGAGAGCATGGGTAAGCTTACTCGCCATTAAAGGTGATTACCCAACTCATCAACCGCTTCGCTACCAAATTCAAACTCAAGATGGTCTATTGACTGAGCTGTTACCACATCTGAGCTATGAACAAGACCAACATCAACATCAAGGATTGGAGTTTGTGATCAGCGAGAAAGCCGATTACGTTCTTCATGGCTCTTGTCGAAATCCTCACCATTTTAGTAAAGACACTTTAGTCACTGCAGACGAAAAGGTCGCTAGCTTACGTGTTGATGAGGGACCAGACATGCTGATCATGAGTGGTGACCAAATTTATGCAGACCACGTAGCAGGGCCGACTTTGGACGCCATTGAGCAAGTCGTTAAGCTACTAGGGTTACCAGACGAGCAATTTGAGCAAGCGCCCATTGCAGATACAAAAGCACTGTATAAACACCCAGATTGCTACTATGGACGCGATAAGCTTCTGCCACATTATGTCGATGATGGTAGTTTGTTAACTAAGCTGTTCCCTC
>NZ_JAWOVZ010000086.1:0-1619 GCF_033340175.1 Vibrio sp. 1557 | reverse complement strand
GAGCGCGACATTGAACGCCGTCTCTATATTGCCCGTCGCCGTATTGAAAAACAGATCACCGAAGATCCTGATTTCTACATCTGTAGCTTATCGACGCAAGTGCTGGTGTACAAAGGTTTGTGCATGCCTGCGGATTTGCCTCGCTTCTACCTTGATCTTGCTGATCTACGCATGGAATCCGCTATCTGTCTGTTCCACCAGCGTTTTTCAACCAACACTCAACCTCGCTGGCCACTGGCGCAGCCGTTCCGTTATCTTGCTCACAACGGTGAGATCAATACCATTGAAGGCAACCGCCAATGGGCCCGAGCGCGTGCTTATAAATTCTCTTCCCCATTGCTGCCCGATTTACAAACCGCAGCTCCGTTTGTAAATGAGACTGGTTCGGATTCTTCAAGTCTGGATAACATGTTGGATCTTTTCTTGGCCGGCGGCATGGATATCTTCCGAGCCATGCGAATGCTTGTTCCACCAGCATGGCAAAATCACCCAGATATGGATCCCGATCTACGAGCCTTCTACGACTTCAACTCCAAACACATGGAGCCTTGGGATGGCCCAGCAGGGATCGTACTTTCCGATGGCCGCTACGCAGCATGTAACCTCGACCGAAACGGTCTGCGCCCAGCTCGCTACGTGATCACAAAAGACAAGTTGATCACGCTGGCTTCTGAAATCGGTATTTGGGATTACGCACCAGACGAAGTTGCGAAAAAAGGTCGTGTTGGCCCTGGTGAGTTGTTAGTTGTCGATACTCGTAAAGGTAAACTGTGGCAATCAAGCGAGATCGATAACGATCTCAAATCTCGTCACCCATACCGCGAATGGATGGAAAACAACGTTCGCAAACTAACGCCATTCTCTCAGCTACCTGAAGATCAAGTGGGTGAGCGAAGCTTCGATGAAGATTTGCTTAAGACCTATCAAAAGCAGTTCGCCATGACCAATGAAGAAGTGGATCAGGTGCTGCGTGTACTTGGCGATATGGGTCAAGAAGCCGTAGGCTCTATGGGCGATGACACGCCGATGGCAGTGCTGTCTTCGAAAGAGCGTTTGGTTACCGATTACTTCCGCCAGAAGTTTGCTCAGGTCACCAACCCGCCTATCGATCCACTACGTGAAAAGCATGTTATGTCGTTAGCTACCAGTATAGGTCAGGAGATGAACGTCTTCTGTGAAACCGACGGCCACGCGCATCGAGTGACATTTGATTCTCCAGTGCTACTTTACTCTGACATGCAGCAGTTGCTTGAGCTGGGTGACGATCACTACCGCAATACCATTCTCGACATAAACTACGATCCACAAGAGAAAGATCTCAAACAAGCGATTGATGACTTATGTGATCAAGCTGAACAAGTGGTGCGAGAAGGTACCGTCTTAGTGGTTCTTTCCGACCGCGCATTAGTTAAAGGCAAGTTGCCAATTCCAGCCGCCATGGCTGTCGGCGCCGTGCAAACTCGCTTAGTTACAGCCAACCTTCGTTGTGATGCCAACATCGTCGCGGAAACCGCAACCGCACGTGACCCTCATCAATTTGCCGTATTGCTAGGCTTTGGCGCTACGGCGGTTTATCCGTATCTAGCTTATGAAGCGTTAGGCAAGTTGATTGACGATGG
>NZ_JAWOVZ010000085.1:0-1656 GCF_033340175.1 Vibrio sp. 1557 | reverse complement strand
ATCCCACTAGTTGTTAACCAAGTGGGCGGCATGTTCGGCTTCTTCTTCACTGACCAAGAAACCGTAACTTGCTACGAAGACGTAACTAAGTGCGACATCGAACGATTCAAGCGTTTCTTCCACTTAATGCTAGATCACGGCGTATACCTTGCGCCATCAGCATTCGAAGCAAGCTTTACGTCTCTAGCGCACGGTTCAAAAGAGATCGACGCGACACTAGAAGCGGCGGATCGCTGTTTTGCAATCATTGCGGCAGAAGCAAAATAAGCGCTATACGCAAGTTATAAGAAAAGGACCGGAAGGTCCTTTTTTATTGCCAGTTCAAAATTACCAAGACAGCTAACACGCCTAGAACAATGCCAAACCACGGAATACGTTTGGTTTTCTTCTCAGATTTACATTTCTTATCGCCGTTACAACAACCCATTTTTCATCTCTTGATTGATAACCATCTGATTTGTAGTCATTATAACAAGGTCATTTACCCCTTCCCAATTCAGCTGTGTCATAAGGCTGAAAGGAAAGCCGGTGCAAAGTAATAAAGGTTTCGCGCTGATATCAACGCGAGCCATTGTAAACGTCATCCGTAAGTTGGATTTATCTCATGCCAAACAACGTAAAAATCACGTCGAGTCATCGTGTATTAATGATCGCTCTACTCGCCGCTGCTTTTGCTTGCTATTTATTGGTCGAGCCTTACATCAATTCGATCGTAATGGCTTTCATTATCTCACTGCTTATGTTTCCTGTGCATGAGTGGTTTGAGCGTAAAATGCCAAAACACAAAAATTCGGCATCGCTGCTCACGTGCGTAGTTTTGACCTTCATTATTGTCATTCCACTACTGTTTGTGTTTGCTGCAATTGTTCAACAAGGCTCCGTTTTTTCTCAGAACACGTACAAATGGGTCACCAATGGTGGCATTCAAGACATCTTCCAACATCCTTGGGTTATCAAAGGTCTATCCATTGTTAATGAGTACTTACCTTTTGATAAAATCGAGCCAAAAGCCATCGCCGAAAAAATCGGGCAATTTGCTACCACTTTTGGTTCAAACCTTGTCGCGATCAGTGCGAAAATTCTGGGTGACGCAACAAACTTCTTGATGGATTTTTTCTTGATGCTGTTTGTGCTTTTCTTCCTATTACGTGACCACGACAAAATCATTTCGGCAATTCGACATATTTTGCCACTCTCTCGTAGCCAAGAAGATAGAATCTTGACCGAGATAGAACAAGTTTCGAAGTCCGCAGTCATGGGCTCGTTTTTAACGGCTATCGCGCAAGGCTTAGCGGGCGGTATCGGTATGTGGCTAGCTGGCTTCCCTGGTCTATTCTGGGGCACCATGATGGGCTTTGCTTCCTTCATTCCAGTTGTCGGTACGGCGTTGATCTGGATACCAGCCGCCGCGTACTTGTTCCTCACCGGTGATATGACGTGGGCAATCTTCCTAACCGCATGGAGTGTAGTCATCGTCGGTTCGATTGATAACTTGTTGCGTCCATTGTTGATGCAAGGCAGCGCAGGCATGAATACCTTAATGATTTTCTTCTCATTATTGGGTGGTCTGCACTTATTTGGTTTGATTGGTTTGATTTATGGTCCACTGATTTTTGCGGTCACCATGGTGCTGTTTAATATCTATGAAGAGGAATT
>NZ_JAWOVZ010000084.1:0-1661 GCF_033340175.1 Vibrio sp. 1557 | reverse complement strand
TGTGTCAATGGTATTAATCGTGCTCACAATGCTATGGCGAAAACTCGCAAAATCTTTAGATTGCGTGCCTTCGAACCAAATTCGTGCCGCAAGTATTGAATCTGAACATTCAACAAATTGAGTCAACCAATGACTGTCAAACTCAGCCAGGCCCATCGGTGTAAACTCGTGTGTGAGTTCCTCTGGGTCTAGAAAGTCCAATGCATCTATTTTCGTCATAACTACCATAAGCTTGGCTTAATGGCTGGTCGAAGTGACCAGCCATTAACTCTATTTAGCCACCCGACTGAGGAATTTTAGCAACGAGTCTTAAAGACGTGGTTAGCTCTTCCATTTGAAGCCATGGCTTGAGCCAAGCAACCGCGTTGTAAGAACCAGGCGAACCTGGAATTTCCTTAACTTGTACGCGAGCGTCGGCAAGAGGGTATTTCGCACGAATTTCTTGACCGCCACCTTCAGAAGCGTTCACATAGCCAAGAATCCAACGGTTCAACCAAGATTCAACGTCTTCTGCTTCCATAAAGCTACCGATCTTATCTCGAGCCATTACTTTCAAATAATGTGCAAAACGAGAGGTTGCCATCATGTAAGGAAGTCTTGCTGAAATTGCCGCGTTTGCTGCCACTTCTGGAGATTCATGATTTGCTGGTTTTTGACAAGGTTGAGCACCAAAGAACACGGCATAGTTTGTATTTTTGTACTGACACAACGGTAAGAAACCCAGTTTACCCAATTCCGCTTCACGGCGGTCTGTAATGCCAATTTCCGTTGGGCACTTCATATCTGGGTCACCATCATCACTCATGAAGAAGTGTGTTGGTAGGTTATCAACTCGACCACCACCCTCTGCGCCACGAATAGCAGTACAGAAACCATACTTAGAAAATGCATCCGTCAGTTTGACGCCAAGCACGTACGATGAGTTCATCCAACAATAATCATTGTGATCAGCATTAACGGCGATACCCGACACAGGATCCACATCAAACTCTTCAAAGCCAAACGCTTCTACAGGAGAGGTAGCTTGGCCGTATGGCAAGCGAGCTAATACTTTAGGCATCGTTAAGCTTACAAAACGAGAATCTGCACTTTCACGGAAAGAGCGCCATTGCGCATATTCCAACGACTCAAAGACTTTATCTAAATCGCGCGGTTTAGATAGTTCTGTCCACTCATCAAAACCAAATAGCGCAGGAGAAGCAGCAGACAAGAATGGTGAGAAACCCGAAGCAGCAACATTCGACATTAAACGCAAAGACTCAATATCTTCTGGATGGTTTGTAAACTCGTAGTCACCAATTAAAGCACCATACGGTTCACCACCAGCGCTACCAAATTCAGATTCGTACACTTTTTTAAAGATTTGACTTTGATCGAATTCAACCGCTTTACTTAAGTCTTTATGAAGCTCTTTCTTCGTGATGCTGATCATGCGAATTTTCAGCGTAGAACTTGTCTCAGAATTCATGACTAAGTAATTCAGCCCACGCCATGAGCCTTCTAACTTTTGTAGCTCAGGATGGTGCATAACTTCAGAAAGCTGCTCTGAAATCTGTCTATCAAGCAAATTAATCGCTTCACGGAAAGTTACGGTTAGGTTTTTATTCCAAGAAACCGTCCCCTTCATCGCTTCTTCAGTCAGTGTCTTGATCAGCTCTTCT
>NZ_JAWOVZ010000083.1:0-1666 GCF_033340175.1 Vibrio sp. 1557 | reverse complement strand
TGTCCATATCCTACTATCCATTTATCCTTTTTAAATAGTATGGATGAGAATGCCATAAATTTAACCATACTTACATTTGAGGCGCGGTAGGTGATAGGCTCTGCACAATCTTCATATTTATACTGGTTTCATATCGGTAGCTTTATGTATGATGGGTAAGTTTGTCTTTTAACCAGTCATGAAAAAGTGCCACTTTTCTTGAAGTTAACCGGAAGTTTGGGATCACCACATAATAGCCATAGCCGCTGTGAAGCTTTAGATTCCCAATATGTTGGATGTCACCACGCAAAATAGAAAATTGCGCCATAAAATCGGGCAGCAAAGCCAAGCCCTTCTCCATTCTCACGGCTTCACACGCCAAATAAAAATGCTCAAACCCGACGGAGTGATAGGTGATTGGGCACTCTAAATCGTTCTCCTGTTTGAACTGCTCCCACAGCTGCGGGCGAGTCGTTTGCGGAATAAATGGGTAATGGCTAATGGCTTGGTTGTCTGACAGCTCTGGTAGGTTGGTGTTGCCAATCAGCAACAAGGTTTCCTCACATAAGAGCTGGCTATATTCATAATGAGTCGAAAGAGGCAAACACCGCACATGCAGATCACTTTCGCCATGAATGTTTTTAACTGCGCCATCTCCGGTAAGAATTTTCACGCGAATATTTGGATGGCGCTGGTGGAAATCATCGATATTTGGCACCAGCCAAAGACTGGCAAACGAGGGTGTGACATCGACAACCAACAGCTCTTGATCAGTATTGGTCTGAATTAGGCTGGCGGTTGCATGCTGAATGAGCTCCAGAGCTTCTGTTATTTGGGGTAAATAGCGCTTTCCTTCCTCTGTTAGCTCCACGCCGTTTAACCCTCGATGAATGAGAGGAAGCCCAACGAGTTGCTCTAAAGATGCCATCTGTTTACTGACCGCTCCTTGTGTTACGCACAGGTCATCGGCGGCTTTAGAAAAGCTGAGATAGTTAGCCACAGCAACAAAAGTCCTCAATGCACGAATGGAAGGGTATTCACTGCCTTTTATCATTCTTTCAATTCCATTGAATTTGCTTAGGCACAGAGTAGAGGATTTGTGCTTTTAAGCAAAGCAAGGCACGACGGATGTGTGATTGGCTTCCTTTCTAGTAAACACGCAATGCGATATTTCAATGACTATTTAACAACTCAAGAATATTCACGCTGTGTATTTTTATTTTGAAAAAACTACAAATTAGCGAGAAGCTTTTTCACTAGTTATATTTATCCTAAATTTATATTGTTTGTGTAAGGTAAATAAATAGCCTGTATTTTGTTTTTTGTACGAGTGTTTTTAGCTAATTGTCAGAATCTTATTAAATTAAAATAGCTTTTCATGAATTTAATATTGGCATTGCTTTTGCAATTTATGATTGGAATTTTCGATAATCAGTTAATTTAGGAGAACGAAATGAAAAGCAATGTTGTTACTCTGGTTGGTCTATTTTCTCTAGCAACGTTTAGTACTTTATCTTACGCAGCGGACTCCAAAGATCATGGCGTTTATGTAGGTGCGAACTACGGTTATTTAAAAGTTGATGGACAAGATGATTTCGATGACAACAGCGATGCAATGCAAGCATTGGTAGGGTATCGCTTTAACCGTTACTTAGCGTTGGAAGGTGGTTACATTGATTTCGGTAGC
>NZ_JAWOVZ010000082.1:0-1694 GCF_033340175.1 Vibrio sp. 1557 | reverse complement strand
GCTTAAGGGGGTTGATCGGTTTAGGTTCAAGTGAAACACGATCGCCCCCTTTAAGCGGCATGCCGTCATCCAATGGCTCGCCTAAGCCGTTCACCACGCGTCCCATCCACTGAGAGCTGAGTTGCACAGTACTGTCGCCGTCTAATGGGATCACCTTCGCACCGGCAAACAAACCGCCTAAACGGCGGATTGGCATTAAGTACGCAACGGTATGATCGAAGCCGACCACTTGTGCTTCGATCATATCGCCTTCGGCGGTTTCCACTAAGCAACGTTGCTCAAGCTTAAAACGACATCCAACCGCTTGTAACATCAAGCCGTTCACTTTAATCAAGCGTCCGGTTACTCGCGCAACGGGAATAGAATCAAGCGATGCTAATGCATCGCTCAAACGCTCACTTAATAGTTCGTGGCTTAATGTACTACTCATTTTCAGACTCAACCTGTGGAATGCTGACTTCGTCTAACAAGTGCTGTTTTACGTTGTCCATGCACGCCTCTAAGCGTGAGTCACAACTGGCGTCTGCTTCCGCATCATCCGTCACTAACTGACAACCACCAATTGGCAGTTCGTTGTTGGCAACCAGCTTCCAAGACTTAGGCAGATCCGCGTTAATGTGCGTAATGCGTTCTAGATCTTGTGGGTTGAGATGAACCGTCACAGTCTCCGCTTTGCCCGGCATCGCCGACAGTGTTTCATCCACCAGCGCCAGAATTTGCTGTGGCATCAGAGTAAGCTCGGCACGAATCACCTGCTGAGCCACCTTCTGTACCAACTCACAAATCATGTGGCGTTGCTGCTGCTCTTTTTCACTTTGCCAGCGAGATAAGGCTTGGAACAAGTCATTAACTGGCTTCGCCGCTTCTAAAAAGCCTTGCTTACCAGCTTGTTCACCAGAAACAAATCCTTTCTGAAAGCCTTCTTTCTGACCATCGAGTAAACCTTGTTGCTTACCTTGCTCGATGCCTTGGCGTAAACCTTCTTCATGACCTTGTTGCAGCCCCTGTTGGAAACCTGCTTCAAGTTGCTGCTGAATGTCCACTTGCGACTCTTGCCAACCTTGGTTGTCCAAGCCGAACTCTTCATCAACCGCAACTGGCTGAGCCAGCGGCGGAAAACGGTGTAAACGGTAACCACTTGGAGGCAGTCGCATAATGTTCGATCTTTGTTCTGCCATGCTTTATTCCACCGTTGGCTCTTCGTATAGAAGCAACTGAACTTCGCCCGACTCATCAAGCTCGCGCACCATTTGCATGATGTCTTGGCGTGCTTTCTGAACTCGACTTAGTGCAACTGCACCACGCGCTTCCATATCGTCTTCTAGCGCTTTCACCATACGTTGTGGCATTGAGCGTTTGATCGCTTGCTGCAACGTGATATCCGAACCTTTCAGTGCCGTAGCCCAAAGCTCGAGTGGAATTTGCTGTACGAGCATGTCCATGGTTTCTTCGCGTTGACGGCCCAGCACCATGAAGTCAAACATGTTCTCTTCGATGGCGTTAACCACTTCTTCATCATGCAGTTTGAGCATTTCCATCAGTGAACCACGGTCGCCTTCAAAGCGGTTGATGATGTCTGCCGCTTGCTTAACGCCAGAAAGCGGTACACTTTGGCTTGCAGACACTTTTTCGATACAACGTTCAACCAGTTCATGCAGATCGGTCGCGACTTGGTGATCGATGTCTTGTAGCTG
>NZ_JAWOVZ010000081.1:0-1729 GCF_033340175.1 Vibrio sp. 1557 | reverse complement strand
ATGCTAACCTTTTGCGGTTCGTTTTGTTAACCATTAAGGGATATTCTTTGCTACTCGACCTAGTGATCCAAAGTGTCAATGATTTTCAGGACGATTGTCTTAAACTGTGTGAGAAGCATTATCCTGCCGTACATAACCAAGGTATGAGTGAACACCATCTTGGCCTTGCATTTTCTCGCCGAATGGAACACACCTTCCGTCATTTTGGTTACAACAGCATCGTAAAACCGATTGAAGTACTCGACGCTCCAGACCTACCTCACCACTATCGCATTTCTTCTGAGATTGGAACGGTTTGGGTGTTAAGCCATCACATGGTCAGTGCTGGTAAATCGTGTCGCGAAAACTTGTTGTCTTCAATTACCGAATGGCAAAGCGAGTATGGCTACGCGCTGCAACCTAACGACCTACTCTTCCTTGTTTGCGATCATTGGATCAGTCGCAGTAAAACCAGCCGAGAACTGCTCCATTGGTGGATGGGCGAATTGCCGGATCAAATCAACGAATATACTGAGCAAGGCATCACTCTTTACACCAGTGAATCTCAGCTCACTCAATCCCTTGATACACGCTTTGGTATCAGCCCTTGTTACATCAAATTTGGCCACCCTTTGCGTCGTTCTAACAAACAACAACTGGTTCGAAAGTACTTGCAGTTGTACGCCGTATTACAGTGGTAGTATCAAATTGCAACAGGTAGATTATCAGTCTATTCATACATTTGTTTGATACGGCTCGATAAATCTAATCATCTCGTATTAACCCTCTTGCCTCATATGGCCTAGCCCAATTAGATTCTGACTACTGAAATCAAAGTTGGTGTCCATGTAACACCAATCAAAAACCATTGATCTAGGTTGTCGTAATAATGATGAGCATCTCGCAGCTTCTTGGCTGCATTTCTAAACAAGTAGATGGGCAGTACATCGCGCAATATGAGGAGTTGACACTTCGCAGTGTCTTCCAACCCATTTATAAAAAGGATCTTTCCATCATCGGCTTGGAAGCCTTAGTCCGAATCAGCACTGCGGATGGTTCTATGATACGTCCGGATCTCTTTTTCCAATCTCCTTCCATCTCTGAACATGTTCAACTTAATGTCGAGCGACTTAGTCGCCTTATTCACATTAAAAACTTTGGGCAATCTCGTTACCGCAACAAAAAGCTCTTTCTTAATGTGCTTCCCAGAGCTGCAGAAATGCTGGCGAAGGACCTTTCATACAGCCATTTACTGAAGCAAGTGATTTGTGAGGCGGATTTGTGTCGAGAACAAATCGTGATGGAGTTAGTTGAATTAAGCGCAGGCGATGAGTCCTTTCTGTACAAAGCGACGAAAGAACTGAGTGACGGAGGCTTTAAACTTGCTATTGACGACTACGGCATTAATGCCTCAACCATCGGGCGAGTGAAATGCGTTCGACCAGACATCATTAAGATGGATCGTTCACTGCTATTGAAATACGAAGACGGGGATTTTTCTGCGTTAATAGAAGCATTAGCGCTCGCGAAAGAACTGAGTTCAAAAACCGTTATCGAGGGAATTGAAACCGAGCATCAACTTAACTTAATGAAAAAACTCGGTTTCGATATGTACCAAGGCTACTTGCTTGCGATGCCTCAAACCCTAGAAATGTACGAGGAAGCCAAAACGGCCTAAGATCGTCTTGTTAAGCACCGCCGCCTTTGAATACCTGGATTACTTGCGGTGCTTGCCACGATTTTTATGAAT
>NZ_JAWOVZ010000080.1:0-1733 GCF_033340175.1 Vibrio sp. 1557 | reverse complement strand
CACGGAGAATACCGACCTCATGCAAAAAGCGGGGCAAAATTCTTTGATTGTTGAAGTGCCAGTAGTGAGGGGCTCCTGGCATTTCGGGAGCATGATCGGTGGTACAAAGAAGTTTTAGCCCCTTATTCTTGGCTGCCAATGCGTTCTCTAAAATGGTGCTGTAGGCATGTCCACTGGCAATAGTATGGGTGTGGCTATCAACGACGATATCCATGGTGACCTCCTAAATTGTGGACAAATTATCGAATTTCGAACGAACCGTTTTGATTGAGAAACAGCGTGAGATCCGCTGGAATTGAGTGATTTAAAACCTTATCTACATTTACGGCATCTGAGTTTAAATAAAACGCTAATGCGGATTCTGGGGCGGTGCCACCACGAATCTTACGGTTTACTAAGCGTTCTTGCAGAAACTCAGGCTGTGTATCGACGAAGACGGTAAAATCTGCCAAACGATGCAGTTCATTCCACACCGGTTCATTAAGCAGTAACCAATTCCCCTCAACGACAACAACATTGCGATTCACTAAAATGGCGTCGTCGACTGGATCATGCAAATTGCGGTCGTAGTAAGGCCATTTCGGATCTTTAACTTTGAGCTGTTTGAGCTTGTCGATAAGCTCCGTCAGATTAAATGTTTGATAGGCCCCCTTAATACTGCGCAGAGACACGAGCTCGCCATCTCGTTCAATCGTATTGTTGTCGAGGATCTCATTTGGATAATGGAAACCATCAAACGGCAGCACTTGTAAAGGCTCTTGGCTTTCATCTTGTTCCGACAAGTATTCCCAGAACGCAGCGAGTGTCGACTTGCCACTGCCCGGAGGAGCACTCAAGAACACCACTATGCGTTCCTGCTTCTCATGATAGAGGCGAGTAAATTTTTCGATAAGAGGCTGATGGATTCGTTTTACGTCAGCATCGGGAAAGGTTGCTTCGGTTTCGAAGCCACTGACGTTTAAATTCACTTTCATGGTGAACCCTTACTGATTGATTTCCTCTTCGATTCTTTCTATCAACATTTCACACGACAGCTTGAGCACTGTTTTGATGAGAGATTCGTATCTCATTTGCGAAAAGGACTCAAACGAAGAGAACTTTAGCTGATTGATCGACTCAAGATAAAAGCAGTCTTGCTGAGAAGAGAGTACAGCTTGGTTTTTGATGAAGTCATAAATCACATCATCTGTAAACGCGATCTTTTCAGGCTGAGTAACCACATACTCCAAAACCTGATCGTACAAGCCTATGTCTGCATAAGTTTGTAATGAGATTTTTCCCATCGCAAACATCAACTTGGAGACAACATCGGTCGTGACCAATGGCCCATCTTCTCTCAATAATGGATCCACAGCATACTCCTTCACTAAGTCGTCTTGGACGAACACACTCGGAAGTAATGCTTTTAACTTGAGGTTAATTATTTTGTTAGAAACCTGAAGAAACGCAGTGGCATTTTCACACTCATCCAATTTCTCCAGTAATTCGTCTTCACGTGACAACGTCTTATGACCTCTCCATTATGTGGCAGCGCAAAGGCTACCACACATGTTCGTTGCAACTAAACCGTTAAGCTCACGTCATAAAACTCAAGTAACGCTTTTTCTGCATGCGCGTTCCACACATAGTTGTTCGCGCACAAAATCGCATCGAGTTCCGCAAAGAACGGGTCTTGGTCTGCCAACGATAAAAAGTCATCAATCGCCGTCAATGGCAGGTCAATATGTGGGTAA